>NC_016146.1:0-322500 GCF_000233435.1 Blattabacterium sp. (Mastotermes darwiniensis) str. MADAR | reverse complement strand
GTTGACGTTGAAAAGTCTTCGGATGACTTGTGGGTAGGGGTGAAAGGCCAATCAAACTCGGAGATAGCTCGTACTCCCCGAAATGCATTTAGGTGCAGCATCGTGTTAAATAATACAGAGGTAGAGCTACTGATTGGATGAAGGGGTTTCATCACCTACTGATTCCTGACAAACTCCGAATGCTGTTATTATGTTTCACGGTAGTGAGGGCATGGGTGCTAAGGTCCATGTCCAAGAGGGAAACAACCCAGATCATCAGTTAAGGCCCCTAAGTATATATTAAGTTGTACAAACAAGGTTCAGTTACACAGACAGCTAGGATGTTAGCTTGGAAGCAGCTATTCATTTAAAGAGTGCGTAACAGCTCACTAGTCGAGTGATTGAGCGTGGATAATAATCGGGCATAAAATATATCGCCGAAACTATGGGATTGAAAAATCGGTAGGGGAGCATTGTAATAGCGTTGAAGCTGTGTTGTAAGATGCAGTGGAGTCATTACAAAAGAAAATGTAGGTATAAGTAACGATAATGCGGGAGAGAAAACCGCACACCGAAAAACTAAGGGTTCCTCAGCTATGTTAATCAACTGGGGGTTAGTCGGATCCTAAGACGGAATCGAAAGGTGTAGTCGATGGAAAACCGGTTAATATTCCGGTACTTACTTTTATTGCGATAGGGGGGACGGAGTTATGAAACTGTCGCGTACGGATGGAAGTGTACGTTGAAATAGTTAGGTATAAAATATATAGGAAAATCCGTATATTTTGCTGATCTATGATAGTACCGCAAACCTTAGGGAGAGTGGATAGTACAGGTAAGAACTTCCAAGAAAAGCCTCTAAGCTTCAGATAAAAGTAATCCGTACCAAAACCGACACAGGTAGTTAAGGAGAGAATCCTAAGGTGCTCGAGTGATTCACGGCTAAGGAACTAGGCAAAATAAACCTGTAACTTCGGGAGAAAGGTAGCCTTCCTTAGAGAAGGCCGCAGTGAAAATATCCAGACGACTGTTTATCAAAAACATAGGACTCTGCTAAATTGAAAAATGATGTATAGGGTCTGACACCTGCCCAGTACTGGAAGGTTAAAGAAAAAGGTTAGCTTATGCGAAGCTTTTAACTGAAGCCCCAGTAAACGGCGGCCGTAACTATAACGGTCCTAAGGTAGCGAAATTCCTTGTCGGGTAAGTTCCGACCTGCACGAATGGTGTAACGATCTGGAAACTGTCTCAGCCGTGAGCTCGGTGAAATTGTAATATCGGTGAAGATGCCGATTACTCGCAATGGGACGAAAAGACCCTGTGAACCTTTACTATAGCTTCGTATTGATTTTAATTAAAGAATGTGTAGGATAGGTGGGAGACTTTGAAGTATTATCGCTAGGTAATATGGAGTCATCCTTGAAATACCACCCTTTTTTTAATTGAAATCTAACTCAATGAATAACCATTGAGGACATTGCGTGGTGGGTAGTTTGACTGGGGTGGTCGCCTCCAAAAAGGTAACGGAGGCTTCCAAAGGTACCCTCAACACGTTTGGTAATCGTGTGTAGAGTACAATGGCATAAGGGTGCTTGACTGTGAGACATACAAGTCGATCAGGTACGAAAGTAGGGCATAGTGATCCGGTGGTTCCGTATGGAAGGGCCATCGCTCAAAGGATAAAAGGTACTCCGGGGATAACAGGCTAGTCTCCCCCAAGAGCTCACATCGACGGGGAGGTTCGGCACCTCGATGTCGGCTCGTCACATCCTGGGGCTGAAGAAGGTCCCAAGGGTTGGGCTGTTCGCCCATTAAAGTGGCACGCGAGCTGGGTTCAGAACGTCGTGAGACAGTTCGGTCTCTATCTATTGCGAGCGTTAGAAGCTTGAGTGGATCTGATTCTAGTACGAGAGGACCGAATTGGACGAACCTCTGGTGTATCAGTTGTATCGCCAGGTGCATTGCTGAGTAGCTACGTTCGGAAGAGATAAGCACTGAAAGCATATAAGTGCGAAACTCCCCACAAGATTAGGCTTCTTTTAAGGGTCGTTGAAGACGACAACGTTGATAGGCTATAAGTGTAAAGACAGTAATGTCATAGCTGAGTAGTACTAATTACCCATAAGCTTTATTATTTCTTTCTTCATGTGTGTTGTTCTTTTTAAAGTAAGGTGGTTATAGCAATGTGGATCCACCTCTTTCCATTCCGAACAGAGAAGTTAAACACATTAGCGCTGATGGTACTGGTTTTTCCGGGAGAGTAAGTCGCCGCCTTTATTTTTCGGTATAGAGATCTCTTTATGGTCTGCACGAAGAATACTTTCACTTCTATAATAATAGAGACTTTTTAAACCTATTTTCCAAGCTTCTAGATGAACTTTGTTTATAAATCTTGCTGGAGTATTTTGATGAAAAGAAAGATTAATGCTCTGACCTTGATCGATATATTTTTGTCGTATACTTGCTTGTTTGATCAACTCCAATTGATTAATTTCTTTAAAACATCGAAATACATTTTTTTCCTCTTCACTAAGAGACGTTAAACTAAGACAGGATCCTTTATCATTGGCAATTTTTTCCCAAACTTCCGGAAGATTATATCCACTTTTTATGAGAATTTTTTCTAAATAAGGATTTTTACGAATATGCATTCCTTTTGCATCATCATCTACATATATATTAGCAGCTACAGGTTCTACGCCTTGAGAAAGCCCTCCTGCTAATTTAGCAGAACTCCTATTTGGAGCCATAGCCATTAAGGTTAAATTTCTTCTACCTGTTCCTATGTTCCATTCAGATTCTCCGTATTCTTTAGCTAAATATCTAGTAGCTTTTTGAGATTCTAATTGTATATTTCTAAATATATTATGAGTCAATATCTCAGATTTTACGGAAATAAAAGGAATCATTCTAGATTGTAAATAAGAATGCCATCCCAAAGTACCTAAACCTAAAGCTCTACTTTTCTCTGCAAAACGAACAGCATCTTCTATTCCTCGAATATTTTTCCCCTTATTAATAAATTCTTGCAAAACGGCATCAAGAAATAAAATAGCATAAAAAACAGTATTGGTATTCTTCCATTCTACATATTTATATAGATTCAATGAAGAAAGACAACAGACAAGAGTGTGACTTTCATCTGTAGGCAACATAATTTCTGAACAAAGATTACTATGATGGATTTTCAATCCATGTTTTTTCCAATGTTCTGGAATATTCCTATTGGCATTGTCTTTGAAAAAAAGATAAGGTTCTCCAGTTTTTACACGTTCTTTAAGGGTGTTGATCCATAATGTTCTTTCTCTTCCATTCTTATTCAATACTTTTTCCATGAAAGAATTAGAAAGTATCGCACCTTGATGAACATTATGACACTGACGATTAATATCACCTTTAGGTTCTCTTATTTTTAAAAATTCTGGATATTCCTTATGTTCTACATTTAAATAAATAGCTACAGCTCCCCTTCGTGTACTTCCTTGCTTGCTAGCAATAATGGTACTATCGTAGGATTTAATAAAAGGAATAATTCCATCAGAATTTCCTAATGTTCCATTTTTTATAGGACTTCCTACAGGTCTAACAAGACTAAAATCATAAGAGGTTCCTCCACCATGTTTACTTAAAATAGCCATTTCTAAATTTTTTCTGTATATTTCATACATACTATCACCAATACGTCCGGAAAAACAACTAATAGGCAATCCTTTTTCTGTCCCTAAATTAACCATAACTGGAGTAGAAGGGATTAGCCATCCTCTCCATAGAATATTAAAAAATTTTTCTTCTATCTTTGGTTTCTTAAGAATTTTTGCTGCATTTCTAGCCAATCTTTTATACGCTTCAAAAGGAGTTTCTCCATCCAATAAATAACCACCTTTAATTGTTGTTAAATACAGTTCATTATTTGCCCATACAGGGAAATCCTTTTCTACTTTCCATCCTTCTTTTTCTGCAATAGGGTGTGTTTCCATTTTTATTCTGAAATTTCCTTTATTTTTTTTCCTTTTCGATTTTTTCCTTTAATTTTGCCAATCCAGCAATATCTCCAAGAGTAGATCTTTCAAATTTTCTATTATTGCGTTTCTTTTTTTTATCACGATGAATTGCAGTATGAGAAACTATAATCTTTTTATTTTCTTTATTAAAATCAATAACCTGAAAATTAATTTTTTCTCCTTTTTTAAGGATGCTCCCATCTTTTTTTTCCAAAAAACGAAATGGAGCAAATGCTTCTATTTCCATTTCCTCTTCTTGATTTGGATTACTCAATTGTATATATGCTCCCTTATCAAATAAATGGACTATCCTTCCATTATGAATACTCCCTACAGAATAAGTTTTTTCATATTTATCCCATGGGTTTTCTGTCAATTGTTTATGACCTAAATTTAATCTTCTTGTTTGAGGATCTAAAGAAAGAACTATCACTTCTAAGTGATCATTAATATTGCAAAATTCAGAAGGATGTTTGATCTTTCTTCCCCATGAAAGATCATTCGAATAAAGAATGCCAGATATTCCTTTTTCTAATTCCAAGAAAATTCCAAAATTAGTAAATTTTAGAACTGTTCCCACATGTCTGGATCCAACAGTATATTTCTTATGAATATTTATCCAAGGATCTGGAGTTAGCTGCTTGACACTTAAGGACATTTTTCTTTCTTTACGATCTATAGTCAGTATAACAGCTTCTAATTCATCTCCTATTTGTACAAAATCTTGTGTAGAAGATAAATCAGAAGACCAAGACATTTCACTAATATGCAATAAAGCTTCTACACCCGGAATAATTTCTACAAAAGCTCCATAATCAGCTAAAATACTCACTTTCCCTTTTACTTTACTTCCTACTTTTAAATTTTCGTCTAAAGAGTTCCAAGGATGAGGTTGCAATTGTTTCAATCCCAATTGAACGCGATTTTTATCCTTATCTACACCTAAAACAACAAACTTTAATTCTTGTTCTAGTTGTACAACTTCTGTAGGATGATTGATATGATGCCAGCTCATATCGGTAATATGCAATAAAGCATCTACACCTCCTAGATCTACAAAAGCTCCGTAAGGAAGAATATTTTTAATTTTTCCTTCTAAAACTTGACCTTTATCTAACTTAGAGATCATTTCCTTTCTTTGTTCTTCAATATCTTTTTCTATCAGAATCTTATGAGAAACAACAACATTTTTTGTTTTTTGATTGATTTTAACTATTTTCACTTCCATGGTTTTCCCTACATAAGTTTCATAATCTCGAACAGGTTTTACATTAATATGAGATCCTGGTAAAAAACATTCTATATCGAAAATCTCTACGATTAATCCTCCTTTAGTTCTAGCCTCCACATAACCTAAAAGTATTTCTCCTTTTTCATATGCTTCATTGATACGTTGCCAATTCCTTAAGGTTTTTGCCTTTTGATAGGAGAGAATACATTGTCCTTTATAATCCATTTTTACAACCATTACTTCCATATTACTTCCTACTTCAAAATTAAAATTTTCCCTAAATTCTCTAATGGGAATAGATCCTTCTGCTTTGAATCCTATATCTACGATCACATTTCTTTCCGTAATATGCGTTACAATTCCCTTATATATTTCCAATTCTTGTATATTTGGTAAAGTTTCCGCATATATTTTTTCAAACTTTTTTCTTTCTTTCTGTATCTCATTGTTTAAATGTGTCTCGTATTTTGTCCAATCGAAACTTTTTATCTTTTCTTGATTATTCAATTGAGTCCTACTACTATTTACAGATGAATTGTATATTTTTTTTTCGGTTTGATTAGACATATATTTTTATGTTTTTTCCTAAAAAAATGATAAGTTTCGTTTAAGAATACAAAACTAATAATTTTTCATTACATAAAATTTTTGATTTTTCAAAAAATAAGAAACATAAATAACTTAAAGAGCATGTATCTTATCGTCGATACCGAAACAACAGGTTTACCTAAGTCCTATAATATTTCTATTACCGATACCGATAATTGGCCGAGAATCGTGCAAATATCATGGCAACGTCATGATCTTCTAGGAAAATTAATAGAATTTAAAAATTTTATTATAAAACCGGATAATTATGACATTCCTTTTAATTCCTTTAAAATACACGGAATTACTAATGAAAAGGCAGAAAAAGAAGGAATTCCTTTAAATTTTGTTCTTAGTGAATTCAAGAAATCATTTGAAATATCTCAATGTTTAATTGGACATAATTTAGATTTTGATGTAAAAGTTATTGAATGTGAATTTTTTAGGATAAAAGAAGAAATTATATTCAAAAAAAAAAGATTTTTAGATACTAAAGAAGCATCTGTCTATTATTGCAAATTACCTGGTATTAGGAAAAAATTTAAATGGCCTACATTAACAGAATTATATCACAAATTATTTGGAATAGATTTATCGAATTTACATCATAATGCAGGAAATGATGTAAAAGCTACATCTCGTTGTTTTTTAGAACTTCTACGTATTGGGATAATATCATCCAATGATCTTGGAATAGATCAAGAAATAATCATAAAATTTAGAGAAAAATTCCATTCTACTATTTCTTCCTCTATGGTTAGTTTTGACAACCATTATTCCCCAAAAGATGCAGAAAAAAAAATAATAGAAAAGAGAAAAATTAATAATGATAAATTGAAAGTGGAATTAAAAAAAAAAAGATATTCTCATATTCATAATCATACTTCTTTTTCTATTCTTTGTTCAACTATGGATATTCAATCCATGATTGATAAAGCTATATCTTTTAACATGCCTGCTGTTGGGATAACCGATTATGGAAATATGATGGGGTCTTTTCATTTTTTAAATTCTATTCATTCTATAAATAAGAAATATGCTCCATTAAAAAAATCCATTAAAGGAATTATTGGTTGTGAAGTATTTATTTCAAAAAACTATTTACAAAAGAAATTCACTAAAGAACAACCGGATCAACGTTATCATCAAGTATTTTTATCAAAAAATAAAGCTGGATATCACAATTTATCCAAACTTTGTTCCCAGGGATTTATAGAAGGTTTTTATTCTGGAATTCCTAGAATTGGAAAAAATTTGATTGAACAGTATAAGGAAAATTTAATCGCTCTTACCGGAGATATCAATGCAGAAATACCACAGACTATTCTTAATCAAGGAGAAAGAAAAGCGGAAAAGATATTTTTATGGTGGAAAGAATTATTCAAAGAAGATTTTTACATAGAGTTATTACGTCATGGATTAGAAGAAGAAGATTATGTCAACAATATACTACTGAAATTTTCAGAAAAACATCATGTAAAATATATTGTACAAAATAATACTTTTTATTTAGATAAAAAAGATGCTAGTGCTCATGATATATTGCTTTGTGTAAAGAATGGAGAAAGAAAATCAACTCCTATAGGTAGGGGTAGAGGGTATAGATTTGGATTTCCAAATGATGAATTTTTTTTCAAAAGTACAGAGGAAATGAAAGAAATATTTTCGGATCTCCCGGAAGCTTTTGATTTTCTGGATGAATTGGTTGAAAAAATTGAATTTTACAATCTATCAAATAAAACATTACTTCCAAAATTTAAAATACCAAAATTTTTTGAAAATCCTATGGATAAAGTAGATGGAGGAAATAGGGGTGAAAATTTTTTTCTAAGAAGTATTGCATACGAAGGAGCTAAAAAACGTTATAAAAATATTACCAAGGAAATACAGGAAAGAATTCATTTTGAATTAAAAACAATTGAAAAAATTGGATATCCTGGTTATTTTCTTATTGTTCATAATTTTATTTCTAAAGCTAGAAAAATGAATATTTCAGTAGGGCCTGGAAGAGGATCTGTTGCTGGATCTTTAGTCGCTTATTGTATAGGCATTACCGATATAGATCCACTAAAATATAATCTTCTTTTTGAACGATTTTTAAATCCTGATAGAATTTCTTTACCAGATATTGACATTGATTTTGATGATCGAGGACGTGAAAAAATTATTGATTGGGTGGTCCAAAAATATGGAAGAAATCAGGTCGCACAAATCATTACATATGCAACCATGGGAGCAAAATTAGCTATTCGAGATACGGCTCGTGTATTAAATTTATCCTTAAAAGAAACAGATCGTATAGCAAAAATGGTTCCTAATTTACTTTCATTGAAAGTACTATTGTCGAAAGATTATATACTAGAAAAGAGAAGTAAAGAAGAAATGAATAATATAAAAAAACTGAGGAAAATTGCAGAAAATAAAGAAACTTTGGAGGGAAAAATTTTGCATAAAGCAAAAATTTTAGAAGGGTCGATAAGAAGTACAGGAATACATGCTTGTGGAATAATTATAAGTCCATATGATATTAAAGAATATGTTCCAGTATCCGTTTCAAAAGAATCTGATTTACTGCTGACGCAATTCGATAATAATGTAGTAGAACGTGCTGGTCTATTAAAAATGGATTTTCTAGGATTAAAAACTCTTACTATAATTAAAAACTCCTTTAATCTTATCAAAAAACGTATAAATACTGCAGAATTTTCCTTTTCTCTAAAGGATGAAAAAACATATTCTCTTTTTCAAAAGGGAGAAACCGTAGCTGTTTTTCAATATGAATCTCCAGGAATGCAGAAATATTTACGGAAACTTAAGCCTGATAAATTTGAGGATTTAATTGCGATGACTGCATTGTACCGACCTGGTCCATTACAATACATTCCTAATTTTATTTCCAGGAAACATGGAAAAGAAACGATCACCTATGATTTGCCAGAAATGGAAGAATTCTTAAAAGAAACTTATGGAATAACCATATATCAAGAACAGGTTATGTTGATCTCCCAAAAAATAGCAGGTTTTAGCAAAGGAGAGGCGGATTTTCTTAGAAAATCTATGGGGAAAAAACAAAAAGATGAACTAAATAAAATGAAAAATAAGTTCCTTCGCAAGGCTATGAAAAAAGGGTATAAAAAAAATATCTTAGAAAAGATATGGAAAGACTGGGAGTATTTTTCTTGTTATGCTTTTAACAAATCTCATGCTACTTGTTATGCCTATATCGCTTTTCAAACAGCTTATCTAAAAACGCATTTTCCCTGTGAATATATGGCCTCTGTATTAAGCAATAATATGGATAACCTCAAACAAATCACTTACTTTATAAAAGAGTGTAAACGTATGGGGATATCATTGATAGGTCCAGATATCAATGAAAGTGATGCTGGTTTTAAAGTTATGGATAAAAATTGCATTAGATTTGGGATGAGAGGAATAAAAGGGGTAGGAGAGAATGCTGTAAAAACGATTATTCATGAAAGAGAAAAAAATGGCCCATTTTTTTCTATTTTTAATCTGGTAAAACGTATTGATTTACGTATAGTGAATAAGAAAACTTTCGATAGTCTAGTGTTGTCCGGAGCATTGGATGCATTTCATGTACATAGAGAACAGTATTTCCATTTTGAAGAGGGAAGTAAATTCAATACTATAGAGAAAATCATTCAATTTGGATCTAAATACCAAAAAATGAAAAAAAACAATAAAGAAGATATTGAAATAACCCAACCAATGATTACGAAAGTAAAACCATGGAATAGTCTATATAAATTATCCAAAGAGAAAGAAGTATTGGGGGTTTATGCTTCTTCACATCCTTTAGATGATTATTCTTATGAGAGAAAGTATTTTACCAATTCATCCTTAAACCAATTAAATCAAAATGAACACAAGTTTATAGGAAAAAAAATACATATATGTGGTATTTTATCTAAAATAGAAAAAAGAATATATAGTGGAAAAAAATATGGGATATTCTTATTAGAAGACCATCATTCTTCTAAGGAATTTCGTATTTATGGACAACAGTATTTAAAATATGAACATTTACTGTTTAGCAATAGTCTATTATATTTATGTATTTTGATTGATCAATCGAAGTATAAGAAAGAACGTAAAATACATATATTACATATTGAAAGTCTACAGAATGTTCTAAGAAAATTTTCTCATAAACTAGTAATAAGGATCAATATCCATCACTTAGATAATTTTATTGTGAATGATATGGAAAATTTATTCTCTCAACAGATAGGAAATAAAAAACTTCATATTATCCTTTATGATAAGGAAAACAAGGTTTATTTAAATTTTGAATCCAAAAAGTATGGGGTGGATATTAACTCTAATTTTTTAAATAAATTGGAAAAAATAAAAGGTTTGGATTTTTGTTTGAATTAAACAATTAAATTTGTACATACATTTATAGTTTTGTATTCTTATTCTTATATTCTTACAAAAAAGAAAATATGAAAATAAAAGTTAGAATCTCTAATGAAGAGGATACAAAATATGCTTCCTTAATTTGCAAAAAAATAAAGGAATCAGCAAAAAGTAGAGGAACTGGGATTTCTAAAAAAGATCCAGAATATATTAAATCCAAAATGATTAATGGAAATGCAGTTGTTGCTTTCTATAATGGAAAAATAGCAGGGTTTAGTTACCTTGAAGTTTTTCAAAGTAAAGAATTTGTTGTTAATTCTGGTTTAATTGTTTTTCCTGAATTTAGAAAACGAGGATTGGCCAAAATTATAAAAATTGAAATATTTAAACTTTCTAAAAAAAAATTTCCAAATTCTAAAATTTTTAGCATTACAACAAGTAATTCAGTAATTAAAATGAATACGGAATTGGGTTTTAAGCCTGTTAGTTTTAGCGAATTAACTCAATCGGAAGAATTTTGGATGGGATGTAGAAGTTGTGATAATTTCGATATTTTAACCAGAAATAAAAGAAAAATGTGTCTTTGCACTGGTCTTTTATATAATCCAAAAGAAAAAAAAAAGAAATCTTTAACTTATGGAGATAAAATTGTTTTGGCCTATAGTGGTGGTTTAGATACGTCCTATTGTTTGAAATATCTTATCCAACAAAAAGGATATGAGGTGCATACAGTCATTGTTCACACAGGAGGATTTAAAGATAAAGAATTAAAAAAAATTGAAGAGTTAGCTTTAAATATTGGAGCTAAATCACACAAAACTATTGATGCTCTAGAAGAATATTATCAAAATTGCATCAAATATCTTATATTTGGAAATATTCTTAAAAACAATACTTATCCACTTTCAGTAAGTTCAGAAAGAATCTTTCAGGCTATTAAAATTGCACAATATGCGAATCGTATTAAGGCAATAGCGATAGCTCATGGAAGTACGGGAGCTGGGAATGATCAGATTAGATTCGATGTAGCATTTCAAATTATTTGTCCAGAAAAAATTACTTTATCCCCTATAAGAGATTTAAAAATTTCTAGAAAAGAAGAGATTGAATATTTACAAAATAGTGGGATATCCATTGTATGGGATCAATACCAATATTCCATAAATAAAGGAATTTGGGGAACTAGTATTGGAGGAAAAGAAACCTTAAACTCTTCCCAAAAGGTTCCTGATGAGGCTTATACAAAAAAATTAATAAGGAAAGAAAGTGAAAATTTAGAATTAGAATTTGAAAAAGGAGAATTAGTCAGTGTTAATAAAAAAAAAGGAAAAGCTATAAAAAACATCATAAAAATTGAAAGAATAGCTTCCAAATTTTCTATAGGTAGGGGGATTCACATAGGAGATACTATTTTGGGCATTAAGGGGAGAGTAGCATTCGAAGCTTCTGCAGCTATTATTATTATCCAAGCACATCATTTTTTAGAAAAACATATTCTTACGAAATGGCAACTTTATTGGAAGGAGCAATTATCCAATTGGTATGGAATGCTGCTTCATGAAGCTCAATATTTAGACCCTGTTATGCGTGATATAGAGAGGTTTTTAATAAGCACACAGGAACGAATAACTGGAACCGTATATATGATTCTATATCCTTATAGATTTCGTTTAGTTGGAATTAAATCAAAATTTGATTTAATGGAAACCAATATTCACATGGCTCAATACGGAGAAATGAATTATGCTTGGACATCAGAGGATGTCAAAGGTTTTACTAAAATATTGAGTAACCAAATGAAAATGTATCATAATTTAAATAAAAAAAAATAATGATTGAAATAGGAATTATAGGAGGTACAGGATATACTGCTGGAGAATTAATCAGATTAATGATTCATCATCCAAAAGTAAGAATTAATAGTGTAGTTAGCAGAAGTGAACCAGGTAAGTTAATTCATTTTATCCATCAAGACTTATTAGGAGAAATAGGGGATATGAAGTTTACCGATTCTTTAAGGAAGGAAATTGATATAGTATTTCTTTGTTCAGGACATGGACAATCTAGAAAAGAATTAAAAAAGATATCAAAATATATAAAAGTTATTGATCTAAGTAAAGATTTTAGGATGATCAATCAATCTTTTTTCAAAGAGAGAAATTTTATTTATGGATTACCAGAATTACAGAAAGAACTCATTAAAAAATCTGATAGTGTAGCCAATCCAGGATGTTTTTCTACAGCTATTCTTCTAGCTATTTTACCTTTAGCTAAAGAAAAACTATTAAAAAATAATATACATATCAGTGCGATAACTGGTTCCACAGGATCTGGGAAAAGAAATATCTATACGAACAATTTTAGCTGGAGAAATAACAATATTTCTGCTTATAAAATATTTCAACATCAGCATTTAAAAGAAATTAAACAGACTATTCGTCAAGTACAAAATAATTTCTATTCTGAAATTTATTTTATTCCTTATAGAGGAAATTTATCTAGAGGTATTATAGCTACTTTATATACTTCTTCTAGTTTTTCTCTAGAAAAAAATAAGGATATTTATAAGGAATATTATAAAGATCACCCTTTTGTGGAAATATCTGATACAAATGTTGATGTTAAACAGGTTATCAATACCAATAAGTGTATTTTGTATCTTATTAAAGAAAAGGATCAGCTGATTGTTATCAGTGTTATAGACAATCTTATAAAAGGAGCTTCTGGTCAAGCTATACAGAACATGAACCTTCTATTTAATTTAGATGAGACTTGTGGTTTGAAATTGAAATCTGTTCGTTTCTAATCGAAAAAATAAATGGAAATATTTGACGTTTATCCTATTCTAGATGATATAGAATTAGTTAAGAGTAAAGGAATATATGTTTTTGATAAAAAAGGACATAGGTATTTAGATTTCTATGGAGGTCATGCAGTCATTTCTATTGGTCATTCGCATCCATATTATGTTAGAGTATTAACAGAACAAATTAAAAAAATTTCCTATTATTCGAATAGTGTTTTTTTTTATCAAAAAAAAGAATTGGCTCATTTACTTGGTCGTATTTCAGGATATGAGAATTATTCGTTGTTTCTTTGCAATTCTGGTTCTGAATCCAATGAAAATGCATTGAAAATAGCTTCTTTTCATACAGGAAAAAAGAAAGTAGTAGCTTTTAAAGGTTCTTTTCATGGAAGAACTAGCGGAAGTGTATCCGTTACGGATAATTATAAATTTGTATCCACTTTCAATGCGCAACATGAAACTATATTTATAGATTATAAAGATATTTCTACCTTAGAAAAGGAATTAAAAAATAGAGATATTTGTGCTGTAATCACAGAAGGAATACAAGGTTTATCTGGAATTATAGATCCTGGTTTTAATTTTTTTTGTCAAGCTTGGAAACTTTGCAGAAAATACGATACAATTTTTATTATTGATGAGGTTCAAAGTGGGTATGGAAGAACTGGATCTTTTTTTGCTCACCAGTTATATCCTATAAAACCAGATTTAATAACCATTGCTAAAGGAATGGGGAATGGATTCCCAATAGGAGGGGTACTTATACATCCTAGATTTAAACCTTATTACGGAATGTTAGGAACCACGTTTGGTGGAAATCCTCTAGCTTGTGTTGCTGGTATTTCTGTATTAGAAATTATTCAAAAAGAAAATTTAATTGAAAATGCAAGAAAAATGGGAAAAATATTGTTGCAAGAATTACGTATGATTCCTAAAATCAAAAAAATAAGTGGAAGAGGACTTATGTTAGGGTTAGAATTTGATTTTCCTATTCATGATTTGAAAAATATTTTAATTTACAGGGAAAAAGTATTTGTAGGAACATCTAATAACTCATATATTTTACGATTGCTACCTCCATTGAGTATCAATGTTCATCATATAAAATTATTTATTACAAAACTAAAGAGAGCCTTAGCATATCTATAAACGAATGAAAAAAAAAAGAATGGCTATGCTTCTCTTGGAAGATGGAACTAGGTATAAAGCTTATCATTTTGGAGCATACGTATCCTCTTCTGGAGAAGTAGTATTTAATACAGCTATGACCGGTTATACGGAAAGTATGACTGATCCATCTTACAAAGGTCAAATTTTGACTTATACTTATCCTATAATAGGAAATTATGGAATCCCATCTCCTTCTTATAAGGGATCCATCCATGAATTTTATGAATCCGATAAGGTTCAAGTATCTGGACTAATTATCTCATATTATTCCAACCGTCCGTATCATTGGAATATGTATGCTTCTCTATCTGATTGGTTAGAAGAAAATGGTATTCCTGGATTATATGGAATAGATACCCGATTTATTGCACAAAAACTTATAAAAAAAGGAGGATCTATGTTAGGTAAAATTTTAATGGGAAAAGAAGATCTTCCTTTTTATGATCCTAATCAGGATAATCTTTCTAAAAAAGTTTCTACCTATGAGAAAATAATCTATGGAAATGGAAAATATAAAATATTGCTTGTTGATTTTGGATTAAAGAATAATATTTTACGTTGTTTATTGCGTAGAAATTGTACTATTATAAGGGTTCCATGGGATTATGATTTTACAAAAGAAGAATATGATGGACTGGTTCTTTCCAATGGACCTGGAAATCCAAAGATATATGAAAAACCCATATCCTATATTCGTCTTGCTATGAAAAAAGAACGACCTATATTTGGTATATGTTTAGGCAATCAACTTTTAGGTATTGCTGCAGGAGCCGATACTTATAAACTACAATATGCACATAGAGGACATAATCTCCCAGTTGTATTTATGGAAACAGGACAAAATTTTATTACATCACAAAATCATGGATATGTTTTGGATACTGCCAATATTGCTGGAGAATGGAAAACGTTTTTTAAAAATTTAAATGATAATACTTGCGAAGGAATCATTCATGATTGTAAACCTTTTTTTTCGGTTCAATTTCATCCAGAAGCATCCAGTGGACCTACGGATACAGAATTTATATTCGATTTTTTTATCAATTCGATTGTCTCTTCTTACAAAAAAGTATTATGAAATGAAAATGGATAAAGTACTTATATTGGGATCAGGGGCATTAAAGATAGGAGAAGCTGGTGAATTTGATTATTCTGGGACACAAGCTTTAAAAGCTCTCAAAGAGGAGAAAATTTATACCATATTGATTAATCCAAATATTGCGACTGTTCAAACTTCGAAAGAAGTTGCTGATAAAGTTTATTTTCTCCCTCTCACCTATTTTTTTATAAAAAGTGTTATAGAAAAAGAAAAACCGAAAGGTATTTTACTTTCTTTTGGAGGACAAACTGCATTGAATTGTGGAATACAACTTTTTAAAGAAGGGATTATAGAAAAATATAAAATTAAAGTTTTAGGAACGTCCATTGAATCTATAATCCACAGTGAAGATAGATATTTATTTAGAAATAGGTTGACCGGTATTAATATAAAAACGGCAAAAAGTTTTGTAGTCCATTCCATGGATCATGCCATTTCCTATTCTTTAAAGATAGGGTTTCCTATTATAATTAGATCTTCTTATACACTTGGAGGTTTAGGAAGTGGTTTCGCAAAAAATATTCATGAATTAAAAAAAATTGTCAGTAAAGCTTTCTCTTATTCTTCCAAAGTTGTTGTAGAAGAGTATCTGGAAGGATGGAAAGAAATTGAATATGAAATAGTTAGAGATAAATACAACAATTGTATTGCTGTATGTAATATGGAGAACTTGGATCCTATAGGGATTCATACGGGGGAAAGTATTGTAGTAGCACCGTCACAGACTTTAACCAATTCTGAATATTATAGTTTAAGAAAATTAGCTTTTCATATAGCTAGAAATTTTGATATTATTGGAGAATGTAATGTTCAATTTGCATTAGATCCTAGATCGGAAGATTATCGTGTTATTGAAGTAAACGCACGTCTGTCTCGTTCTAGCGCTCTTGCTTCTAAAGCAACGGGTTATCCATTAGCTTTTATTTCCGCAAAATTAGCTATAGGATATGGATTGCATGAATTAAAGAATTCCGTGAATAATACTTATGCTTTTTTTGAACCAGCATTAGATTATGTAGTATGTAAAATTCCGAGGTGGGATTTAAACAAATTTTATGGGGTTTCCAATAAAATTGGAAGCAGTATGAAAAGTGTAGGAGAAGTGATGGCTATTGGAAAATCGTTTGAAGAGGCCTTACAAAAGGGGATTCGTATGTTAGATATTGGAATGCTAGGATTCATAAATCCTAAAAAAAAAATGGGATCTACTCGTTCTATTAAAGAATATTTGAAAAAACCTACCGATCAAAGAGTTCTATTTATAGAAGAAGCTTTTGAAGAGGGAATTTCTATCCGAGAAATACATAATCTTACAAAAATAGATCCATGGTTTTTATACCAATTGGATAACATTTTTCAAACAAAAAAAGAAATTTCCTCTTATGAAAATTGGATAAATATTCCGGATGAATTATTCCGGAAAGCTAAGAAGGAAGGTTTTTCTGATATGCAAATAGCTAGTATATTCATTGATAAAGACGGTAGTAATAATGGAATTGATGATATGGAGGAAAAAATAAGAAAATATAGAAAAGAAAAAGGAATTATCCCATATGTTCGACAAATTGATACTTTAGCTTCTGAATATCCATCCACTTATTTGTATTTAACCTACCATGCTATTCAACACGATATTCTTTATGAAGAAGACGAAAAATCTGTAATTGTTTTAGGTTCTGGAGTTTATAAAATAGGTAGTAGTGTTGAATTTGATTGGTGTTGTGTCAATACCTTAAATGTTCTTAAGAAAGAATCTTATAGATCAATAATGATTAATTACAATCCAGAAACAGTTAGCACAGATTTTGATGTTTGTGATCGTTTATATTTTGAAGAGCTAACTTTAGAACGTATATTGGATATCATTGATTTAGAAAAACCAAAAGGAACAATAGTTTCTATGGGAGGACAAATACCCAATAACTTAGTTTTAAAACTTTATGAAAAAAAAGTAAATATTCTAGGTACCTCTCCTATTGCTATAGACGAAGTTGAAAATAGAAATAAGTTTTCTAACGCTATGGATTTTTTAGGGATAGGACAACCTAGATGGAAAGAATTATCAGATTGGGATAGTATTTATAAATTTGTAGAAGAAGTAGATTATCCTATATTAGTTAGACCATCCTATGTTCTTTCAGGTTCGGATATGAATGTCATTTCTAATTCTGAAGAACTTCATCATTATCTTCGGGGTAAAGATTTTATTGATTCCAAATTAGTTATAACAGAATTTATAAAAAATGCAAAAGAAATTGAATTGGATGCTGTTTCTCAAAATGGAGAAATATTGTATTATGCTATATCGGAACATGTAGAATTTGCTGGAGTACATTCAGGAGATGCAACTTTGGTATATCCTCCGCATAATTTATATTTATCTACATTAAAGGAAATCATCCGTATATCTAAAAAAATAGCCAAATATTTTGATATATCTGGACCTTTTAATATTCAATTTTTATCTAAGGATAATAAATTAAAAGTAATTGAATGCAATTTGAGAGCTTCCAGGAGTTTTCCTTTTGTATCCAAAGTCTCTCATTTTAACATGATAGAACTAGCTACTCAAGTACTTCTTGGAAAGAAAAAAAAGAAAACAGAACCTAATTTTTTTACTACGAATTTCTTAGGGATAAAAGCATCCCAATTTTCTTTTTCCAGTTTACAAGATTCTGATCCTATTTTAGGGGTGGATATGACTTCTACGGGAGAAGTAGGATGTTTAGGGTATACTTTTGATGAAGCTCTTTTAAAATCTATGCTTTCTGTTGGTTATACTATTCCAAAAAAAAATATTCTTATATCTGTAGGGCCAATTGGATCTAAATTAGATCTTTTAGACATGATTAAACTTTTGCATAAAAAAAAATATATATTATTTGCTACAGAAGGGACAAATAGTTTTTTATCCGATTATGGAATTCCCTCAATAAGGGTTCATTGGCCAAATGTAAATGTAAGAAAATCTTCAAATGTTCTTGATTTGATAAAGGATAGAAAATTCGATCTTATTATCAATATCCCAAAAAATATAAGTAAATCAGAGTTGGATAATGATTATGCAATAAGACGTTATTCCGTAGATTTTAATATTCCTCTACTAACTAATGCGCGTTTGGCTAAGGCTTTTATACAAGCTTTTTGTAATAAATCTATGGATCAATTATTTATAACATCTTGGGATGAATATCGATAAATTTATGAAAAATTTTTTATTCTTGACTCTTTTTTTGTTGGCTTTTATTCCTACTACAATTGAAGCCATAGAAGGAGATCCTGAAAAAGGAAAAGAACTTTTTAAAAAGAATTGCACTTCTTGCCATTCCATAGATTTAGAAAAGAAAATGATAGGACCAGCACTATCTGGGATAACTGAAAAAAGAAGTAGAGAATGGTTGCATAAATGGATTGTTGATAATGAATCTTTAAGAAAAAGTGGAGATAGAGAGGCGATAGCTATTTATAAAGAGTATGGAAATGTAAAAATGAATTCTTTTCCTCAATTATCTGAACAGCAAATAGACGATATATTATATTTTATTAAGAAACCAAAAAAAACTACTAAGAAAGAAAAAAAAGGGAAAAAAGAAAATATAGAACTTTCCCAAGATCAATTTTTAATTAAAATAATTATTTTTGGCCTCAGTGTTTTATCTTTAATCCTACTTTGGATTCTTTATAAAATTCATGTTCTCACTCATTTATTAAGTGAAGATCTCTTTATTCATGAAAAAAAGAAAAAAAATTTTTGGACATCCATCTTTTTATTTTTCTATAAATTTTTAGGAAAAACAAAGAAAAATTGGTATTTTTTATCTTGTTCTATAGGTTCTTTATTTCTATTAGTAATATATGGAATATGGTATTTTTTAATGCAAATAGATGTAAATAAAGGATATAAACCAGTGCAGCCTATTTACTTCTCTCATAAAATTCATTCTGGAATTAATGGAATTGATTGTCAATATTGCCATTCCATAGCAAAATATAGTAAAGTATCTGGAATTCCTTCCGCAAATATTTGTATGAATTGCCATATTACTATAGATGAATATAAAGATGATTATATAGAAAAAGGAAAAAGTAGAGAGGAATACAATAAAGAAATACAAAAAATATATTATGCAGTAGGATGGAATCCAGAAAAAAGAGAATATTCTAAAAAAACTCATCCCATCCAATGGATACGTATACACAATATGCCTGATTTTGTACATTTTGATCATTCTCAACATATAATAACTGGAGAAAAGATGATAAAAAAATCAAAAAAAGTGGATTTAACTTGTAACGCTTGTCATGGAGAAGTTCAAAATATGGATCAAATAGAAATGGCCAATAATTTTACCATGGAATGGTGTATATCTTGTCATAGGAATACAGAAATCGATACTAATAATCAATATTACAAAGAATATTTTTATGATTTGATCAAAAAGAGAAAAGGGGAAAAAATAACCGTAGATATGATTGGGGGAATAGAATGCGCTAAATGTCATTATTGACGATAGTGACTGACTATTTCCCATAATAAAAATTGTTCATGATGAAATTAAAAAAAAGTAAAAAAGAAAACATTACTTCTTATGAAGAAAAAATTCCAGTTTTATTAAAAAATAAAACCTCTAGACGTGATTTTCTTAAATGGGTAGGTTTTAGTACAGCTTCGGTTACTTTAGCCGCATGTAAAGGTCCAGTTATAAAATCTATTCCATACATAGTAAAACCAGATGTTATTACTCCAGGAATTCCTACTTATTATGCCTCTACTATGATAGATTCCTTTGACATCGGCAGTGTATTGGTGAAAACAAGAGAAGGACGTCCAATAAAAATAGAACCTAACTCTACTTCAAAATATTTCAATACAACATCGTCTAGAATACAATCCTCCTTGTTATCACTCTACGATGAGGAAAAGTTAAAAAGTCCTTTTATTAAGGGGAAAAAATGTTCTTGGGAGAAAATAGACCATTATGTGATGACCTATTTAAAGAAAATATCCAAAATGAAAAAAGATATTGTTATTCTTTCCTCTTCTTATCCAAGTTATTCTACAAAAAAGTTGATTCATGATTTTGCAATTACCTATCCTACTACTACTAAATGGATTACTTATGATGCTATTTCCTATTCTACAGCTTTAGATGCTTCGGAAGAAGTTTTTGGAATTCGTGCTTTTCCACTTTTTGATCTATCCAAAATTGAATTAGTAGTATCTTTCGATGCTGATTTCTTAGGAGATTGGAGTCCAGAAAACATGGGAAAATCTTATGTAAAAAATAAAAAACCAAAGAAATCAATGCTACAACACATTCAGATAGAAAGCAATATGACTTTATCTGGAGCAAATGCAGATATTCGTATTTCAAAAAAACCTTCCGATATCAATAAAATGTTATTGAAAGTTTACCAGAAACTATTTTTTGAAAATATAACCAAGGATGAGGAAGCGAACAAAATAGCGGATTTAATTATAAAAAAAGGATCAAAAAGTGTTATTTTTGCAGATGGAAATAAAGAATCGTATATTCTTTCCTTTTTGATCAACAAAAAAATTCGAAGTAATGCTTTACAAGAAAAAAAGTTTATTTTATCAAAAGAAAGCAATGACAAAGAATTCCAAAAGTTTTTGGAAGATTTAGAGAAAGAAAAAATTGGGGCTCTTTTGATTCATAATACAAATCCTATTTATAGTCTTCCATTTTCTTTTCGTAAAGTAAAAAAAATATTAAAAAAAATCCCAATTACTATTTCTTTTTCCATGAAAAAAGATGAAACTAATCAAATAATGGATGTATTAGCTCCTATTCCTCATTGGCTTGAGAGTTGGGGGGATACCCATCCTATAACAGGATTTTACACTTTGATTCAACCTACCATTCAAAAATTGTTTAATACAAGACAATTTCAAGAATCTTTAATTATTTGGGGAAAAATTAGAGAAAAAAATTATTATGAATATTTAAAAAAAATTTGGGAAAAAAAAATAATTCCACAATCAAATGTATCCTCTTTTAAGGAAGCTTTATTTCATGGAGTAGTTGAAAAAGAAGAAAATCCAATCATTAATAAAAGTAAAATACATATACATATCAATAAATTGGATGAAAAAAAAAGGTCAAAAAAAAATTTTGAATTACGATTATATACAAAAACTAGCATGGGAGATGGGTATCAACATGACAATCCTTGGCTCCAAGAACTTCCAGATCCAATTACACGTACTACCTGGGAAAATTATCTAACTATATCCTCCTATGATGCAAAAAAAATAGGACTAAGAAATTGGTATACAGGAAGTGGTGCTATGAATGGAAATTGTGTGGATTTAATCCAAAACCATAGACGGTTAATTCGAGATATCCCCATTTACATACAACCTGGACAAGCTATAGGTTCTATTGGTTTATCTTTTGGTTACGGTAGAAAAATAGGAAAATTATCTAGAATATGCAAAGGGAAAAATGCCTATATAGTCTATGAAAATTTTCATTTAATCCAAGAAGATATACAAATAAGAAAAGTAAACAAAATACATAAATTTTCTTGTTTTCAATTACAAAATACAACATTAGGAAGAGATTTAGTCAAAGAGACAGATTTAGATATTTTTTTAAAAAAACCTAAAGAGGTTTGGAATAAAGAAGAAGAAATTCAAAAAGGAATTATTCCATTAGAAAAAATTACTCTTTGGCAAGAAAAAAATCATGATAAGGAAAAAAAAGGTCATCATTTTAATTTATCTATAGATTTAAACGCTTGTATTGGATGTGGAGCTTGTGTGATTTCATGTCATTCTGAGAACAATGTACCTGTTGTTGGAAAAGAAGAGATAAGAAAATCTAGAGATATGCATTGGTTACGTGTAGATAGATATTATTCAAATTCATCAAAAGAAGAACGTTTATCGGGGGAAGAGGATTTTTTCATAAATCCACATGTTTCTTTTCAACCTATAATGTGTCAACATTGCGAGTATGCTCCTTGTGAAACTGTTTGTCCAGTTGGAGCTACATCTCATGGAGAACAAGGTCAGAATATGATGAGTTATAATCGTTGTGTAGGTACACGTTATTGTGCCAATAACTGTCCTTATAAAGTAAGACGTTTTAATTGGTTCAACTATGCTAATAACCAAAAATTTGATTTTCATATGAATAATAGTTTAGGAAAAATGGTTATTAATCCAGATGTAGTTGTTAGAACAAGAGGAGTTATGGAAAAATGTTCTTTGTGTATACAAAGAACACAATCGGTTATAGGATTAGCAAAAAAAGAAAATAGAACAATAAAAGATGAGGAATTTGAAACCGCTTGTAGTATTTCTTGTCCAACAAATGCTATTGTTTTTGGAGATATTCAAGAAAAAAATAGTCGTATTTCAAAAGAAATAAAAAATACAAGGAATTATAAACTTCTTGATTTTCTTGGAATACGACCAAATGTATTCTATCAATTAAAAATTAGAAATAGATAGAATCATGAAAAATAATAATGAAAATTCTATAAGGCAACCATTAATTATCGGTAATAAAACATTTAAAAATATTACTGATGATATTCTAAAACCTATAAGCAGCAAAGCTGGATCCTTATGGAGGTGGTCCTTATTGCTTTCAATTTTAGCTTTTTTGTGGGGTTTGGGATGTATCTTTTACACCATAGGGACAGGAATAGGAGTTTGGGGTTTAAATAGGACCATTAATTGGGCTTGGGATATAACTAACTTTGTCTGGTGGGTGGGGATTGGTCATGCTGGAACTTTAATTTCCGCAGTATTGTTATTATTTCGTCAAAAATGGCGTTTATCCATCAACCGTTCAGCTGAGGCTATGACTATATTTGCAGTAATTCAAGCTGGTTTATTTCCTATTATTCATATGGGAAGACCATGGAATGCTCATTGGGTTTTACCTATTCCTAATCAATTTGGGACTTTATGGCCTAATTTTAACTCCCCACTTTTGTGGGATGTATTTGCCATTAGTACTTATTTTTCCGTTTCTACTGTTTTTTGGTTCATGGGGTTAATTCCAGATTTTGCCATGATACGAGATAGAGTAACAGATCCTCTACAAAAAAAAATATATGGAATTCTTAGTTTTGGATGGGGAGGAACATCCAAAGATTGGCAAAGATTTGAAGAAATTTCTTTAATATTGGCTGGACTGTGCACTCCATTAGTTTTCTCTGTGCATACAATTGTTTCTTTTGATTTTTCCACCTCGGTGATTAAAGGATGGCATAGCACTATATTTCCTCCTTATTTTGTTGCTGGAGCTATATTTTCAGGATTCGCAATGGTACAAACTTTGTTAGGTGTAGCCAGAAAAGTTCTCTCTCTAGAAAGTTATATTACGAGGAACCATATCGAATATATGAATATGATCATTTTATTAACAGGAGGGATAGTGGTTTTAGCCTACATATCAGAATTCATTCTTGCATGGTATTCCAGTAATTCTTTCGAAAAGTTTATTTATTTCTCTGTAGAATCAGCTAAAGGTCCATTTTGGTGGGCTTTTTGGGCTTTAATTATCTGTAATGTTTTGATTCCTCAATTATTATGGATAAAATCGGTTAGAAGGAGTTTTTTTTGGTCTTATATAATAGCAATTATTATAAATATTGGAATGTGGTTTGAAAGATTTGATATTATCGTTTTAAATCTCAGTCATGATTATCTTCCTTCTTCTTGGACCGGTTTTATTCCTTCGTTTGTGGATGTAGGTATTTTTATAGGAACTATTGGTTTTTTTTTCGTCCTCTATTTATTATATATCCGTGTATTTCCAGTTATTTCACAGGCAGAATTAAAAACAATATTGAATAATAAGAAAAGAAATGAATAAGTTTAACATTCATATTCATGTATTGTATGATGATGAAGATTTAATGATCAATAGTCTAAAAATTATTAGAAAAAAAAAGGATATAAGGATACGTGAAGTATATTCTCCTTTTCCAGTTCATAATTTGAATAAATTACTCGAATTAAAACAAACTCATTTATCTTTTTTTTCTTTTTTATATGGACTTTTTGGATTTTTCACGGCTAATGTACTCATTTGGTATACTATGATTTATGATTGGCCACAGAATATAGGAGGAAAACCTTCATTCTCTTGGTTTAGTAACTTTCCGTCTTTCATTCCTGTTATATTTGAATTATCAATTTTTTTTTCCGCACATTTTATGTGTATTACTTATCTCATTCAAAGTAGATTATTTCCAGGATCTACTCCAAAAAATCCGGATCCAAGAACTACTGATAATATGTTTTTAATAGAAATTGATACAGAAGAGAATACGGATAAACTATTGAATTTATTAAAAGAAAATGGAGCTATGGAAGTAAACATAAAAAAAATGGGGCAACTAAAAAAGTTATAAAAAATTATGAAATATTTTTATGTTTTTTTACTTTTTTTTGGTGCATTTTTGAATTCCTGTTGGTTGGATAAGACCAAACCCAATAGAGTGTATATGCCAGATATGTACTATTCGGATGCTTACGAACCTTATTCAGAACCATATCCTAATTACAAAAAAAATATTAAAAGAATTAGAATTCCTATTTTTTTACAAAAAGGAACCTCTTCTCTTCCTCCAGTGAAAGAAACTGTTCCAAGAAATTATTATGGATTGATCCAAGAATCTAAAAATAATAAAAAAATATTTTTATCTTTAAAAAAGAAAGAAATTTCTAAAAAATTCGTAGAGGAGGGGAAAAATCTCTATAGAATTAATTGTTCTATATGCCATGGAGATCAAGGGGATGGACAAGGGTTGTTAGTGAAAAATGAAAAGATACTTGGAATTCCTAGTTATAAGGATAGGAATATTACCATTGAGAGTATTTATCATGTTATCACTTATGGAAAGAATAATATGAATTCTTATGCTTCTCAATTAAATGAAATTGACAGATGGAAAGTAGCAGAATATGTAATGTATCTAAAAAATAAATAACCATGTATCAATTGTCTAAAAGATTGAAAAGAATTATTTTTTTTATAATGATCCTAGGTACTTTTATTCTTTTTTTGGAGAATATTATTTCCAGGAACAAAAGAACCTATTTAGAAAACAGGAATTTTGAAAAGAAAAAAGATATTTTGTATGAGAGACAGAGACAAGAAGGAAATCAACCTTGGATAGGTTTATATATAGCTATTTTCTATTTTACTACTATTTCTCTAGGATCTTTATTTTTTTTAGGGATCCAACATGTATCAAAATCAGGATGGTCCATTATTATTCATCCTATTATGGAAAAAGTTGCATCTTTTCTTCCATATGGAGGATTTATGATCCTAATACTTTTGTTATTAAATTCCATGGATTTCATTCATATATTTCACTGGATGAATTCAAGTTTATACAATCCTAATTCATTCAAATACGATGAAATAATTGCAAATAAAAGAATCTTTCTAAACATTCCATTTTTCTTAATCAGAAGTTTTATTTATATAATAGGTTGGAGTTTTTTTTATTTTAAGATAAAAAAAACATCTCATGTTTTAGATATTACAAATTCTTTAAACGATTATAAAAAATTAAATATTATTGCCATCCTTTTCATAATATTTTTTTCTATAACATCTATTTTTATGGGATGGGACTGGATTATGTCCTTAAATCCTCATTGGTTTAGTACATTATTTAGTTG
Organism: Blattabacterium sp. (Mastotermes darwiniensis) str. MADAR; assembly: GCF_000233435.1. NCBI lineage: Bacteria > Pseudomonadati > Bacteroidota > Flavobacteriia > Flavobacteriales > Blattabacteriaceae > Blattabacterium > Blattabacterium sp. (Mastotermes darwiniensis). Next base: position 296,562 of record NC_016146.1, on the reverse strand, counting down.
GTATGTTTTAAGCACTTATATGGTAACAGGAATTGGAACTATTACCATTATTTCTATTTATCTAAAAAGAAAAGGATATTTTCCTTTTTTTAATGAGAATCATTTACATGATTTAAGTAAATACCTTTTTTCTACTAGTTTATTGTGGACTTATTTTTGGTTTTCACAGTTCTTACTTTATTGGTATGGAAATATTCCGGAAGAAGTTGTTTATTTTATAAAAAGAAAGGAAATCTATGGCAACATCCATTTTTGGATGTTAATTTTAAATTTTTTGGTTCCTTTTCTTGGTCTAATGAGTAGTAAAAGTAAAAAGAATATAAAAATAGTACTTCCGGTTACTTTCATCTTACTTATTGGACATTATATAGATATATACAATTTAATAGCACCGGAGATAGTGTTCAATGAAATTTTTTATCCAAAGTTTGGATTGTATGAAATTGGATCTTTATTATTAATAGGTTCTATTTTTATTTATATTGTACTTATTAATTTCAATAGGAAAAAAATAAATCCTATTGGACATCCTTTTTTTCAAGAAAGTAAAGAATACAAATACCCTTATATGTAAATGTTTTTTTATTCAACGTTTTTTTCAAAAAATTTTCTTACAAAAAAAAGAATTTCTTTCAAAGAAGGTTGATCTGGAATCCAGATTTTTTTTCTATTTAAAAATTTGGAAACGAATTCAGCCGTAGTTTTTCCTATAGCAAAAAACTCTGTTTTTGAATTGTGTTGTATTTTATTTTTTATAAAAAAAGATTTTGCTCCAGAAGGACTAAAAAAGATGATTCCATGATAACTGGATAAATTTTTTATTCTATGAGGAATAAAAAAGGTTTGATAAACTTCATATCTATTTATAAAAATATTTTTTTTATGAAAATAATTGCATTGATTTTTCAGAATGCTCTTTTTTCCACAAAACCAATCGTAGGATTGATTCGATTTTTTTTTAAAAAGTACATTCATAAGATCTTGAACATAGTTTTTTCTGAAGATTAAGGAAAAAATACCGCAATTTTTTCTTAAAAAAGAATAAGTTTTATCGCCAACTACATAGAATTTCTTTTTCTTCAAAATATTTATTCCAAAATTATATATAAAACCTTTTACTCCATTACAACTAGTAAAGATTATTTGATCATTTAAAGGTGGATTATCCAAGATGCAGTATTTAACGGATAAAAAGTCACAAGATTTTACAAAAAAAATTCTTTTTGAAAAAGAAGAATAATCCACTGATTTTGTCATAAGAATTTTAATCATGATTCTTAACAAAATTCATTATGGATTTATTAGATCCAAAAATAGTCAATATATCTCCTTTTTGCAAAATAGTATCTCCAGTCACCAATCCTATCACTTTTCTTGTATAATTTTTCTTAGACATAGGATTATTTTTAATATTTCGTATTACAGTAATTAAGGAAACAGAATATTTTTGTGTGAGTTGAAGACTTTTCACCGATTTTCCACTAAAAGAATAAGGAGAAAAAACTTCTGCAATAGAATATTTATTGTCCACTCTAAAATAATCTAAAGCATAATTAAAAGATATTTGTTTGGTCAATCTAAAAGCAGCATCTTGTTCTGGATGAACTACATCATTAATCCCCATAGCGTCTAATATAGTATCATGAATCTTGGATAAAGATCGACTAACTATTCTAAGATTTTTATATTTTTTTAGTATAGCCGTAGTTACTATTGATGAACCTTCATTTTCTCCAATAGCTACAATTCCTAAGTCAGCTTGTTGTATAGGTAATACTTTATAAGCCGATTCATTATTTGCATCCATACATACTACATTGGCTATATGATCTTTTAATAAGTCTATTTTTTCCATTTTATAATCTACTCCAAAAACCTCATGACCATTATCTGTTAAATTAAGAGCTAAAGATCTACCAAAATTTCCTAAGCCAATAATTATAATTTTCATATTATTAATCATTGAATTTAATTTAGTTAATAAAAATATTTCCTTGAGGATATTTATAATAATGAGAATGTATTCTATTATTCTTTAATAATCCTATCATAATATTAAAAACACCTATTCTTCCTAACAACATCAAAATAATTAAAACTAATTTACTTCCATTGGATAAATTAGAAGTGATTCCTAAAGACAATCCTACTGTTGAAAAAGCAGAAAAAACTTCAAAAGCAATGGATAAAATATCTTCTTTTGGATCCAAAAATAGAATAATAAAAATACTTATATATATTATAATTAAAGACAATATTATAATTGCAAAAGCAAGTCGTACAGATTTTGAAGAAATCTCTTTTTTTAAAATTTCTAACCTTTCTTTTCCTCTAGAAAGAGAAATAATATTCATCAAAGCCAATGCAAAAGTACTTGTTTTTATTCCTCCACCTGTAGAAGCAGGAGAAGCTCCAATCCACATCAAAAATATAGTAAATAATATGGTAAATGGACCCCAATCATTCATATTCAATACTTGAAATCCTGCTGTTCTAGATGTAGCAGAAGAAAAAAAGGAAACGACCAACTTTCCAATGAAAGAATGATGCTCTGAAAGAGAGAGCTGATATTCACTAATATAATAAAAAATAGTTCCAAAAAAAAGTAAAAGGAAGGTTGTCCATAAAACAATTTTTGTATTTAAAGTAACAATATGTACAGGGAATCTAAAATACTCATCTTGAAAAAAAATTTTGTAAAAATATTTTTTGAACGTAAGCCATACATAAGTAAAAAAATTGAATACAATATTAAAACCTATTCCTCCCAATATTAACAAACAAGCAATAAAAAACTGCAATAAATAATTAAATCTTACCGATTCAGAATAAAGACCTTGACTAAGAGTAGAAAAACCTCCATTACAAAAAGCGGATATTGAATGAAAAATAGAAAAAAATAAAGGACTTTCAGACTCTATTGTATTTTTTTCTTTAATAGATAAATAAATCAATAAAGTTCCTATCGTCTCTACTATTAAAGTAAAAATGACTACTTTTACGGATAAACTAAGAACATTATTTGTTGTCTTAGTATTTAAAAAATTGCTAATATAAATTCCCTCTCTAAAAGAAAAACCATCCCTAAAAAAATAACTAAAAAAAGAAGTAATCGTTAAAATACCTAAACCTCCAAGTTCCACTAAAGTTAAAATAATTACTTTTCCCAAATGAGTAAAATCTTTGGATGTATTTAATACCTCCAATCCAGTAACACACACGGCACTAGTGGAAGTAAATAAAGCATCGATAAATGATATGTTAACCACAGTTGATGATGGAAGCATTAGAAATATAGATCCTAAAAAAGATAAAAAAACGAAACTGGTAATGAAAATAAAAGCAGGATTATGAATTTTTACATAGATTATTATTCGCATAAAATAAGCAATACGAATTAATACATATAAAGATAAACTAACTAACAAAGTTAATTCTATATCCGTTAGATCTATAATTTTATCATTTTGAAATGAAAAAATTTTTAATATGGAAAAAATAAGAGAGGGGATCAAAATAAAAAAAGATAAAAAGGTCATGGATTGATATCCCTTATCATGGTTTTTTTCAAAAAAAATTAATAAATGAAAAATACTTAGTATCAACACTATACCAATAAGTATTCCTGCATGGATAAAAGTATTTATGGAATTTTTCCATCCTAAATAAATAATTAGATACAGAAATATAATTGGAGTACAAAATGGCAATAGATTGCTTAATCTAATTGGGATCATTTTAAAATATTTTGTCCCTTTATATGTTCCAATATTTCCTTTCCTCCTTCCTCTAATATTTCTTTAGCACACTGAAAACCGATAAGATCATAATTGGATCCTTTTTTTGTTTTTTTTATTTTTTTCATCCCATCTAAACTGAATAATATTCCTGTAAAATAAATAATTTTGTTTTGAATTAGAGCATGAGCTCCTATTGGGTTCATGCATCCACCTCCTAATGTTTTCAAAAATTGACGTTCTATATTTGCAGATAATCTGGTTTCTTGATCATCCAATTTTTTAGTTAAATGATGGATCCTATCATTATCTATCAATGTAGAAACAACAATAGTTCCTTGTCCAGGAGAGGGAATCATCCAATCTAGTACTTGAAAATTGAAACCATCTAAATCATTTAATATTCCTAAACGTTCCAATCCCACTTTTGCAAAAATAGCTCCTTTCCAAGAATTTTCATACAATTTCTTCAATCTAGTATTTATATTCCCTCTTAAATCTACAATAGTATGATGTGGATAACGGTTCTTCCAAAAAACCCTTCTTCTAAGACTTCCAGTAGCTATAACAGCATGTATATTTGGATCAAACAAAAAATTATTAGATCCCTTATATACTAGTAAATCGTAAAAACTACCTCGTTTTAAATAAGCAGAAAGTACTATTTTTTCCGGCAAATTAGTTGGAACATCTTTTAAAGAATGTACCGCTATATCAATTACTCCTGAAAGCATTGCCTGAGTAATTTTTTCAGTAAAAATACCTACTTTTTTCAATTTATGGATAGGAATATTTTGAATTAAATCTCCTTCAGACTTTATAAAAAATAAACGGGAAGAATAACCTAATCCATAAAGAAATTTTTGAACTTTTTTTGCTTGATAAACGGATAGTGGGCTATTTCGTGTACCTATTCGAATAACTCTATTCAAAAAACCATATATTTAATTACAAATAAAAAGGAATAAATTTTTCAATGTTATTAAACTTTTTATCACAAAATTTCACATAAGAAAGAAAAGACATATCCATTGCCGATGGATAAATACGATGAATGAAATGAAAAAGATTTGTAAATAACTTTCTTTCTGTAAGATTAATATTTCCAAATATATATACTTTTTTATCCTTTGTAATGGATTTGAAACTATCTTCATTAAATTTTTTTATAGAAATAGGACATAATCTCTTTTTGGATTCGTTAAATAAAGAAGTATAAAAAAGGTCTGATTTCGCATGTATCATGGGAATTAAAAATCCATCTTTTACATCTACTTTTTGACTCATAACTGTTAAAGCATCCAACGATAATAATGGAATTCCTAAGGAATAACATAATCCTTTAGCCGCAGATATCCCTATTCTTAAAGAAGTGTAAGATCCCGGACCTTTGCTTACACATATTGATTGCAAATCATTGATATCAATTTTTGAAATTTTGATAGCATATTGTATAAATGTATGTAATTTTTCTGAATGAAGATATTGATCAGAATTTTCTTCTATAGAAGCAATACACACCCCGTTTTTTGCAATGCTTACTGAACAATTTGTTGTAGAAGTTTCTAAATTAAGAATTAAGGACATCCATTTTCAATTTTTCGTTTTTTTTTAATAGATTATAAATGATGAACGCAAAAAAAATAGTTGAATATATTGTATCATGGCTTGAAAAATACATAAAAAAATCTAAATCAAATGGTTTTATCATTGGAATATCCGGAGGAATAGATTCCTCTGTCACATCCATGTTAGTAGCTATGACTAATTATCCAACTTTAATATTAGAAATGCCTATATTAGAAAAAAATAAAAATTTGCTATCCAACAAACATGTAGATTTTTTACAATCCAGATTTTTAAATGTTCATCATCTAAAAAAAGATTTGTCTTCCTTATACAGTTCCTTTTGTCATATAGTAGAAGACCATTCATCTTCTAATTTATCCCTAGCAAATTTAAAATCTCGTATACGTATGGTTACGTTATATTATTACGCTAATAGAAATAATTATCTAGTAGTGGGAACTGGGAATAAAGTGGAAGATTTTGGAGTTGGATTTTTTACAAAATATGGAGATGGAGGAGTAGATATCCATCCCATAGCGGATTTAAATAAAAGTGAAATACGTTTTATAGCTAAAGAATTAAACATTCTTGATGGAATACAAAAAGCAAAACCTACGGATGGATTGTGGGAAGACCAAAGATCCGATGAAGATCAGTTAGAAGCAACTTATGAAGAGTTAGAATGGGCAATGAAAATTACAGAAAAAAAGAAAAAAATCAATTGTGATGAATTTGAAGGAAGGGAATACGATATCATGAAAAGATATCAAATATTACATAAAAAAAATAGACATAAAATTATTCCTATTCCTATCTGTCATATTCCTAGTTCTATTAAAAAGAAAATTGAATAATATGTATTTTTTTTTTTTATAGTAAAAATGTTTAAAGTCTTGAAAAGAAGACATAAATATACCAGTATCCTTTTCGTACCTTTGTTTATCACCTAATTGATAATGGGAGAAAAAAAAGATACTATTTTCCATTTGGAAGAAAATCATGAAAATCCACTACGTAACGATGCATTTCTTATGAGCGATGAAGAAAAAATTAATCAAATAGAAAAACATTTTTTTCATATTATGGAGATCTTAGGATTAGATATGAATAATGATAGTTTACGTAGTACACCTAGACGTGTAGCAAAAATGTTCATACAAGAAATATTTAGCGGAATTAATCCAAAAACTTATCCTAAAGTATCCACATTTGAAAACAAATATCAATATAATCAGATGTTAATAGAAAAAAATATCACGATTTATTCCACATGTGAACATCATTTTCTTCCTATTGTTGGAAAAGCTCACGTTGGTTATATTTCCAATGGGAAAGTTATTGGTCTTTCTAAAATTAATAGAATTGTCAATTATTATGCCAAAAGACCACAAGTTCAAGAACGTTTAACCATACAAATCGTAAAATCTTTGCAAAAGATACTGGAGACCAAAAATGTTGCTTGTGTCATAGAAGCCAAACATTTATGTGTGAATTCTCGTGGAATTAGAGATATAGATACCAGAACCATTACTGCTGAATTGGTAGGAAATTTTAAAAATAATTCTGAAATTAGAAGAGAATTTTTCCATTATATTGGAATTTCCTAAGAATCAAAAGATATGAGTATAGAGATAGAGAAAAAAAGTATACAAATATACAATTCTTTGACTGGAAGAAAAGAATTATTTCAACCTATTCATAAGGGATATGTAGGAATTTATGTATGTGGTCCTACAGTTTATCATCATCTACATTTGGGAAACTGTAGGACTTTTATTTTATTTGATTTTGTTTTTCGTTACTTCAAACACTTAGGGTATAAAGTACGTTATGTAAGAAATATTACGGATGTAGGACATTTAAATAATGGAGAAGATAAAATTTTAAATAAATCTCGTATAGAAGGACTTGAACCTATGGAAATTGTTCAAAAATATACCATATCTTTCCATTATCTATTAAATATTTTCAATGCAATACCTCCAAGCATTGAGCCTACAGCTACGGGTCATATTATAGACCAAATTGATATTATTCAAGAATTGATTAAAAAGGATCTTGCTTATGAAAAAAATGGTTCTGTTTATTTTGATATAAAAAATTATAGGAAGAACCATTCCTATGGAATTATGAGTCAAAACAAAATAGATAAACTGTTGGTCCAAAAACAAAATTTTTTAGGGGATAAACGTAGTTTCCAAGATTTTTCTCTTTGGAAAAAAGCAAAAAAAAATCATATAATGAATTGGAATTCTCCGTGGGGAAAAGGATTTCCAGGTTGGCACATAGAATGTACTACTATGAGTACAAAATATTTGGGAGAAATTTTTGATATTCACGGTGGAGGTTTAGATTTAAAGTTTCCCCATCACGAATGTGAATTAGCACAAGCTATAGGCGCTTATAATAATAATCCTGCACATTATTGGATGCATACGAATATGCTCATTTTCAATGGAAAAAAAATGAGTAAGTCGACAGGAAATTACTTCTTGTTAAAAGATTTAATTTCCCCATATGGTTGTAAAAAAACTTTTCATCCAACCATTATTCGATTTTTTATCCTAAAATCTCATTATCGTAGTATTTTAAATTTTTCCAATAAAGGAATTATGGATGCGGAAAAAGGATACTATCGTTTAATGAATGCAATGAAACTATTAAATCATTTCTCTATTGAAAAGAAAACTATAAAAAATAATTCATTGAATGTTATTCAGTGGATAAAAAACTGTTATAAAGCCATAAATGATGATTTCAATACTCCTTTATTAATCTCTCATCTATTTAAAGTAACTCATCTTCTTAATTCTTCTTTCATCCATGAAATGGATACGAAAGATATAAATTTATTGAAGAAATATATGAATTATTTTGTTTTTGATATTCTTGGTCTTCAAATAGTTGAAAGAAATATTTTAGAAAATGATTCTAAAAAATTAAAAATTCTTATTGAAAGATTAATAAAAATTCGTACAGAAGAAAGAAAGAAAAAGAATTGGATTCTTTCGGATAAAATCAGAGAGGAATTATCGAACATAGGAATTTCATTACATGATGAAAAAATTATTTTATAAAAGATTTACTTTTTTTATGGAAAAAAATCTAAATTTGTTGCCTATTCGTCTATTGAATGACTTTAAATAAATTAGTAATATTTTATTTATTTTTTAGCATTATTCATGTGAATCTTTTCGCAAAAGAAAAGAAAAATATTGATGTAGCTAAAACCATTATTGAACATGTCAGCGATTCCCATGATTGGGATATAGTTGGAAATATAAAATTATCTTTGCCTATATTCTTGTGGAATGATGGATTGGAAGTTTTTCTTTCTTCTCAATTTTACTATGGAAAAGTAGCAAGAGGAAAATATGGATATTATAAAATGTTTCAAGAAAAAATATATCAAACCGATTCTATCGGTCATTTATATATGAATTCAAAAGGGATTCCAAAAAATGATAAACCTTGGGATTTTTCTATTACAAAAAATGTAGTATCTCTTTGGATCTCCTTTTTGTTATTGTGTTTGATTTTCAGTAAAATGGCACAAAAATATGAAAATAATCAGATTAAATGGAATTTAGGAATTCTTTTAGAGTTCTTAATTCTATTTATTCGTAATGAAATTGTTGTTCCAAATATTGGGAAAAAAAAATATAAAATCTATTTTCCTTTTTTGTTGACTGTATTTTTTTTCATATTAATTAACAATTTGATAGGAATAATTCCAGGATTTCCAAATGTTACAGGAAATATAAGTATTACGTTAGTTTTAGCAGCCATTACTTTTATAATAGCCCTGATTCAGGCTAATAAAAGTTATTGGAAACATACTTTTTGGATGCCAAATGTTCCTATAGGTATAAAGTTATTACTAGCTCCAATAGAATTAGTTAGTATTTTAATTCGTCCGTTAACTTTATGTATTCGTTTGTTTGCTAATATTTCTTCTGGTCACATTGTAATTTTAAGTTTTATTTGTCTTATTTTTATTTTTAAAAGTTTTTTTATTGCTAGTTTTTCTATTATATTCGGTTTTTTTATTTATCTGTTAGAAATTATGGTAGCTTTTTTGCAATCCTTTATTTTTACCACTTTATCTTCTTTACTTATAGGAATTTCCGTAAAAAATTATGAAAATTATGAATGAATTAAAATAATATTATATTATGGATATAGATTTGACTTATTCAGGAATAGCAGCTTTAGGTGCTGGATTCGCAGTAATAGGAGCAGGGTTAGGAATTGGGAAGATTGGGAGTTCAGCTATGGAAGCTATTGCTAGACAACCTGAAGCTTCAGGAAAAATACAAAATTCCATGATTATTGCTGCAGCCCTTATTGAAGGAGCGGCTCTTTTTGGAATAGTAACTGCTTTATTAACGGTTTTTAAATAATGTGATTAATGGATTTGGTAACTCCTTCTATTGGATTAATTGTTTGGCAAACCATAATATTTTTGATATTGATGTTTTTTCTTACAAAATATGCTTGGAAACCAATAATAAAATTTATTGATAAAAGGGAAGAAAAAATTCGTATTTCTATAGAAAAAGCAGATCAAGTTCAAAGAAAATTAGATTCTGTAGAGAATGAAAAAAATAAAATTTTGAAAGATGCTCGTATAAAAAGAGATATGATTCTAAAAGAAGCTATTCAAATTAAAGAAAATATTAAACATAAATCCATGGAAGAAGGTTTTTTAGAAAAAAAGAAGATTTTAGAAGAAACGAAAAAAATTATACAAATAGAAAGAAAAACAGCTATTCAAGATTTGAAGAATCAAATAGGAGATATTTCTATAAAAATTGCCGAAAAAATATTAATGAAAGAATTTGATAAACATCCAAAAATGGATAAACAAGAAAAATTCATAAAGGAATTACTAAATAATAAGTTTCACTAATGTTTTCGGAAAAAAGAGTAATTCAACATTATGCTATGGTTCTTTTTGAGTTTTCCGAGAAAAACCATAATAGAGATTCTATTCCCCAAAAAATAAGAAGAATATCTTTGTTGTTGTCTAAAAATTTAGAGTTAAATAAAGTTTTTGATACCTGTTTGTTAAGTGATGAAAATAAAATACAAATTGTAGAAAAAATTTTCTATTCTTTTGATATTTTTATTTTTCATTTTATCAAACTTTTGATTACCAAAAAGAGGGGAATTCTTCTAAGAAAAATTCTTTTAGAATATCAAGAAATATATAATAGAAAAAGTTTTTTGAGATGCATTCTTACTTCAGCTTATCCTTTAAGTATAGATCTTCAAAAGATTGTGGTACAAAAAATAATTTCTTCAAAATCAAAAAAGTATAAAATTTTTAATAAAATCGATAAATCAATTATTGGAGGTTTTTTGCTGAGGACAGGATATAAAGAATGGGATTTAAGTATCAAGGGTCAATTATTTAATATTCAAAAAAAATTGAAAAATTCAATATAAAGCATTTCATGTCCGATTTAAAATATTCTGAAATATCATCTATATTAAAAAAACAATTGTCTGATTTTAAATATGAATCCAAATTATCTGAATACGGAATTATTGTCCAAATAGGAGATGGGATAGTTCAATCTTTTGGACTTAATTCTGCTTTTTGTGGAGAAATGGTAGAATTTCCTAATGGAAAAAAAGGGATCGTATTGAATCTGGAAGAAGATTATGTGAGTATTGTATTACTTAGTTCCTCAAAAGATATAAAAGAAGGAGATAGAGTAACACGCACAGGAAAGATTTTTTCCATAAAAGTTGGAGAAGGAATGTTAGGACGTATAATAGATCCTTTAGGAACTCCTATTGATGGAAAGGGACCTATAGAAGGAAAACTATTTGAAATGCCATTAGAAAGAAAAGCACCAGGCGTTATTTATAGAGAACCTGTAAAAGAACCTCTTCAAACAGGTATAAAATTTATAGATTCTATGATCCCTATAGGAAGAGGACAAAGAGAACTGATTATTGGAGATAGACAAACTGGAAAAACAACCATAGCCATTGATACCATTATTAATCAAAAACATTTTTTTGAAACGGATAATCCCGTTTATTGTATTTATGTAGCTATAGGACAAAAAGGATCTACAATAGCTAGAATAACGAAAATTCTAGAGGAAAATGGGGCAATTCCTTATACTATTGTAGTAGCTTCTAGCTCTTCGGATCCTGCATCTATACAGGTTTTTTCTCCATTTTCTGGAACCGCTATAGGAGAATATTTTCGTGATACGGGTCGTTCTTCTTTAGTAGTTTATGATGATCTTTCAAAGCAAGCTGTATCCTATAGAGAAATATCCTTATTATTACGACGTTCCCCTGGAAGAGAAGCCTATCCAGGAGATGTTTTCTATTTACATTCTCGTTTGTTGGAACGTTCAGCTAAAATAATCAGAGATCAAGAAATAGCTGAAAAAATGAACGATATTCCAGAATCCATCAAAAATAATATAAAAGGTGGAGGTTCTCTAACCGCTATTCCTATTATTGAAACCCAATCTGGAGATGTATCTGCTTATATTCCCACCAATGTTATTTCTATAACAGATGGACAGATTTTTTTAGAAAAAGACCTATTTCTTTCTGGAATACGTCCGGCAATTAATGAAAGTATTTCTGTTTCCAGAGTAGGAGGATCTGCTCAAATTGAATCTATGAGAAAAATATCTGGATCTCTAAAAATAGATCAAGCTCAATTCAGAGAATTGGAATCTTTTTCTAAATTTGGTTCTGAATTAGATCCTACAACTATTAAAATTATACAAAAAGGAAAAAGAAATATAGAGATTTTAAAACAAAAACCTCATAATCCATACAATATTTACGATCAAATCGCTATTATTTATGCTGGGACTAAAAATCTTTTGAAAGATATACCGATTGAAAATGTTTCTTCTTTTGAAAAAGAGTTCATTTTTTATTTAAATGAAAAACACAAAAGTTTATTGAATTCTTTAAAAAATGGAATTTTAGATAAAAAATCAGCTTTAATATTAGAAAATGTTGCCATGAAATTAAGTCAAAAATATTTGTCCTCCTCTTGAATTAAATTATGTCCAATATTAAAGAAATAAAGAGAAAAATTTTATCCATTTCTTCCGTGATAAAGACTACGGAAGCCATGAAAACAATCTCTTTTATAAAATTACGAAAATCAAAAAAATTACTTTCTCATATAAATAAATATTCAAGTTCTATAGAACAATTGTTCCAACATATTATAGGAGATAAAGAAAATTTAAACAAGAATAGATATTTCTTTTCATACAAATACAACAAAAAGAATAAATTGTTTATTGTCATCACTTCTGATCGTGGATTATGTGGATCTTTTAATTCCTTAATTTTTGATAAAATTTGTAAAATAATTCAAAAAGAGGAAACATGTCTTTTTTTTTCTATTGGAAAAAAAGGTTTGGATTTTTTATCCAGAAGATATGCTGCTATGTATGAGTATAATAAGAATAAAAGTTTCGACTATAAGGGAATATCTATTTTTGTAAAAAAATTAATTGAAGATTTTTTATCCCAGAAGATTTCTTCTATATATTTGATATATAATCGTATAAAAAGATCTTTATTTCAAGAAATAATTGTAGAAAAAATTCTTCCAATTGATATTCAAATTAAAGAAAAAACATCCAAATATAACTATTTCATTTTAGAAACATCCAAAAAAGAAATTTTAGATCATCTTATTCCAAAACTTATGAGTGTTAAACTATTCAAAAGTTTACTGGAATCACATACTTCAGAACATGCTGCACGTATGATTTCTATGCATAAATCTACAGAAAATGCTTATGCCATTCAACATAATCTTATGTTGAATTATAACAAGGAAAGACAAACCACCATTACTAAGGAAATACTTGAAATCATTGGGGGATTGGAAGCTTTAAATAAATAATAACTTATGAAAAGAATTTTAACAGGAATTCAAAGTACAGGAACTCCTCATTTAGGAAATATTTTAGGAGTGATGATTCCATCTATAGATCTATCTAATCAAAATTCAAAATTTTCTTCATTTATATTTGTAGCAGATTTACATTCACTAACAAAGATAAAGGATTTTGATGTTATACGTAATAATACTTATCAAATTGCGGCGGCATGGTTAGCTTTTGGTTTGAATACAGAAAAAAGCATATTTTATAGACAATCGGATGTTTCGGAAGTTACTGAATTAGCTTGGTATCTTAATTGTTTTTTTCCATTTCAAAGATTAACATTAGCTCATTCTTTTAAAAAAAAAAGGGAGAATCATGAGAAGATTAATGTAGGATTATTTACTTATCCTATTCTAATGGCAGCTGATATCTTACTTTATAATGCAGAAATAATTCCAGTAGGAAAAGATCAGTTACAACATGTAGAAATAGCACGATATATAGCCAATCGTTTTAATCAAAGAATAGGGAAAAAAATATTCGTATCACCTGAGTCTTTCATACAACAAGAGGCTATGTCCATTATAGGTACAGATGGAGAAAAAATGAGTAAATCCAAAAAGAATTGTATCGATATATTTTCTTCAGACGAAATACTAAGAAAACAAATTATGAATATTCATACAGATAATAAATCTTTAAAAGAAAAAAAGAATCCGGATAAAGATTCTATAATGTCCTTATATAAATTGCTAGCTCCCATAGATAGAGTAGAAGAAATGAGAAAAAAATATATAGAGGGGGGATATGGATATTTAGATGCTAAAATAGCGTTATATGAGTGTATTATTAAAAAATTTTCAGTGGAAAGAAAAAATTTTTTTTCTTTGATAAAGAAGAAGTCTTTATTAGATCGTATTCTTTCTTCAGGTGCTCAAAAAGCAAAATATATTGCCAAGGATAGATTAAATAAAATTAGAAAAAATTTGAAGTTGAATCCTTCATCCTAACGTGTCATAATGACACAATTATAAAATGTGGCAAATATTTTGCTCTAGAGCATAAAATTTGCAAATATTTTTTATGTTATGAATACCAATGAAAAAAAGGACGAAAGTCCATCTATTAGTGATCTATCGGATATGGATAAAACCTCTTGTAAAAAAGATGATCCATTAAAAAAAGAAGTAGAAATTCTTAAAGAAAAATTAGAAAAAGAAAAAGATAAATTCTTGCGTGTTTTTGCAGAATTTGAAAACTATAAAAAACGTATTCAAAAAGAAAGATTGGATTTCTTTAGAATTATTCATCAACAAATTATCATAGATTTAATTCCGATTTTAGATGATTTCGAGAGAGGACTTAAAGAATTGAAAAAATCCAAAGATGAAATTCTCATTCAAGGAGTATCCCTCATACAGGAAAAACTTATCAAAATTTTAAAAGAAAAAGGGTTGAATAAAATTCAAATAAAAAAAGGAGATGATTTTAATACAGATTTCCATGAGGCAATTACACAAATACCAGCTATTACAGAAGATTTAAAAGGGAAAGTAATAGAAATTGTAGAAGCTGGATATATCCTTAAGGAAAAAGTTATACGACATGCTAAAGTCATTACTGGAAAATAATTAACTTTTACATGGGGAAAAAAGATTATTACGAAGTATTAGGTGTTTCTAGAAATGCCACTTCAGAAGAAATAAAAAAAGCTTATAGAAAATTAGCTATTAAATATCATCCGGATAAAAATCCGGATAATAAAAAGAGAGCAGAAGAAAAATTTAAAGAAGCGGCTGAAGCTTATGAAATATTAAGCAATCCAGAAAAAAGACAACGTTATGACAAGTTTGGACATTCTGGTGTTAAAGGAAGTGGATCTGGGTCAGGAATGAATATGGAAGATATTTTTGCCAATTTTGGAGATATTTTTGCAGATGCATTTGGGGAAGGATTTTCTAGTTTTGGATTTGGAAAATCTACCAGACATAGAAGAACTATTAAGGGTAGTGATCTTAGAATTAGAGTAAAGTTAACCCTAGAAGAAATAGCTAATGGAATAGAAAAAAAAGTGAAGGTCAAAAGACTAAAAGTAGCTCCTGGGGTAAAATTTAGAACTTGTAATTCTTGCAATGGGACTGGTCAAATAACACGTATAACCAATACTATTTTAGGAAGAATGCAAACCACTTCTCAATGTAACCTATGTTCTGGAACTGGAAAAAAAATTGAAAATATTCCATATGGAGCTAATAAACATGGTTTAATTAAAGAAGAAGAATTAGTTAATATACAAATACCTGCTGGACTTACAGAAGGACTTCAATTAAAAGTTTCTGAAAAGGGGAATGAGGCTCCATTTGATGGAATTTCTGGAGATTTGATTGTATGGATTGAAGAAATTCCTCATCCTAAATTAAAAAGAGAAGGATGTCATCTTCATTATGATTTATACATATCATTTCCAGATGCTGTATTAGGAGCTTCAAAAGAAGTTCCTACCATTAGTGGAAAAGCTCGTATTAAAATAGATCCAGGAACACAATCAGGAAAAACTCTTCGATTAAAAAACAAGGGATTACCTAATATTGAAGGATACGGATTTGGAAGTCTTTTAATTCATGTTAATGTTTGGACTCCACGAAGAATTAATGAAGAACAGAGAAAATTTTTTGAAAAAATGAGGAAAAATGAAAATTTTCTTCCTCATCCTGGAAATGAGGAAAAATCTTTTTTTGATCGTGTTAGAGAAATGTTTTCATAACATAAGACATAAATATGAAAAGAGTAGTGGTAGGACTTTCAGGAGGGGTTGATTCCAGTGTTGCTGCTTTACTTCTTAAAAAAAAAGGTTATGAAGTTATTGGTTTATTTATGCATAATTGGGATAATTATAGTTCCAGTAATAATCAGTGTACTTGGTTAGAAGATAGTATTGATGCTATGTTGGTATCTAAAGAATTGAATATTCCTTTTCAAGTAATAGAAATGAAAAAAGAATACAAGAATTCTATTCTCAATTATATGTTTGATGAATATAGATCTGGGAGGACTCCTAATCCAGATATATTGTGTAACAGAGAGATAAAATTCAATGTTTTTTTGAAAATAGCTATGGATTTAGGAGCTGATTTTATTGCTACAGGTCATTATGTTAATAAAAAAATAATTATAAAAAATAATAAAATTATTTATCGTCTTTTGATTGGAAAGGATTCCAATAAAGATCAATCGTATTTTTTATGTCAATTAACACAATATCAATTAGAAAAATCTATATTTCCATTAGGAATGTTGACCAAAAATCAAGTACGAAAAATAGCAGAAATAAATGGATTATGTAACGCCAAGAAGAAAGATTCTCAAGGATTATGTTTTGTTGGAAAAATTAAATTATCCAAATTTCTTCAACAAGAAATTATTCCGAAAAAAGGAGAGATCATTAATATAGATTCAAATGCATCAATATATAAAAAAAAAAAGAGATCCTTTTTATCCAAAGAGGAAGAATTATTCTTTCTATCTAAGAATAAAAAATATAAAAAGTCAGATGGAAAATTAATTGGATATCATAAAGGAGCTCAATTTTTTACAAAGGGACAACGTAAAGGAATTTCTGTAGGAGGATATAAGAAAGCTCTTTTTGTTCTAGAGACAGATATTCAAGAAAATATTGTTTATACAGGAATGGGGAAAACTCATCCTGGGTTATATAAAAAATCCTTATTCATTAAGGAAAAAGATATTCATTGGATACGAGAAGATCTTTCTCTTCTTAATGGAGAAAAAATGGAGGTTTTTTGTAGAATTCGTTACAGACAACCATTGCAAAAATCCTTGTTATATAAGATGAAAAATGGAATGTTTATAGAATTTGAAACAATGCAATGTGCAATCACTGAAGGACAATTTGCCGTTTGGTATCTTGAAAAAGAATTAATAGGATCCGGAGTTATTTCATAAAATAAATAATTGTACCCACGACTGGATTCGAACCAGCATATCCTGAATTGGATACCACCCCCTCAAGGTGGCGTGTCTACCTATTTCACCACGTGGGTAGGTTATGCTTAGCTTTGGAGATATTGTTCCGTTAAATCCACAGAAAACTATTACTTTTTTTTTCATTTATTATAAATATAATTTATTTTATAATAAAATTTCAATAATAAATATGAATATAGCTATAATAGGATATGGAAAAATGGGAAAATCTATAGAAAAAATAGCAAAAGTTAGAAATCATAAAATTTCCTTTTTTTCTAACAAAAGTCCTTGTCCCATTTTACTGAAAAAGTCAGATGTAGCAATAGAATTTAGCCGACCTGATTCTGCCTTTAAGAATATAAAGATTTGCATAGAAAATCATATTCCTATAGTATGTGGAACTACAGGATGGATAGAAAAACTTCATCTTGTTAAAGATTTATGTGAAAAAAATAATGGAACTTTTCTATACTCTTCGAATTTTAGTATAGGAATGAATATATTTCATGAAATTAATCATAAATTGTCAAAATTGCTATCCCCATATTCTATAAATTACGAAGTAAAAATTGAAGAAATTCATCATAAAGAAAAATTAGATAAACCTAGTGGAACTGCTTTGGTTTTAGCAAAAAGTGTTCTCAATAATCAAATGAAAAAAACATGGACTTTAGATCCCAATAAAAAAAAAGATAAAATATTAATCGTTTCAAAACGAATTGAAAATATCCCAGGAATACATATAGTTACATATCAATCTAAAATGGAAAGTATTGAAATGCAACACAAAGCTCATAATAGAGACGTATTTGCAATTGGAGCTATTATTGCTGCAGAATGGATCAAAGATAAAAAAGGGATTTTTTCTATGAAAGAAGTATTAGGGATATAATATGTTTCAATATATTTTATTTAGTGGTATTTTTTTATTATTTGAACATTTTATTCATGTTCTAGGTACATGGAGGCTTTATAAGAAATTAGGAATAACTTATCATAAGGTAATTATTCCCATATACAATATTATTCTCCTCTTTAAAATTAATCGTATACCTGTCTGGTTTTTGTTTCTTTTGTTTTTTCCATTAACAAGTATTTTTCTACTTGTATTTTTATGGATAAATTTACTTAAAATGTTTGGAAAAAATAGAAGAAGAGATATTTTTTTATTTTTATTTACCTTTGGATGGTATATATTTTATATAAACTACTCCTACTCCAAAAATATTGTTGTTGCATCTAAAATTAAAAAATTTAAGGAAGATACTGGATCTAGTATTGTATTGGCTATGATTCTTTCTTTCCTTACACATACTTATATAGTTCAACCTTTTTCTATTCCTACTTCTTCTATGGAAGGAACTTTACTGGTAGGAGATTTTATATTAGTAAGCAAAATCCATTATGGATTGCGTATGCCTATTACACCTCTATCTATTCCATTTACACATAACACTATTCTTGGAAAATGGAAATCTTACATTTCTTTTCAATGGCCTTATTTCCGTCTTCCTCCTATAAAAAACATAAGAAGAAACGATATTGTAGTTTTCAATTTTCCTAAAGATGTAAAACACAAAGTGATAGATAGAAAAGAGAATTATATCAAACGTTGTGTAGGGTTACCAGGTGATTCAATTTTCATAAAAAATGGAATTGTATTTATCAATCATCAAAAAGAAAAATCATCAAAAGAAAAGCAACATGGATACTTGATTAAAACAAAAAATATTCCATTAAATATAGAATTTATCAAAGACCACTTGGATGTGGAAGATGTAGAATTTATAGAAGAAAACAATGACGAATATCTTTATCAAATAATGTTAACAGAAAAAAAAGCAATACAAATAAAAAACTTATTTGATAATATAATTTTTATAAAAAAATATATTTTACCAATTCATTTTAAAGAAGAATCTATATTTCCAAACAATCTTGGTTGGAATAGAGATTTTTTTGGTCCGTTATTGATTCCTAAAAAAGGAGATTTTATTAAATTGAATTCAAAAAACATTAATATTTATTATGATCTTATTGTAGATGAAGGAAACAATATTGAAAAAAAATATTTCATAAACCATAAAAGAAATAATTATTATAGAATAAAAAAAAACTATTATTTCATGATGGGGGATAACAGAGATAATTCTTACGATTCTCGTTATTGGGGTTTTGTTCCAGAAGATCATATAGTAGGAAAACCTATATTCATATGGATGAGTATTGATTGGAATAGAGAAAATCCCTTAAATTTTTTTAATTGGAAATTTCGCTGGAATCGTATGATGACTACTATAAATGGGAAAAATTCTTATTTGTCCTTTTTTTTTGCATTTCTATTTTCTTATATTTTATTCTATAAGACAATAAAAAATTCGTCTTAAAAGATATTTTTTTCTTTTTTTAAAAAAAAGTTTCCTATAAAATAACCGGATAATATTCCTCCAATATGAGCAAAATGTGCAACTCCAGGCGATAAATTAAAAATTACAGAAAGAAAACTTCCAAAAATAAAAATAAAAATAGCTTTTCGTACGGCAATTGGAAAAGGAAAAGGTAAAATAAATATTTTATGTTCTGGAAAATATCTAGCGAAAGCCCCTACTATTCCACTTACGGCTCCAGATGATCCCATCATAGGAGAATACATAGAACTATAAAGATTGATACGTTGTTCCTGATTCAAATAATCAAATATTTTTTTCGCTTTGGAAAAGTCTAATGTATGAACAAAATAATACAGAATACCAGTATTGAATACTATTTGTAATAAAGCTGCTAATATTCCTGATAAAAAATATATTATCATAAATTTTTTTATCCCTAATAAAGTTTCTATCTTCCATCCAAACATGAATAAGGCTAACATATTGAAAATTATGTGCAAAAAAATCCGTTTGGAATGGACAAACATATGAGTAAAAATCTGATACAATTCAAACCTATCATCCAAAGGATGATATAAAGATAAAACACTTTCTATTTTGTATTGTGAAAAAACAAAGGTAGCTGTATATACAAGTATATTAATACTAATTAAGTGCTTTACAGCATCTGCATTAAAATTTGAGATATTCACTTACAAAATTGTTTTTTTTATAAAATTTTTATTCAAAATAAAAAATATAGGATCTCCTGAATATGTATAGTTGATATTTTTACAGGAAAAAAAATCTCTAATTAAACATTCCATTTTCTCTGAATGTAATTTTGTTCCGTATTTTACAGCTGCAGATTGAGATATAGATTTAATCAATATTTTTTTATTTATTTTTTCTCCTTTAATAAAATTATATGTTAGAATATTCTTAAAAACTTCAATCAGTATATTTTGATGGATATTCTCAGGGATAGAATATAAATATGCGGATTGATTCAAAAAGTATAAATGAAACCCTATTTCAATCAATTCATGTTGAATATTTTTTAATGAAATAAATTCATTCTTTAAAAGTCTCATTTTAATTGGAAAAAGGAACTGTTGACTTATTTTTTTTCTTGCTTTAAAAAAAAATTCAAATAATATGTTTTGATGTGCTCTATGTTGATCTACTAATATTATATCTTCATTATTCCATGAAAAAATTATATATTTCCCATTTATTTGAAAAGTTTTTATATTCTTTTCATGACATACATAATTAGATACTTTTTTCGTAAAGTGTACATCAGGAATAAAATTATATTTTTTCATTTTAGGAAAAAAATTTTCCAATTGAGCAACTTTTTCTTTATAAGAAAGTTCCTCAAAAAAAGAATCGTAAGGATTCATAAATAGAAATGATTCTTTTTTAAAAGAATAAAATTTATCTAAATCTTCTTTGTTCACTTTGTATTGAAAACATAAAATATTTTTTATTTCTTGTTGAATCATATTGGAAATAGGATCTTCTTCTTCCAATTGTACTTCTTTTTTTGTAGGATGAATATTACAGTTTACTAAAATTGGATCTATATAAATAAAAATAAAATAAGAAATAGTTTTTAAATCGTTTAAAAGACCTTTATAAGCATGAATAATTTTTCTATGTAAAAGTGTATTTGTTATACAACGTTGATTCACAAATAAAAATTGATCTCCTTTTTTTACAGAATGATCTGGTTTACTAACAAATCCTTCTATAAGAATTCTATTTTTTTTTATTGAAATAGGAATTAATATTTTTTTATTATTTTTTATAAAAATTTCTTTTATTCTTTCTTTTAAAGAAGCCTTTTTAAAAGAAAAAACAATTTTATCGTTATGATAAAAACGATAAACTATATCTCTATGTGCTAAAATAATTTTATAAAATTCATGAATAATATGTTGAAATTCTGTTCTAGAAGATTTTAAAAATCGTCTTCTTGCAGGAAATTTATAGAAAATGTTTTTTACTGAAACTCTTGTTCCTTTAAGCATATCAATGGGTTTCTGTTTGTTTATTTTTCCTTCTTCTACAAAAAGGTGCACCCCCACTGTATTTTCTTTATTTTTAGTTTGTATTTCTAACTGAGAAATGAATGCTATTGCAGCTAAAGCTTCTCCCCGAAACCCTTTTGTATGAATTCTAAAAATATCTTCATTTTTTTTTATTTTAGAAGTAGCGTATCTTTGAAAACTTTTCCTAGCATCATTATAACTCATTCCATCTCCATTATCCATTATTTGAATCAATGTTTTTCCTGAATCTCTTATAAAAATATCAATTTTTTTAGATTTTGCATCTATTGAATTTTCTAAAAGTTCCTTTAATACAGAAGAAGGACGTTGTATTACTTCACCAGCCGCAATTTGATTGATAACTTTTTTAGGTAAAAATTGAATAATATCCTTCATAAAAAATATTTTTATTCCATGGATTTTTTAAATAAAGCCATATTTAAAGCTGTTTTAGCACATTCTATTCCTTTGTTTCCATTTTTTCCACCTGATCGATCAAAAGATTGTTTTTTATTTTTATCGGTAAGAACACAAAATATAACCGGAACATCATATTTAATATTTATATCTTTAATACCTTGTGAAACTGCTTGACAAAGATACTCAAAATGAGGAGTTTTTCCTTTTATAATAGATCCTATAACAATAATTGAGTCGAAATTATAACAAAGAGCTATTTTTTTAGCAGAATAAATTAGCTCATAACTTCCAGGAACTTCCCATTTTTTTATTTTTTCTTCTAAAATTCCTGACTGAATTAAAGTGTCATAAGCTCCTTTATACAATTTATGAGTAACATCACTATTCCATTGTGCAACAATAATGGCAAATTTTAAATCTTCACTTATTTTTTTATTGATCTTCATGATCAAGAATTTTTATAATTTATTTTCAATAAACATGAGATATTTATCTACATTGTCTTTATGCAAAAAAAAAGGATATTTTTTTTCTATTATTTTAAAAAAAAATTTAGAATCTTTGTATTTTTTCATAGAAAAAGTTAGCAATGCTGCTTTGTAATAATAAAGGGGTGTAGTTATTTCATTATCTCTTATATTAGCTGCCTTTATGTAATTTTTTAAAGCCTCATTTTTGTTTTTAATATGTGTAAAAGCATCTCCTATTATTCCATATTTTATAGAGGATAAAATTTCATCTTTTGCAGAAAAGTTATTCATCATTTTTATAGATTCCTTGTAGTTCCCTAATTGATAATAACAAATACCGGCATAAAATTTGGATATATTTCCTGCTTTAGTAAAAGGATACTTATCTACAATTCCATAAAAACCTAGATAAGGATTTTTAAGCTTATTTTTGTTTAAAGCTTTCTCTATTTCTCCCTGTGAAAGATATTGTTGAGCAAAAGTTAATTCTTTCAAAGCTTTTTCTTCTGATGGATATAAAATAAATTTTTTGTATAAAAAAAAGATTACTGCTGTTACAATAAAAATTATACTAAAAAAAAGAACTATAATTTTTTTCTTTTTTAAAAAGATTTTCTTCATACAATTCATGATACTAAATCGTTAATTTAATTTTTTTTTCTTATTACCTCTATACTCTTTATTCTTTTATTATCTATGCTCCTTATAATAAAGGAATAATTTAAGAAATTAATTTTTTGTTTTACATTTGGAAATTTTTTATTTATTTCCATAATAAAACCACCTAAAGTATCTGCATCTCCTTTTTTTTTTTCAAAAAAAACTTCTTCTTCTATTTCCATTATACGGTAGAAATTAATCAGAGAAGTTTTTCCATCAAATAAATAGTTATTTTCATTCAATTTGGAATAAGAAATTTCTTCTTCATCAAATTCATCAACAATATCTCCCACTATTTCTTCAATAACATCTTCAAGAGTTACTAAGCCACAAGTTCCTCCATATTCATCTACTACAATTGCTAGATGTATTTTTCTTTTTTTAAAATCACTCAAAAGATCATCTATCTTTTTATTTCCTGGAACAAAAAAAGGAGAATGAATTAGTTTGATCCATTCAAATTGTTTCTCATGAATAAATGGAAGAATATCTTTAGAAAAGAGTATTCCTTCTATATCGTCTATACTATCTTTGTAAATAGGAATTCTAGAATATCCATGATAACGAATTAATTCTAAAACGTTATAAAATAAAGTATTCTTGTTCAAAGCAAACATATCTATTCTTGGAGTCATAATTTGATGTGTTTCCGTATTTCCAAAATCAACAATTCTTTGCAAAAATTGACCTTCTTTGAGGTTATTTTTATTTGAAGACGCTATTTTTAAAGCTTTTGAAAGCTGATCCACAGATATCCTATTATTTTTTTTTATCATAACTTTTTCTATCATTCTAGAAATTAAAATCATAACTTTACTAATAGGATACAATATTTTAATAAGAAAAATCAATGTTTTTGACATCAAAATGGCAAAACGAAAATTATTTCTTTTAGCATATATTTTTGGAATTATTTCTCCAAATAAAAGTATAACAAAAGTCAAAAGCACTACTTCTAAAAGAAAGTTAATAGGAATATTATAAATAAAACTATCTTGTAAATATTCTGTTATTAAATATGAACTTAATATAACTATTCCAATATTTGATAAATTGTTGGATATTAGTATAGTAGCAAGAAGTATTTTTCTATTCTTAAGAATATTTAATACTCTATTTCCTCTAGAGGGATTTTTTTTTCTTTCTTTCTCAATGGTTTTTTTTTCCAGACAAAAAAAAGCAGTTTCAGATCCAGATATAAGTGCAGAAAATAATAGTAAGAGGATTATTAACAAAAAATAAATAACTATATATAGAGTACTTTCTAAAAAAATATTCGTCGAAGATCCTATTTCCAATAGATTTAATTTTTATAATTGGATATTTAATCCAAAATCTAAAGTTAAAAAAAACTAAATCATTTTTTCATTTTTCAAAAATAAGGTGATAGGACGAGGAAAAGGATAATCACAAATTTTTTCATTTGGAATAAAAAATAATTTATCCAAATATCTTTTACTGATAATTTTCCCATTTAAAAAATGAATAAATAAAGTCTGATTAGTAATTCTATGGTTGACTTGATAAATGATTTTTTCCGAATATACTTTAAATTTTTTCCAAATTTTATCTCTTATTTCGAGAATAGTGAGACTTTTTTCTGATACTATTAAAGGAAAATCGTAAAGTCCTTTCCATATATCTTGATCCGATCGTTTATGGATCCCAAAGTTTTTGTTGCTATCACATAGAAAGATATAATAAAAAAATCTATTTTTTATTGATTTTTTTTTTATATTCTTTACAGGTAATTCATATACTGTTCCATTTTTAAATGAAAAACAAGAATTTTTTACGGGACATAATAAACACTTTGCTCTTTTTGGAGTACATAAAGTAGAACCTAAATCCATGATGGATTGATTGAAAACACCTGGATTTTTTTTATCCATCATTTTTAAAATTAAAATACTGAATATATTTTTTGTAACCATCGATGTGATGTCCTTATAAATTCCTAGATATCTAGCGAATACCCTATAAGCATTTCCATCCATGGCTGGAACAACTTCATCGAAACATATAGAGGCTACAGCAGCACCAGTGTATGGGCCTATTCCCTTATACTTAATCAAGTCTTTGTATTTACTTGGAAAAAAGAACCCTTGGTTTTTTTTTAATCTTTTGGCAAATAAATGTAAATTTCTAGCTCTGGTGTAATAACCTAAACCTTCCCATTTCTTCAATACCTCTTTTTCTTCAGCTTCAGCAAGTTTTTCTAAATTAGGAAATTCTTGTATAAAATTTAAATAATATTTTACAACTTGTGAAGCTTTGGTTTGTTGCAACATAAATTCTGAAACCAATACATAATATGGATTCTTAGTTTTTCTCCAAGGAAATTTTCTATAATTATTTTTATACCAAATTGTTATATTTTTAGAAAAATTCATTTTCATTTAATTTTAGAACAATTTTATAAAAAATTGGTATATTTAAGAAACAAAATTTTGTTATTCGATATTATAAGAAGGTTTTAACATGACAAAAGCAGATATAATAACAGAAATAATATCAGAAACTGGATATGAGAGAATTGAAACGAAAAAGGTTATAGAGACTTTTATGAAAAAAATCAAACAAAGCCTTACATCTGGAGAAAATGTTTATTTAAGAGGATTTGGATCATTTATTATTAAATATAGAGCTAAAAAACTTGGTCGTCATATATCCAAGAATATGTCCATTGTAATTCCTGCGCATAATATACCAGTATTTAAACCTGCAAAAACATTTACTGAACTAGTAAAGAAGAACGTTTCTATTAAAAGAAAAAGAAATAGTATATCCGAAAATAAATCAACAACGATTTAAAATTATGCCCAACGGAAAAAAAAGGAAAAGACGTAAAATGGCTACCCATAAAAGAAAAAAAAGAAATAGAAAAAATAGGCATAAGAAAAAAAAATAAAAATATCAAGTAATTGAATTAATCCATTTTTAAAATTTTTACCTTGTTTTTGTGTATGAATAAAGAGTTAGTTATAAATGCAAATGCAGAAGAACAAGAAGTTAAAATTGCCCTTCTAGAAGAAGGAAAGTTGTTGGAACTTCATAGAGAAATTTTCAATAAAAAATTATCCGTTGGAGATATATATTTAGGAATAGTGAAAAAAATTTCATATGGATTGAATGCAGCTATTGTTGATATAGGAGTTTCCAAATCAGCTTTTTTGCACTATGATGATATTGGATTTCAAGTAGGAAATATGTTGGAATTGATTGCTCAAAATCAAAATAAATATTTAACAAATACTTGTTCCTTTTCAAGGGGAAATAAAAGTTCTATAGAAAAAATATTGCATCCTGGACAAAATATTTTGGTTCAAATATCTAAAGAACCAATTTCTAACAAAGGACCAAAATTAACGACAAAAATCTGTATCCCTGGAAGAAATTTAGTATTAATTCCTTTTTCAGAAAAAATTTTTATTTCTCATAAAATAAAAAATACAAAAGAAAAAAATAGATTAATCTCCTGTATACAAAAAATAAAACCAAAAGAATTTGGGATTATTATTCGTACAGCAGCATGCTTTAAAGTGGAACAAATTTTAAAAAAAGAACTTTTTCTATTGATAAATAAATGGAAAAAAACATTAAGTAATTTAATGAAAATACCTCCAGTTAAAGTTTTCAGTGAAAGCAGTAAAACTTCTTGTTTATTGAGAGATACTTTTAATGATGATTTTAAATATATTCATTGTAATAATAATTTCATTTGTAAAGAAATTCATTCTTATTTATCTTTAATTTATCCAGAAAAAACCAATATTATTAAACATTATAAAGGAAATATTCCCATATTTGAAAAATATGGAATTGAAAAACAGATACAAACTTTTTTAGGAAAAAACGTACCTCTAGCAAACGGTGCTTATCTTGTCATTGAACATACTGAAGCTTTACATGTCATAGATGTTAATAGTGGAATGATTAATCACATGAAACAAAATTGTACAGAATCGGAAAGAATTGATCATGTATTAGAAATAAATCTTTTAGCTGCCACGGAAATAGCTAGACAACTTAGATTAAGGGATATGGGAGGAATAATTGTGGTAGATTTTATAGATATGTCTGAACCCTATCAAAAAAGAAAATTATACGAACATTTAAAAGAAAAAATGAAAAATGATAGAGCCAGACATCAAATATTACCTCCAAATGAATTTGGTTTAGTTCAATTTACTCGTCATAGAGTAAGACCTGAATACATCCATAATAAAAAATATCAAGAATTAGAAGTATCTCCTATAGTTTATGTTCATCATATAGAATTTATTTTAGAAAAAATAATAAAAAGGCATAAAAAAATACAATTACATCTACATACTTTTGTAGCTGCCTATCTTAAAAGTGGTTTTCCTTCTATTCAACAAAAATGGTTGTTTAAATATAAAAAATGGATTAAAATCATTCCTAGAAATTCATTCAAATACACGGAATATCAAATTTTTAATGATAAAAAAGAAGTTCTTTCTTCTTCCTATTCATAAAAAAAAAATGTGGGCGTGGTGGAATTGGTAGACACGTCAGACTTAGGATCTGATGCTTATCATGCGTAAGGGTTCGAATCCCTTCGCCCGCACAACCATTAGTCTAGTCTATATTCCTTTTTTTATATCCTATATAAATCTGTCGAGGTCTTCCTATAGGTTCTCTATTCAATCTCACTTCTTTCCAATGAGCCATCCATCCAGGTAATCTTCCCAAAGCAAACATTACCGTAAACATCTCTTTTGGAATTCCTATAGCCTGATAAATAATTCCTGAGTAAAAATCTATATTCGGATATAGTTTTTTCTCCATAAAATAAGGATCTTGAATAGCAATTTCTTCAAGTTCCTTTGCCAATTCTAGAATCGGATCATCAATTTCTAATTCACTAATAATATTTTCAGCTACTTCTTTTACTATTTTTGCCCTTGGATCAAAATTTTTATATATCCTATGTCCAAACCCCATCAATCGAAAAGGATCTTTTTTGTTTTTTGCTCTTTCAACCCATTTTCTTATATTTCCACCACATTTTAAAATATTTTCCAGCATTTCAATGACAGCTTGATTAGCTCCTCCATGCAACCTCCCCCATAGAGCACTAATTCCTGCGGATACAGAGGCAAACAAACCTGTATGAGCAGATCCTAATAAACGAACCGTAGTAGTGGAGCAGTTTTGTTCGTGATCTGCATGTAATATTAAAAGTTTATCTAAAGCATCCGTAATAATAGGATCGTTTTTATAATATTTTTTAGGGACGGAAAAAAACATTTTTAAAATATTAGAAGTATAATATAGATTTTTATCTGAGGTAGATGGAGGAAGTCCTATTTTTTTCCTATAAGTCAAAGCAGCTAATATAGGAAGTTTTGCCAAAAGATGGATATACATATCTTTTTCTTTAAGTCCATCTTTTTTTGTAATAAAAGCTGTAAGAATACATGTCAAAGAAGACAACATTTCCATAGGATGATAAAATACAGGGGATTTATCAAGTATTTGATGAATATCCTTATTGATTGAATTGAATTCTTTTATTCTTTCAGAAAAAGATTTTAATTGTGCCGTATTAGGTAATTCTCCATTTAAAAGAAGATAACTAGTTTCTATAAAAGAACATTTTTTAATAATTTGTTCAATAGGATAACCTCTATACAATAGAATTCCTTTTTCTCCATCTATGAAACTGATAGAACTTTTAACAATTCCTGTATTTTTGAATCCTGGATCAAATGTAATAAATCCTGTATTTTCTCTAAGTTTAGATATATTAATAGCTTTTTCATAATAAGTTCCACCAACTATTGGTAATTTATAATTGCATCCATTTATATTGAAATTAACAATACGGCACAT
The DNA here is from genome assembly GCF_000233435.1 of Blattabacterium sp. (Mastotermes darwiniensis) str. MADAR. Taxonomy (NCBI): domain Bacteria; kingdom Pseudomonadati; phylum Bacteroidota; class Flavobacteriia; order Flavobacteriales; family Blattabacteriaceae; genus Blattabacterium; species Blattabacterium sp. (Mastotermes darwiniensis). The sequence goes on along the minus strand of NC_016146.1, from coordinate 267,539 downwards.
AATAAATAAATTTTGAATAATATAATAAAAATCGTAATATTCTGTTATAAAATCATTTCATCAAAGGAAAGAATAGTATGAAATCCTTTTTTTGAAAAATACTTCTTCATTCCACTTCTATAACTTATTAAAACAAAATCTCCACCCCAAGCTCCTAAACTTTTTACTATTCCTAAATAATCTGGAAAATAGATTTCTTTTATAGTAGGAATATCCAGTATACAGGATATAATCCTCTCATGTTGGATCAATAACATTTCAAATTCTTTTAAAGTTTTACAAAAAAGTATTCTTTTAGTTATAAAAGAAATAGTATCAATGATTTTTATAGATACATTTTTTTTTGAACGAAACAATCGTATTCCTTCACAAGTATTTTGTTTTCTATTAAGATGTAGAAAAAAAAGTTGATCTTTAAATGGGGGATTAAAATCTATAGGAATAACATGAGGTCTTTTATTTTTTAATCTATAGATTATAGGTCTTGATTCAGATACACAAGCAATGTCATACCCACTTCCTGTAAATTTATTTTCCAATAACATATAGGGATTTATTTTTGCCCATTTTGCGATGTTATTGATTAAAGTAGAGCTACTTCCTAATCCCCAATTTATAGGAAATTCTAATTTTGTTTTTACATAATATATTCCTAATGAGTTTTGAAGAAATTTTTTTTTAATTTTTCTAGATTTTAATAATAGATCCCTTAATCTAAGAGCTATTTTATTTTCTGTTTCATAACAGATATCTAAAGAAGGAAGTTTAAAAAATACTTCAAACCAAAGTTTGTCTATTTCATCAAAACTTTTCCAATATAATCCAGAAAATTTAGAACTATTATTGTAATATATGGTCAATGATTGTCCTTTAACGGTAGGTAATGCTAAACCAGAACTTCCATATAAAATAAAATATTCTCCTGTTAACAATAATTTTCCATGGCTATAAAAAAAATGTTGATATTGTCTCATAGGAAAAATATCATTATTTCTAAATATCATTGAAAATTTTTTTCATCATTCCTTGTAAGATATTACTTGGTCCTATTTCAGTGAATGAAATTGCTCCATTATGGATCATTTTTTTCACCAATTGTTTCCATTTTACGGGAGAAGTCAATTGTTCAATTAAATTCTTTTTTATATCTTTAGATTTTGTAACCGATTCTGCGGTAACATTTTGATATATTATACATTTAGGATCTTTAAATAAAATTTTTTCTATAAATTTCGATAATTTTTTTTTAGCTGGTTCCATAAGAGGAGAATGAAAGGCTCCATGAACAGGAAGTCTTAATATTTTCTTAGCACCTATTTTTTTTAAAGAATAGCAAACTCTTTTCAGAGCTTCTTCTTCCCCAGAAATTACCAATTGTCCAGGACTATTATAATTAGATGGGACTATAATCCCTTTATCTTCCTGACAAATTTTTTCTATAATATTATCTTCCAATCCAAATACCACAGCCATCCCTCCATGTATAGATTCACATATTTCTTGCATAAAAGTTGCTCTTTTATCTACTAACATCAATCCTTCTTCAAAAGAAAAGACATCAATAGCTGCCAATGCAGAAAATTCTCCAAGAGAATGACCGGCTACCATATCTGGATTAAAATTATTTAGTATTTTTGATTGTATTACTGAATATATATAAATTGAAAGTTGTGTGTATCTGGTTTTTTTTAACACTTTCATAGGACCATCGAACATGATTCTTGTCATCCTAAATCCTAAAATATCATCGGATAATTGAAACAATTTTCTTGCTAGGCTGGAAGTATTGTATAAATCTTTTCCCATTCCAACAAATTGAGTACCTTGACCAGGAAATATATAAGCATTCATAACATAAGTTTTTAATTAAAATAACGTTTTCAATGAAAATTTCTGATACTCATGCTCATTTATACATGGAACAATTTGATGAAGATAGGGATTGTGTTATAAAAAAAGCAATTGATAATGGAATAAATCGATTCTATCTTCCTTCTATAGATAGTACCAACATTCCTAAAATATTACAATTGGAACAACAATATCCAAACATATGTTTTCCTATGATAGGATTACATCCTAGTAAAGTACATCCGAATAATTTAGAAAAAGAATTGAATTTCATAAAAAAATGGTTAAATAAACATTCTTTCATTTCTGTAGGAGAGATAGGAATGGATTTACATTTAGAAAATAAATTTGTTCTTGAACAAGAATATGCCTTTACCACTCAAATACAATTGGCAAAAGTAAAAGGATTACCCATAGTTATTCATTGTAGAAAAGCGTTTGATCAAGTTTTTAATATTTTATCAAAAGAAAACAATTCTTCCATGACAGGGATCTTTCATTGTTTTTATGGAACTTTAGAACAAGCAAAAAAGATTGTTGATTTTGGACTAAAACTAGGAATTGGAGGAATGATTACTTTTAAAAATAACAAACTCCGTACTTTTTTACATAAAATAAGTTTAAAAAATATAGTATTAGAAACCGATTCTCCCTATTTATCTCCTTATCCTTTTAGAGGAAAAAGAAATGAACCATTTTATTTAAAAATAGTTTTAACAAAAATGTCTCAAATATATTCTATTTCAGAGGAAGAAATAGCTAATGTAATCGATATGAATGTAAAAGAATTATTTCGTAAAGGATAAATACTACACCATTTTATCCGGTTTGACTAATTCATCAAATTCTTCAATGGTTAAATATCCCAGACGAATAGCTTCTTCTTTTAAAGTACTATTGTTTTCATAGGCTAACCTTGCAATTTTTGCGGATTTTTCGTATCCAATACGAGTATTGAGAGCTGTTACTAACATTAAGGATCTATCTAGTAATTCTTTAATTCTTGGATAATTAGGAGTGATCCCCTTAACACAAAGATTAGAAAATGAATAAGATGCGTCAGAAAGAAGATGTGCCGATTGTAAAAAATTATAGGCCATCAATGGTTTAGAAACGTTTAACTCATAATTTCCTGATGATCCAGCTATTGATATAGATAGATCATTTCCTATGACTTGTGTACAAACCATAATAAGAGCTTCACATTGTGTAGGATTTATTTTTCCGGGCATAATAGAAGATCCAGGTTCATTCTCAGGAATATGAATTTCTCCTATTCCTGAACGAGGTCCGGAAGATAAAAATCGAATATCGTTTGCTATCTTAATTAAAGAAACAGCTATTTGTTTTAAGGATCCATGAGATTCCACAATAGCATCGTGAGATGCTATAGATTCAAATTTATTTTTTGCTACTTGAAATGGAAGGCCAGTATATTCGCAAATATATTCAGTAACTTTTAGATCATATCCTTTAGGAGTATTTATTCCAGTTCCAACCGCTGTCCCTCCAATAGATAATTCAGAAAGATGATCTAAAGTTTTTTTAATAGAATTTAATCCGTGATCTACTTGAGAAACGTAACCGGAAAATTCCTGTCCTAAAGTTATAGGAGTGGCATCCATAAGATGAGTTCTTCCTATTTTAATCACATTGTTAAATGATTTTGTTTTTTTTTCCAATGTATTACGTAACTCTTTTAAAGAAGGAATGGTTTTCTCTATCAATTTTTTATAAGAAGCAATATGCATTGCTGTAGAATAAACATCATTAGATGATTGCGACATATTAACATCATCATTGGGATGTAGAACAGTTTTTTTTCCAAGAATTCCACCTGTTAAAACATGAGATCTGTTAGAAATTACTTCATTCACATTCATATTGGAATGTGTTCCAGATCCTGTTTGCCATATAACTAAAGGAAATTGATCATCTAATTTCCCTTCTATAATTTCCTCACAAACAGAAGTGATTAAATCTCTTTTTTTTCTAGATAAAAACCCCAATGAAAAATTAGCATGTGCAGCTGCTTTCTTTAAAATAGCCAAAGCATGAATAATTTCTATAGGCATAGACCCTTCTAATCCAATTCTAAAATTATTTCTGGATCTCTCTGTTTGTGCCCCCCAATATTTATCTATGGGAACTTGTACAAAACCCAAAGTATCTCTTTCTGTTCTAGAAATCATTTTTATCTGTTTATTTTTACAAAATTAATAAAATTTATAAATATGATAATGAAATTCATAGGATTTTTGTTTTTTCTATTTATAATTATATCTGGATTTTGGTGTATTATTTTTTTATTCCTTATAAGTTTATATTGGTCTATAAGTATAGGATTTTACACTATAAAAAACTGGATCAATAAAAAAAAATAAAATGTTTTTTGTCAATAAATATTTTTGGATCAGTTTATTTTTTTTTGTATGGATGCTTTTTTTTGACACTAATTCTTTGGTATTACACTGTAAGTTAAAAAAAACTATCCATAAAATGATACTGGATAGAAATTGGTTAAAAAATCAAATTTTATTGGAAAAAAATCATTTAAATAAATTAAATACAGATTATAAATACTTGGAAAAAGTAGCTAGAGAAAAATTTCACATGAAGAAAGATGATGAAGATTTATTTGTACTATCTAAAAAAAAAAACTAGCGTCCCATATAAATCAACAAAATACTTAAATCGGAAGGAGAAACTCCACTAATTCTTGAAGCTTGCGACAAAGATTCTGGACGATGATAAGTTAATTTTTCTCTAGCTTCTAGGGATAAAGATTGTATTTGATAATAATCAAAATCATTAGGAATTCGAATATTTTCAAGTCTCAACAATTTCTTGGCATTTTCTTTTTCTCGTTCAATATATCCTTTATATTTAATCTGAATAGAAACTTGCTCTAAAATTTCTTGATCAAAATTATTTTTTTCTACTTCTTGTTTTAAAGGTGGAATAGACACTATATCTTGTATTTCTATTTCAGAACGAGACAATATTGTATCAATTTTTTGTTCATGATGTACAATAGTAGATCCTTTTTGGTTTAAAATAGGATTTATAATTTCTGGTTTTAAACTCTTATTTTTAAAAAAATAGATACATTTTTCTACCTTATATTTTTTTTTATCTACAGATTTCATTTTTTTTTCTGAAACTAATCCAATCTTATATCCCATAGGAGTTAGTCTTTCGTCTGCATTATCTTGACGTAATAACATTCTATATTCAGCTCTTGAGGTAAACATTCTATAAGGCTCTTCTGTTCCTTTTGTAATCAAATCATCTATTAAAACTCCAATATAAGCCTGATTCCTTTTAAGAATAAAAGGTTTTTTTTGATTAATCTTTAAATGAGCATTAATTCCTGCCATCAATCCTTGAGCAGCCGCTTCTTCATATCCTGTAGTTCCATTAATTTGTCCGGCCAAAAAAAGATTTTCTATTAACTTACTTTCCAAAGTAAGTTTTAATTGTATTGGAGGAAAATAATCATATTCAATAGCATATCCAGGTCTTAACATTTTCACTTGTTCAAATCCTGAAATTCTTTTTAAAGCTTTATATTGGACTTTCTCTGGCAAAGAAGTAGAAAAACCATTTATATAAACTTCTACAGTATTCCAACCTTCTGGTTCTACAAAAATAGGATGTTCTTCTTTATCATAAAATCTATAAATCTTTTCTTCAATAGAGGGACAATATCTAGGACTAACTCCTTTAATAGATCCTGTAAAAATAGGAGAATAGTTAAAATTTTTTCGAATAATATCATGTACTTCTTTATTTGTGTAAGAAATATGACATTCACGTTGTTTCTTTAATTTTATAGTTCTTGAAAAAGAAAATTTTTTAGGATGAATATCTCCATTTTGAGATTTCATTTTATTGTAACTTAAGGAACGTCCATCTACTCTAGGAGATGTTCCTGTTTTCATTCTCCCATGCATAAACCCAAAATATTCAGTTAATTGTTCCGTAATTCCTCTAACTTCTTGTTCCGCTATTCTTCCTCCATTAATTTTATTTTTTCCAATATGTATTTTTCCGTTTAAAAATGTTCCATTTGTGAGTATTACAGATTTTCCCTTAATTTCTATTCCAAAAGAAGTTATCACTCCTTGAACTTTATTTTTTTTTACTATTAGAGAAGTCACGGTATCTTGGTATAGATCTAATTTTGGATTCTTTTCCAAAAAAAATCTCCAATTATTAGAAAATAATTTTCTATCACATTGTGCTCTAGGACTCCACATAGCAGGTCCTTTAGATTGGTTCAGCATTCTAAACTGAATCATACTATAATCCGTGATGATTCCAGAATAACCACCTAAAGCATCTATTTCTCTTATTATTTGTCCTTTAGCTATTCCTCCTATAGCTGGATTGCAGGACATTTGACCAATAGTTTGTAAATTGGTTGTAATAAGTAAGGTTTTTGATCCCATGTTAGAAGATGCAGAAGCTGCTTCAGCTCCAGCATGTCCTCCTCCAACAACAATAATATCGTATATATCCAAAAACATGATTCTTTTATAGAAATAAAATTAAGTAAAACTCCTCTTTTTTTCTCATTAGTTCTTTATTTATTTTATCTTTATCCTTATATCCTAAAAAATGTAGTAGAGCATGTATCATAATACGATTTAATTCAGTTTGGAACAACTGATTCCATCGTTTAGAATTTTCTAAAACTCTATCTATGCTAACAAATATATCTCCTGAAATATATTTTTCTTTTTTTTCATTCAAACCAGAAAAAGCTATGACATCTGTATAATAATTTTTTCGAAGATATTTTTTATTGATATTCAAAATATAATCATCATTACAAAAAATATAATTAATATTTCCTACATGACTTCCTTCATTCACTAATATAAGATGAATGGATTGGATAACCATAGATTTATTGGCAATAGAAAAGTTAGAAACTTTATAAAAAAAATTAATCATAAAATGAAATGGAATATTTTTTTTATTTTTAAAATATCTATCCTAGATAGAAAAAAATAATTTTCTTTCGATGAAAAAAGTTATTCCAAACATTTTTACCTTATTCAACTTATTTTTTGGATGCCTTTCTATTATTCAATCTAAATGTTTGGAATGTTCCGCTTGGTTTACTATTGGATCATTGATATTTGATTTATTAGATGGATTTACATCTAGATTCATGAAAACCGAAAGTAAATTTGGTAAAGAATTAGATTCCTTAGCGGACATGGTATCTTTTGGTATAGTTCCATCTATAAGAATTTTTATTTTGTTTAGTAGTATGAATGAAAATCAAAAAATTCCATTCATAGAATGGTCTTCATTTTTAATTCCAATATTTTCTGCATGTCGTTTGGCTCAATTTAATATGGATCAAAAACAATATGGATTAACCACTCCAGTAAATGCCTTATTCTTCACTTCCTTATCTCTTATTAAAAAATATACAATTCCTAGCAATAATATAGGAATTTTAATAAAAGACATCGTTTTTTCTCCTATTACAATACTTTTCATAATTTTTTTTTCCTGTTATTTTTTAATATCCAAGATACCGATGTTATCCCTTAATTTTTCTGGTTTTTCTTGTAAAAGAAATAGAAAACGTTATTTGTTTTTACTGATTAGTATATTTCTTTTATTAACTTTACACATAGTGGCTATTCCATGTATTATTATTTTTTACATTATAATTTCAATTTATTAAAAAATTTACATCAAACAACATGAAATTACAACTTCATCGTCCTATTTGTTTCTTTGACATAGAAGCTACAGGGATAAATATTTGCAAAGATAGAATTATAGAAATATCTATATTGAAAGTATATCCAAATGGGAATCATAAAGATCAAACTTGGCTGATATTTCCTGAAATCCCTATTCCACCACAATCAACAGCTATTCATGGTATTAAGGATGAAGATGTAGCAGGAAAATTACCATTTAAAGAGGTAGCTATCCATATTTTCAAGATGATTGAAAATACGGATTTAGCGGGTTATAATTCTAATAGATTTGATATCCCCATCTTAGTGGAAGAAATGCTTCGTGCAGGAATTTCTTTTGATATAAAAAAACATAGAACAATAGACGTACAAGTTATATTTCATAAAATGGAACCTAGAAATCTTTCTGCTGCTTATAAATATTATTGTAAAAAAGATCTTATGAAGGCTCATAGTTCTAAAGAAGATACGTTTGCTACGTATGAAATATTGCTAGCTCAATTAGAAAAATATGAATCTTTAAAGAAAGACGTTCAAAGTCTCAATCAATTTTCTCATCAAAAAAACATAGCCGATCTCGCTGGATTTATAAAAATAGATGAAGAAGGAAACGAAATATTCAATTTTGGAAAATATAAAGGAGAAAAAGTTTTTGATATTTTTGAAAAGTATCCCAATTACTACAATTGGATACAAAACTCCGATTTTCCACTATATACTAAAAAAATATTAACCAATGTTAAATTCAGAAATCATGGAATAGGATAACTATTGTTTAACAAGATCTTCTATTTTTTTTTCAATAAAAATGGTTAAATTTTTTCCATTCAATAAATTTTTTGATAATAGAGTTAAATTTAAGGCCTCTTGAATGAGGCTTTTTTTTATTTCATTATCTGGTTCTTTTAATATCTTTTTCATTAAAAGATGATTTGTATTTACAATCAATTGATAAAAATTCTTCTTATCCTTAATCTCTGTTCCCAGAGAACTCATTTCTCTCATTCTTCGTACAAATTCTGGAATAATGATTAAAAAAGGAGGATCTTTCTTGGATAAATTTTCCAATTTTACGGAAAATTCATATTCATTCATTAAATGTGAATGTACAATATTTTTTAAATCTTTTTTTTCTTTATCGGAAAGTTCCGAAAAATATTGTTCCTCTTTTTTATCAATTAATTTATCAATATGATCTGAATCTACACGAACAAAAGAAATATCTTTGTGAGTTGTTTCTAGTTTTTGAACAAAATGTACTGTAAGTGGACTATCCAAAATAAAAACTTCATAGGATCTATCTTTTGCTTCCTTAATATAAGAATATTGTTTTTCTGGATCCGAGGTATAAAGAAAAACAATTTTTCCTTCTTTATTTATTTGAATGTTCTTTATTTGTTTTTTTACTTCCTTGAAAGTAAAAAAATACCCATTGACTGTTGGATAAAGAAAGAAATTATTAGCTTTTTCAAAAAAACTTTTTGTAGTAATCATTCCATATTCTACAAATGTTTTTATATCCTTCCACTTATTTTGAAAATTTTTTCTATTTTTTAAAAACATAGAATCCAATTTATCAGCTACCTTTCTTGTGATATATTTGGAGATGTTTCTTACCGAAATATCTGATTGCAAATGAGAACGTGATACATTAAGAGGAATATCTGGAGAATCTATCACTCCTCTTAACAAACTTAGAAAGTCTGGAACTACTCCTTCCAAATTTCCCGTAATATAAACTTGATTTTGATATAAAAAAACTTTATCCTTATGAACATACATTCTATTTTCTATTTTTGTAAAATATAAGACACCCGTTAAACGAAAAGGATGATCTATCTTTAGATGGACCCAAAACAAAGCATCTTCTAATTGTTCTGGATATAATTCATGATAAAAATTTAAATAGTCCTTGTCTTTTAAATGAATAGGATTTTTTTTCCATATGGGAGAGGTATTATTGATAATAATTTCTTTTTTTTCCTCTTCTGAGTAGATCGATATGGGAATCGGCATAAATTTACAATATTTATGAAGTAATTTTAAAATACGATCGTATTCTAAAAATTCTTTACTTTCCTCATTTATAAATAGAACGATCTCTGTCCCTCTTTCTCTTTTTTCTTCTATTTCTTCTATACTAAATGTTGGAGTCCCTTCGCAAGACCAAAAAACAGATGAGTATTTTTTCCTATAAGATTGAGTGAATATCATCACCTTTTTTGCTACCATAAAAGAAGAATAAAAACCTAATCCGAAATGCCCGATAATAGTAGATCCTTTATCTTGATACTTTTGAATGAATTCTTCTGCTCCAGAAAAAGCTATTTGATTTATATATTTTTCTACTTCTTCTTTGGTCATTCCAATTCCATTATCAATGATGTGAATAGTTTTCTCCTTCTTATCTATTCTTACTTTTATTTTCAATAATTCATTAACCGCTTCTTCTATTTCTCCTAATTTTACTAGGGTTTTGAATTTTATAATAGCATCAGTAGCATTAGAAACCAATTCACGTAAAAAAACTTCTTGATCCGAATAAAGAAATCTTTTAATGATAGGAAAAATATTATCTGAAGTAACATTTATCTTATTTTTTTCCATATATACCAAAAATTTTAACAAATATTATACAAATGAAGCATATGAAAAAGGAGAAATACTTTTAGGTTAACAGTATGTCAGTTAATAAAAAGAGAATCAACAAATTTTTTCCCATCAAATTCTTTTAAATCCTGTATTTTTTCTCCTATTCCAATATATTTGATAGGAATTCTAAATCTATCCATTATTCCTAAAACTACTCCACCTTTAGCAGTTCCTTCTAATTTTGTTAATACAATAGAAGAAATTTTTACAAAAGAAGAAAATTTATTAACCTGCTCAAAGGCGTGTTGACCTGTTGTAGCATCTAAAACTAGCATAATTTCATGAGGAGCTTTAGAAACTACTTGATTCATGACTCTGCTTATTTTAGATAGCTCTTCCATAAGACCAATTCTATTTTGTAATCTACCGGCTGTATCGATTAACACTACATCTATATTTTTAGATTTTGCAGATTGCAAAGTATCGTATGCTACAGATGCTGGATCTGCATGTCTATGTTGTTTAATCAATGGGACATTAACTTTTTTGGCCCATATTTCAAGTTGAGGGATGGCTGCAGCACGAAATGTATCCGAAGCTCCTATCATTAAATTAAATCCTTTTTTTTTTAATAAAAAAGCTAATTTTCCAATTGTCGTAGTTTTACCTACTCCATTTATTCCAATCATCATAATAACGTATGGTTTGTTCTCATATTGTATTTTTTGTTCTAAACGTTCGTTTTTAATATCCATAAAAAGAATCTCCATTTCTTCTTTAAGCAATGCATATAATTCTTTTATATTTTCATATTTTTTATTTTTAATATAGTTAATTATCTTGATTGTTGTTGTAGTTCCTATATCCGAAGATAATAATATTTCTTCTATATGATCTAGATCTATGTTAAATTTTTCTTTTCGAAAAAGAATATTTTTTATTCTAGAAAATAAGGATTCTCTAGTTTTTTTTAATTCATGATCGAAGGTATCTTTGCTTTTTCTTTTTGTAAAAAACATTTCTATGAATTTAATTTAACAAGAATTATTTTTTTTCTTTGAAATAATTTTTTACTTCCCTATCCGTTATAATTTTATTTTCAAAAGTATAACAACCCGATTTCTTAGATTTAATTATTCGAATAGCAAAAATCATTTTTTTTGAAACTTTTTTTTTTCTATTTTTATTCATTTAATTTCTTTATGAATTGTATATTTTCTCAAGATAGGATTGTATTTTTTTAATTCTATTCTATTTGGAGTGTTTTTTTTATTTTTTGTAGTAATGTATCTAGAACAACCAGGGATTCCTCTTTTTTTTTGTTCGGTACATTCTAATATTACTTGTATTCTATTTCCTTTTTTTCCCATTATATTTGAAACGTTTTAATGTATTTTCAATTCCAATTTTATTAATTATTTTAATAACGGAAGCACAAATTTTTAAAGTAATCCATTTTTTTTCTTTTGTTAAAAAAAAACGTTTTTTACATAAATTTATATTGAATCGACGTTTGTTTTTATTGTTAGCATGAGAAACTTTATGACCTATCATAGCCTTTTTTCCTGTCAATTCGCAAATTTTTGACATAATTATTTTTTTTACTAAATTGCTTATTCATTCTTCAGCGAAGATAGCTAAAAATAGCTTATATAAAAATTTTCCATGTCAGGACATAGTAAATGGGCCAACATCCAACATAGAAAATATAATCAAGATTTTAAAAAATCCAAAAAATTCTCTAAAGTTATTAGAGAAATATCCATTGCAGTTAAAGAATCAGGATCGGATAGAAAAACCTCCTATCGTTTAAGAAAGGCCATTATCAATGCAAAATCAATGAATATCCCTAAAGAAACTATAGAAAGAACTATACAAAAAGCCTCACAAAATAACACAAAAAATTATAAAAGTTTAAATTTAGAAGGAAGAATTTACGGAATTAGTATGATTATAGAGTGTTTAACGGATAACAGCATTAGAACTACTTCCGATATAAGAATCTTTTTATCCAAAAATGGAGGAAGATTATGTCATAATGGAGAGTTAACCCATTTATTTAATAGAATAGGTTTTTTCTCTATCAAAAAAGAGGATATTTCTTTTCCAATAGAAAATTTTGAATTAATGGTAATAGATTTTGGGGCAAAGGATATTATAAAAGATGAAAATAATATCTATATATACACAGATTTTGAATATTTTGGTCCTATGAAAAATAATTTAGAAAGAATGAAAATTTTTCATAGATCTATGGTAAAACGTATAGCTAAACATCCAAAATTACTTTCAAAAGAAAACAGTAAAAAAATATACAATTTTATTGAAAAACTTAAAGAAAATGAAAATATAAGAAATATTTACTCTAACATAAAGTAAGACGTCCTATCGCATTTTTTTTAAATAAAAATGAGGAAAGTCCGGACACCATAGAGCAGTACAATGGGTAACACCCATCCACTGTAAGGTGAGGAATAGTGCAACAGAAAGAAAGTACAGTTTAGCTGTAGTGAAATCATGTAAACTCTGTACGGTGAAATGCCATGTATACCGGAAAACTTGCTCGGTTGATACCGGGGGGTAGGCAGATAGAGATAATGGGTAACTATTATCCTAGATAAATGATAGGAATAGAAACAGAATCCGGCTTATAGTCTTTCTTTTGTTCTTTTGGAGAGATGGCCGAGAGGTTTAAGGCGCACGCCTGGAAAGCGTGTTCACAAAAAAAGAGTGTCAAGGGTTCGAATCCCTTTCTCTCCGCTCAATAGTTCTCTATGTCTCTTAATTTTTTTTCAATTAAATTGTTCCTAACACCCATCACCTTATCTATATCTTTGGAAGCTGCTTGTAATTTATCTTGTGCTTGATGAAGCAATAATCCAAATTTTGCAAATTCTTTTTTTACAGTTTCTAAAATTTTCCATACTTCAGAACTTCTTTTCTGAATGGCTAAAGTACGAAATCCTATCTGTAAACTATTTAACATGGCAGCTAATGTAGAAGGACCTGTGATTACAATTTTATATTTTCTTTGCAATTCTTCTAATAAACTTGAATTTTTCACAATTTCAGCATATATACCTTCAAAGGGCAAAAAAAGAATTGCAAAATCAGTAGTATTTGGAGGATCTATATACTTATATTGAATATCTTTGGACATTTTTTTAAGGACAGAAACCATATTCTTTTTAGCTATTTCTAACTCCTTTTTCTCTCCAAAATTATAAGCCATTTGGACTTTTTCATAAGTTTCTTTTGGAAATTTTACATCTATAGGCAACCATATAATATTTCCATCCCCAATTCCTGGAAGTTTAATAGCAAATTCCACTACAAAATTTGTATTAGATTTAGTAATAACGTTACATGCATACTGTTCTGGGGATAAAATTTGTTGTAATAACATGGAAAGTTGCATTTCACTGAAATTTCCACATACTTTAACATGATTTAAAGTTCTTTTCAAGGCATTTACATCCTGTGCTAAATTCCTCATATCACCTAACCCCTCTTGCAAGAAGGATAATTGATTCCTTATTATTTCAAAAGATTTATCCAAATGTAGATTTAAAGAACTTTGAAGTTTCTCATTCACATTTTCTTTTATATCTTCTAGTTTTTTTTCTGTTATTCTAACTAGTCTTTCTTGTTCTACATGAAGAATATTTAATCTATTAGATTGATCTTCAATATAAAAATGAATCTTTCTATCTATGTAATTCTGAAAATCTCTTACCGATTGCATAAATCCATCTTTCACATCCTTTAAGGTATTTACAAATACTATCTTATCATATTGAGCTATTTTTTGATTCTCATTTTTATGATTTTTTAACTCATTTCTTAAAATAAATTCTATTTTTTTAAATGAATAGATGAAAATAAAAAAAATAAAGAAACATAAAATACCCAAAAAATAATAAATCATAAAATGAATATGAATGTATGAAGTATAATAGCGGGAATAGGACTCGAACCTATGACCTTCGGGTTATGAGCCCGACGAGCTACCAACTGCTCCACCCCGCGATGTTAATATTTAATATAATGTTTTTTATTCAAAAAATAAAATTATTCATCCATTCATGGATATTAAAAATTCTTCGTTATTTTGAGTTCTGGCTATACGCGATATTAAAAATTCCATAGCTTCTACTGGATTCATATCGGAAAGATGTTTTCGTAAAATCCACATCCTTTGTAATGTATTGGGATCCAACAAAAGATCATCCTTTCTTGTACTAGAAGAAACGAGATCGATAGCTGGATAAATTCTTTTATTAGCTATTTTCCTATCCAATTGAAGTTCTTTATTTCCTGTTCCTTTAAACTCTTCAAAAATTACCTCATCCATTTTTGATCCTGTATCAATCATAGCGGTAGCAATAATGGATAAAGAGCCTCCATCTTCTATATTTCTAGCAGCTCCAAAAAATCTTTTTGGTCTATGTAAAGCATTAGCATCTACTCCTCCTGATAAAACTTTCCCAGAAGCAGGAGCAACAGTATTATACGCACGTGCTAAACGTGTTATAGAATCCAGTAATATAACAACATCATGAGAACATTCTACCATTCTTTTAGCTTTTTGTAATACAATATTAGCTACTTTTACATGTCTTTCTGCTGGTTCATCAAAAGTAGATGCTATTACTTCTCCTTTAACATTTCGTTGCATATCGGTCACTTCCTCTGGACGTTCATCAATAAGCAATATAATCAGATATACCTCTGGATGATTAGCAGCAATAGCATTGGCTATTTCTTTCAATAAAGTAGTTTTTCCTGTCTTTGGAGGTGCAACAATCATACCTCTTTGTCCCTTTCCTATAGGAGTGAAAAGATCTACTATTCTTGTAGAAAGAGTGGCTTTTTTTTCAGCTATTTTAAATTTTTCATTTGGAAAAAGTGGAGTTAAATGTTCAAAAGAATCTCTTCCTCTTACAAAGGAAGGATTTCTTCCATTGATTTCAATAATTTTAATTAAAGGAAAATATTTCTCTCCATCTTTAGGTGGGCGGACTTCTCCTCTTATAGTATCTCCTGTTTTCATTCCAAAAAGTCTAATTTGAGATTGAGAAACGTAAATATCATCGGGAGAAGATAAATAATTGAAATCGGAAGATCTTAAAAAACCATAATTTTCTGGCATAATTTCTAATACTCCTTCGCTAATGATAATTCCATCAAATTCATATTCTGGAGAACAATATTTATTAGAATTTTTTTTTACTGTTCCAATAGATTCTGATCTATCGTTTTTTTTCCAATTTTGGAAATATCTTTTTGGATATTTTTTTGCAGATTCTTCTGAACTTTTGGAATAGTTTTTTAAATTCTCTTGAGAAGGAGAAGTTAATTTTTTTTTTCTACCTTTAAATCCTTTTTTTAATAAAGAATTTTCTATCTTTGAAGAAGAAGGATTGTTTTTAATATTGAGAATGGAAATTATTTTTTCAAGTAGCTCGTTTTTTCGTAGTTGTGTACATTTTTTTAATCCTGACAAACGGGCGATTTCCTGTAATTCAAAAAGTTTTTTACTTTTTAATTCCGTAATATCATACATAAAGTAATTGGGTTATATATTAGCCAATCTTGGCTTCAAGATGGTAAATGCAATTATACAAATTAATTTAAATAAAATTTTTTTAATTTATGTTCTATAGGATACAAACTTTTTATTTATTTTTATCTGTGCTAATATCTTCTATTTCTTTATATTATTATCCTAATACCCAAATACATCCCTTTTTTTTGGATAAAATATTTTTTACTTTTATAATTATATGTTTGATCTTATCTATTTTAAGTATTCTTCTTTTTAAAAAAAAATCCATACAAATATTTTGTAACTATTTAAATATAATTATAAATAGTACTACTTTTCTATCAATTATTTTCATTTCATGTTATCAAAATAAACTTTTAAGAAAAACGAATTTATTTCTTCTCTTATCAATGATATTGTTCTTATCTCTTTCTAATAAAGCAATAAAAAAAGATTTAGAATTGATTCATTCTATAAATAGAATACGATAAATAAATACCTATGAAAAGATCTTCATTGCTCAATCAATTTGAAGTATTGGAAAAAAAATTTCATGAAATTTCAAATTTTATTTTAAAACCTCTATCTAATCAAAAGAAATATAAAATTTTATTCAAAGAATATCAAAAATTAAAAAAGATAATGTCTCTCTACGAGAGATACAAAAACAAATTATTCTCTCTTCAAGAAGCAAAAAATGTTTTAGAAAACGATTCAGATCCTGAAATGAAGGAAATAGCATCCTTGGAAAAAAAAAAAATTTTAGAAGATTTATCTTCTATTGAAAAAGAATCATATAATTTTCTATTATCCGATTCCATAACAGAAGTAGAAGAAGATCATAGAAATGCTATCGTAGAATTACGTTCTGGAACAGGAGGATATGAAGCTTGTCTTTTTGTAGAGGACATTTTACGAATGTATATCATGTACTTTAAACAAGTAGGTTGGAAATATGAAATACTACATTCTCAAAAGGGAGGAATTAAAGGGTATAAAGAAATAATTTTAGAGGTAAGTGGAAATGATGTAAAAAAAAAAGGAGGAGTCTATTCCAATTTAAAATTGGAATCTGGAGTACATAGGGTTCAAAGAATTCCAAGAACTGAGTCTCAAGGAAGAATACATACATCTGCTATTACAGTAGCTGTTCTCCCTGAAATAAAAAGTGTAGAAATGAACATAGATCTATCTGATATAAAAAAAGAAACGTTTCGATCCAGTGGAGCCGGAGGACAACATGTAAATAAAACAGAATCCGCTGTGCGATTGACTCATATTACAAGTAAAATAACAGTGGAATGCCAAGAAGAACGTTCTCAACACAAAAACTTTGAAAAAGCTATGAAGGTTTTAAGATCACGTATCTATAAGAACGAAATGGAAAAACGAATTAAAGAACGATCTATCAAAAGAAAATCTTTAATTTCTACAGGAGACCGTTCCGTAAAAATACGAACTTATAATTATCCTAAAAGTAGAGTAACGGATCATAGAATTCATAAATCAATTTATGATATTGTAGGATTCATGAATGGAAATATTCAAGAAATGATTGATCTTCTAAAAATTTTTGAAGAAAAAAATAAAAAAAATCAACAGTTGGAATTGTAATAGTGAAGTTTTTCTAAAAAATTTGTATTATAGTTTCCTTTTAAAAAATCATTATTTTGCATAAATTCTCTATGAAAAGGAATAGTTGTACGAATTCCTTCTATCACAAATTCATCTAATGATCGACGCATTTTTTCAATAGTTTCCTTTCTGCTTTTTGCTGTAGTAATAATTTTCGCAATCATAGAATCATAATAAGGTGGAACCCTATATCCAGCATAAACATGTGTATCTACACGTACTCCTTTTCCTCCTGGAATATGCATCTGAGTAATTTGTCCAGGAAACGGACGAAAATCTTGGGAAGGTTCTTCTGCATTGATTCTACATTCTATTGAATACATTTTTGGATAATAATTTTTTCCAGAAAGTCTTTTTCCACAAGCCAAAAAAATTTGTTCTTGTATCAAATCCAAACCTGTTATTTCTTCGGTTATAGGGTGTTCTACTTGAATTCTGGGATTCATTTCCATAAAATAAAAATTTCTATCTTTATCCACTAAAAATTCTATAGTTCCTATTCCTTCATAATGAATGAATTCTGCAGCTTTTACAGCTTCTTCTCCCATCTTTTTTCTCAAAGATGTGGTTAAAAAAGGAGAAGGAGCTTCTTCTACCAATTTTTGGTTTCTTCGTTGAATAGAACAATCTCTTTCTGATAGATGACAGGATCTTCCATATTGATCGCTAATTATTTGTATTTCTATATGTCTTGGATCTATGATTAATTTTTCTATATACATGTCTTTTTTTCCAAAACAGGATAAAGCTTCTTTTTTAGCTTCTTCCCAAGAATATTTTAATCCATTTTTATCTAAAACAGATCGTATTCCTTTTCCTCCACCTCCAAAAACTGCTTTAATAATAATTGGATATCCTATTTCTTCTGCTATTTTTTCTATTTCTTTATAAGAAGATTCAACAAAACAATCCGATCCAGGCAAACACAAAATTCCAGCTTTTTTCATAATTTTTTTAGCTGAAATTTTATTCCCCATTTGAATTATATGATTTGGAAGAGGACCTATAAACTTAATCCCATGTTTGATGCACATAGATGAAAAATAGGCATTTTCGGATAAGAAACCATATCCAGGATGAATGGCATCTGCATTCGTAATTTCAGCAGCGGATATTAAATTAGGAATATTCAAATAAGATTGATATGGAGAAGGAGGACCAATACATACCGCTTCATCTGAAAAATAAACGTGAAGACTATGTTTATCTGCTGTAGAATAAACAGCGACTGTCTTTATTCCCATTTCTTTAGCTGTTCGTATAATCCGTAAAGCTATTTCACCACGATTAGCTATTAATATTTTTTTAAACATAAATTATTCTTCCATAGGATCTAAAAGAAATAAAGGTTGATCATAATCTACTGGAGTAGAATCTTCTACAAGAATTTTAACTATTTTTCCATTCACTTCAGATTCTATATCATTAAATAATTTCATTGCTTCTATTACGCAAATTTTTGTCCCTATCTTTATTTCATCTCCAACCTTTACAAAAGGTTCTTGATTGGGATGTGGTCTACGATAAAAGGTTCCAATCATAGGAGATCTTATGGTAATATACCGATTATTATTAGGTTTTTTTTCTTCGTATTTAGAAAACCTATCGGAAAAATCAGAAATATAGGAAGGATTTCTTTGATTATTTTTGTTAAAAACAATTTGATCCAATGCATTTTTTTTTCTAACGATTTTATTTTTAATATGTATTTCTGTTTCTCCTATCTTAATCATTATTTCATGAATATCCGATTTAGAAATAAATTGAATCAACGATTTAATATTTTTGTAATCCATAAATTTTAAAAATTTATGATGGAATTATTCCAATACAATTTTTCCTCTATAATATAGTTTTTTTTCATGCCAATAAGCGTGATGATATAAATGTTGTTGATGTGTTAAAGGGCATTGAATTAATAGAGGTTTTCTTATCTTTAAGTGAGTTCTTCTTTTATCTCTTCTTGATTTAGACTGTCTTCTTTTAGGATGTGCCATTACTCTTATTTTAGAATCACTAATTTATAAATAAAATTGAATGCAGAATAAAAATAATTTTTTTATATTATTCCATTATGCAATTAACTAAACGTAAGGAGGATTATTCTAAATGGTATAATGATATTGTCATTAAATCTGGATTGGCAGAATTTTCTGGTGTTCGTGGTTTTATGATTATTAAACCATATGGATTTTCTATATGGGAAATTATGAAAAATAAATTAGATAAAATGTTTAAAGATTCCGGACACAAAAATGTTTATTTTCCCTTATTAATCCCCAAATCATTTTTTTCGAAAGAAAAAAAACATATTCAAAATTTTTATAAACAATGTGCTATAGTTACGCATTCTCAGTTTAAAAGAAACGAAGAAACATTGACTATTGATCCAAAATATCAATTACAAGAAGAATTAGTAATCCGACCTACTTCTGAGAGTATCGTATGGAAAACTTACCGACGTTGGATTCATTCTTATAGAGATCTACCTATTCTTTACAATCAATGGGGAAATGCCATTAGATGGGAAATGCGTACTCGTCTGTTATTAAGAACCTCTGAATTTTTATGGCAAGAAGGTCATACCGCTCATTCTACAAAAAAAGAAGCTATAGAAGAAACTAAAAAAATATTGAATATCTATACAAATTTCTCTGAAAATTGCATGGCTATTCCTGTATTACAGGGAATAAAACCTTTTATGGATAAATTTTCTGGATCTGAAACAACATATTGTATTGAAGCCCTCATGCAAGACGGAAAAGCTTTACAAATTGGAACTTCTCATTTTCTTGGACAAAATTTTTCAAAAGCTTTTGATGTCCAATTTACTAATCATAATGGAAAAAAAGAATATGTATGGTCTACTTCATGGGGAATTTCCACTAGGTTAATAGGAGGACTGGTAATGTTACATTCAGATGATCATGGATTGGTTTTACCTCCTAAAATAGCTCCTATACAAATTGTTATTATTCCTATATATAAAAACAAAAAAGAATTAAAAAAAATTAATGAAATAGTTGAAAAGATTCAGAATATTTTAAAAAAAACAGAACTTAGTATAAAGTATGACAACAGAGATATTTTTACTCCTGGATGGAAATTTAATGAATACGAAATGAAGGGAATTCCCATACGAATTAGTATTGGAAAAAATGAAATTAAAATGGAGAAAGCAGAAGTATTTAGAAGAGATACTTACGAAAAAATATATGTATCTTGGAATAGTTTAATCACATTTATTCCAGAACTTCTTGAAAAAATACAAAGAAATATTTATCAAAAAGCTTTGAACAAAACAAAAAAATTGACTGTTTGCTTAGATCATTATGAAGATTTTAAAAATAGAATCAATGAAACAGGAGGTTTTATTCTTGCTCATTGGGATGGAACAATGAGTACAGGAAAAAAAATACAAGAAGAAACGGAAGCTACTATACGTTGTATTCCTATCAACAATGAAAACGAAACTGGAAAATGTATTTACTCTGGAAAACCTTCTTGTCAACGAGTCGTTTTTGCAAAATCTTACTAGAAAACATTTAATTTTCCTTTGAAATTATTTATGGATGAATATTGTTTATTTTTTAGAATTAAAATGAATTCTTGAATTAATCTATCAAATACAGTAATTCCTTCTTTTATAAATTGAGTACCAACCTGAACTGCAGAAGCCCCACATAATATATGTTCAAATATATCTTTTCCAGAACAAATTCCTCCACATCCTATTATAGGAATATCTTTACGAAGATAAGTATAAAATTTACAAATATTAGACAATGCAAATGGTTTGATAGATATACCTCCTATTCCTCCAAATCCTTTTTTTGGTTGAATAACAACGGATTCTTTATTTATATCGATGAAAATGCCATTGGGTAAACTATTAATGCAAGTAACAAAACAAAGAGGATATTTATTTAAAATAGAAGCCATTTTTATAAAGTTCTCATCTTCAAAATAAGGCGGGAGTTTAACTCCTAAAGGTTTTTTATAAAATTTAAATAGATTATCCAGAAAATACGAAACCTTAGAAAAATCGTAACCTAATACTTTATTTCCTTTTTCCACTATATTTGGACAAGATAAATTTAATTCTATAGCACTAATTTTTGAAGAAAGATTGGCTTTACGAAGAAGAATATAATTTTCTTCAATAGAAAGTCCTGATACGGATAATAAAAAAGGTTTTTTATAATTTTTTCTTTCGAAAAAATCCAAATAAAAATCTATTCCAAGATTTGGCAATCCCATAGAATTGATACTTCCAATATTCCATTCGAAATATCTTGGCTTTAAATTTCCCTTCCTTGGTTTTAGAGTACAACTTTTTGTAACAACAGCTCCAGAAGAACTAATCAAAAGATCGGAAAGCTCTTTATCTGTACTACAACGAACTCCTGAAGCATTCATGATACAGGATGGAAATTTTATTCCATTTATATTAGTGGAAATATCTATTTTTTTCATGATTATAAATTAGCAAAAAATCCCACAAGTATAAATTTTTTAAATTTACCGAAACAGGTTTTTTTTATGAAGGAAAAAGAACATTTTTTTTATAAAATTTATAATTTAGGAATTATTAAATTTGGTTGTTTTACCTTAAAAAGTGGAATGAATTCTCCTATATATATAGATTTTCGTCCAATTGCTTCTAGACCCGATTTATTAATAAAATTATCGGATTTGATTTTGAAGGAAGTCCCATATCACGTGTTTGAATTGATTTGTGGAGTTCCATATGCCGCTTTACCTATAGCGACTACTTTATCGTTAAGATCTAATATTCCTTTAATTATTAAAAGAAAAGAAAATAAAGGTTATGGAACAAAACGAATGATAGAAGGAATTTACAAGAAAGGACAAAATTGCCTTCTTATAGAAGATGTTATAACAAGTGGAGACAGTTTGTTAAAAACTGTAATAGATCTTGAAAAAGAAGGATTAATTATCAAAAATATTTTATCCATTCTTGATCGTGAACAAGGAGGAATAGAAAATCTAAAAAATAGAGGATTCAACATACGATCTTTATTTCGTCTAGGAGAAATTTTAAAGATGTTGAAAGAAAAAAATCTATTAAAAAAAGAAGAAATACATATAATTCAATTTTTTTTCAAGAAAAAAAAATTAAAAAATATTCAAGGAAAACGTATTTCTTATGAAGAAAAGAAAGAAAAAATTTCTCATCCTATAGGAAAAAAACTTCTTGACATAGCATTGAAAAAACAAACAAATTTGATAGTTTCCGCTGACTTAATATATTCTGAAGAAATTTTAAAATTGGTAAATTTAATTGGGGATAAAATTTGTGGATTAAAGATTCATGTAGATATTATTAGTGATTTTTCATTTTCATTTATCGATTCACTTAAAAAAATTTCGATGGAAAAGAAATTTTTATTGTTTGAAGATAGAAAATTATGTGATGTAGGACCTACAAATTATCTTCAATTACATTATGGAATACATAAAATATCTTCTTGGGCAGATATTATAACGGTCCATGTTCTTGCAGGAAGTGAAAGTATACAAAACTTGAATATTCCTTCTAATATGGGGGTAATTACTATATCTGAAATGTCTTCTTCTGGAAGATTATCTGATGATAACTATATAAGAAAAGCATTAAATATTTCTTTAAAAAATTCTAAAGTCATTGGAACAGTTGCTCAAAGAAAAGTGGACGATAGATTATTATTATTTACTCCTGGTATACATTTTTCTGATTCAAAAGAAAATTGTAGGGGAAATACCTACATTCATCCTAATCAAGCTTTTATTAAGAATAGTAGCGATTTTATTATCGTTGGAAAAGCGATTTATCAATCGAATAATCCAAAAATACTGGCAGAAAAATATAGAAATTCAGGATGGAAAGCCTACGAAAACGTCCTTTTTAAAAAAAATACTTTGTCCAAAAATTAAAACATGTAAAGTTTTTTTTTTTAATTGGTGAAAAATATTATGTTTGTATTTCCACTACTTACTGGGCAATAAAATAAATAATATGGAATGGATTAATTCATTAATCAGTTGTTTTATGATTCTTTTTAGCATTATAGATATATTAGGAAATGCTCCCATAATTATGAGTTTTAAATCCAAAGGAAACATTATAGACACTAAAAAAGTGATAATCACTTCTCTTCTTATATTTTTATCTTTTTTATTTTTAGGACAACCTATGCTCAAAATCATTGGTGTAGATGTTAACTCTTTTTCTGTAGCAGGATCTATAGTGTTATTTCTAATTGGATTAGAAATGATACTAGGAATAGATATCCATAAAGTTACAGAAAATGCTCAAACTTCTATAGTTCCAATAGCCTTTCCACTTATAGCTGGACCAGGATCTTTAACTACTCTAATTTCACTAAGAACAACTTATGATGTTAACATTATTCTTTTATCTCTAATATTGAATATGATTGTTGTCTATTTTGTTATAGACCGATGTGATTTTATCGCTAAAAAAATAGGAACAAACGGTTTAGATATACTAAAAAAAATATTTGGAATTGTTTTACTTGCATTTTCCGTGAAGATTTTTGGAGCAAATGTTGGTCAATTATTTCAACAAGGATTATGATCCTGATTTATTGATCTTATTATTTCATAAAATATTGTTTTCATGGATTGATCAATTTCTTTGAATTTAGGTATAAATTTTCCTTGATAAAGAAAGACAATATGATAACCATCCACTATATTTTTTTCTAAAACAGATTTATTCAATAAAAAAGAAGATCGTAATAACCGTTTGATTCTATTTCTATGAACTGACTTTTTAAAATTTTTTTTTTACCAAAGTTCCAATTAGTTCTATTCTTTTCATATTCTTCTTTGGATACAATAGTATTGATGTATAAATTGGAAAATCGGAAAATGTTTTTCCGTATTTCATTGTATCAATAATATTGTTCTTCCCTTTCAATTTTACTTCCATATTTTTTGTTTTATTTTTACCGATCCATAAATTCTTCCAATTTAGAAACCATTCTTACAGGTCCACAAATAAATGGAGTCCTTTGATGTAAATTTAAAGGTTTTATATCTAGAATTCTTTTCTTTCCATCAGAAGCTTTTCCACCAGCTTGTTCTGTTAAAAAAGCCATAGGATTACATTCATAAAGTAATCTTAATTTCCCCTCTGGAGAATGTTCCGTTTTAGGATAAATATAGATACCACCTTGTATCATATTTCTATGAAAATCCCCTACTAAAGATCCAATATACCGTGCTGTATAAGGACGATTTTCTTTTTTTTCTTGACAATATTTTATAAATTTTTTTATTCCATTAGGAAATTTAGCATAATTTCCTTCATTAATAGAGTAAATTCTTTCTATTTCAGGAAAACGAAGATTTGGATGAGATAAATAAAAAGTTCCAATAGAGGGATCCAAAGTAAAACCATGGACTCCATTTCCTGTTGTATAGACTAATATGGTAGATGATCCATAAATAATATATCCTGCTAATATTTGTTTATTTCCTTTCTGCAAAAAATCTTCTATTGTTAAATCCATTGGAATAGGAGTTCGTCTTATATACACAGAAAATATAGTTCCAATAGAAACATTTACATCTATATTGGAAGACCCATCCAATGGATCTATCAAAACAATATATTTAGGATTTTCTTTTTCCCCCTTTTCCACAATAACTATAAAATCTTTGCTTTCCTCAGAAGCTATTCCGCAAACTACATTTCTGCTTTTAAATGATTCTATGAAAACTCTATGTGCAAAATCATCCAATTTTTGTTGATTCTCTCCTTGTATATTAGTTATCCCCGAACTCCCTATAATTTTTTCTGTTAAACCTGCTTTGTTTACTTCTTTATTGATAGCCTTAGCCGCTAATTTAATGGAGCTAAACAAACGTAACAATTCTTCTGTAGAATACAAAAAACGATCCCTATTTTCTATAATAAACTCTCCCAATGTATACATGTTTTTTTTTCTAAAGAAAAAAAACAGACAATTTTTTAAAAAAAAAAGTTATAAATTTTTTAACAAAAATGAAAAATATTTTTCAATATGCATATATTTTTTTGATTAATTTTATTGATTAATGAAAATAATTCAAACATCCTTAATATTCTTATGGAGAATATGGTTTTTTCTAATAAACTTATTTCTCATTCCATTATGGGCAGGAGCTTCTGTTCCATTTCTTTTTAAGGATAAATATTATCACATTGCTTATTGGTTTCATCAAATGTGGGCTAGAAGTAATCTTTTTCTTATGGGATTCTGGTATGTATTAGAAAAAGAAGAAATACTAGATAAAAACAAACAATACGTGATTATCAGTAATCACAGTTCCATCATGGATGTTATGTTGATTTATTCTTTGATGAGAAAGAATCCTTTAGTTTTTGTAGGAAAGGCGGAACTAGCTAAACTTCCTTTTTTTGGTTTTGTTTATAGAAAAAGTAATATATTAATAGATAGAAAAAATTTATCCAGTTGTATACAAGTGTTTAAACAAATACAAGAAAAAGTAGATTCTGGAAAAAGTGTATGTATTTTTCCAGAAGGTGGAGTTCCTAATCCCTCTATTTTCTTAGATCATTTTAAAAGTGGAGCTTTTTCTATTGCAATAAGAAAAAAAATATCCATTGTTCCGTTTACTATAGCAGACATCAAAACAAAATTTCCTAGTTTTACTATAATCAAAGGGGGTCCTGGTAGAATACGTATCAAACAACATCATTCTATTTCCACCAAAAACTTGTCTTTAAAGGACAAAAATTATTTAAAAGAAAAATGTTTTAATCTAATAAAGTTTCAATTGAAAAAATTCGAACGTGAAAAAATAAACAATTAAACATTGTATGATCAATTCGTGAGTAGTAGAAAAATTCATATTTACACTGATGGTTCTTCTAAAGGAAATCCTGGACCGGGAGGATATGCTATTTTTATAGAAATAGTAGGAACTTCTCATAGAGAAGTTATTTCCGAAGGATTTCGTTATACGACCAATAATCGGATGGAGCTTTTAGCCGTAATAGTTGGTCTAGAACAAATAATAAAAAAAAAACAAAATATTATTGTTTTTACTGACTCTAAATATATAGTAAATGCTATTCAAAAAAATTGGATTTATCAATGGAAAAAAAACAATTTTAGAAAAAAAAAAAATGTGGATTTATGGATACGATTCTTAGATATATTTAACCAGCATTTTATTGTTTTTCAATGGATTAAAGGGCATCACTTTCATTGTATTAATAATTATTGTGATCAATTATCTGTAGCAGCTTCAAAAGGAAAAAATTTACAAATTGATTATGTATATGAAAAACAAAATTTCAAAAAAATTAATTAGGAAAAATTATGTAATTTCCTTTGTCTGATTACTTCATATATAATTATAGATGTAGCATTGCTCACATTCATAGAATCAATATTTCCGAACATGGGGATAGTTATTATTTTGTGGGCTATCTTTAACCAAATTTTGGATACTCCTTTGCTTTCTGATCCTAAAACAATGGCTAAATGGGAAGAAAATTGAGTTTGATATAATTCTATAGATTTTTTTTTATGAAATCCTGTTACTGCAATTTCTATTTTATTTTCTTGTAACCAAGCAATAATGGATTTTATTTCTTCTACAAAAATTTTCTTTGTAAAAACGCATCCTAAACTACATCTAATAACATTTGGATTGAAAATATATGTTTTTGTATTGCATAATATAATAAAATGTACCCCTGCTGCATCAGCTGTCCTTAATATAGATCCCAAATTTCCTGGTTTTTCTATCCCATCCAATACAAGAATAAAAGGGTTTTTGGGTACTTTTATATTTCTCAAATTATTAGAAACTTCTTTCTTAAATAAAGCAATAATTCCACCCGAATTTTTCCTACATGAAAATTTTTGAAAGGCTTTAATGTTAATAAAACAAACAATATCATTAAATGATTTAATCATATTATATTGATGGAATATATTTTTACATATGAATATCTCTATGGGGAAAAAATTCCCTTTTATAGCCATTTCAAATTCTTTAATTCCTTCAACAAGAAATATTTTTTTATTATTTTTTTTATTAATTTTTATTAATTTTTTAATTTTCATATTGTGTGGACCATATATTCTTTCCATAAAACTAATGAGTTATGAATGAAATTTATAAAAAAAATGATATGAATTATATGAATTTGGCCATGGAATGGTCCAAATTCTCTTATTGTAAAAAGAAAAAAGTAGGAGCTGTTATAGTTAAAAATAATAGAATAATTTCTGATGGATATAATGGAACACCAAGTGGTTTTGATAATATATGTGAAGATCAAAATGGATATACTAAATGGTATGTTTTGCATGCAGAAGCAAATGCCATATTAAAATTGGCTTATTCTTCACAATCCTGTAAAGGAGCTACTTTATATATTACACATTTTCCTTGTAAAGAATGTAGTAAATTAATTCATCAATCTAAAATTGAAAGAGTTGTCTATTTCTATCAATGTTCCATCATAAATGATGAATTAAATTTTTTGAAAAAATCAAAAATTATAATCGATCAATTACGTACCCAGATGGCGGAATAGGTATACGCGCTGAACTCAAAATTCAGTGATGTAAAATCATGCGGGTTCGAATCCCGCTCTGGGTATTCTTTTAGAATAAAAAATATCTTTGAGAAAGCGGTAAAATATCCGATGGCTTTGATTGTATTCTTTCTCCATTGATATAAACTCCATAAGTTTTTGGATCTATATTTATATTTGGAGTTTCTTCATTTAATATCATATCTCCTTTGGATAAAGAACGACATCCTTTTACTATCTTAATTTCCTTTTCTATTTCATTTTTTTCTATAAATCCATCATTTATTGCATGTATAGAAATAAAAATACTACTCAATTTTTGTTCAAAATAACCAAACATCTTACGATACATAAACGGTTGAGGAGTAGGTATAGTAGCATTAGGATCTCCAATACTAGCGTATACAATCATTCCACTTTTTATAACTAATTCTGGTTTTACTCCAAAAAAAGAGGGTTTCCATAACACCAAATCGGCCATTTTTCCAATATGAATGGATCCTACATATTCTGAAATCCCATGAGTGATAGAAGGATTTATAGTATATTTAGATATATATCTTTTTACTCTAAAATTATCATTTCTATAGGAATCATTGTTTAGAGAGCCTCGTTGTTTTTTCATTTTATCGGCTGTCTGCCAAGTTCGTTTTATGATCTCCCCAATTCTTCCCATAGCTTGAGAATCAGAACTCATCATACTAATAGCTCCTATATCGTGTAATACTCCTTCAGCACTAATAGTTTCAGATCGTATTCGTGATTTAGCAAATGCGATGTCTTCTGGAATATTTGAATCCAAATGATGACATATCATTAACATATCTAAATGTTCATCAATAGTGTTACAAGTATAAGGCATAGTGGGACTTGTAGATGATGGAAGCACATTGGAATAAGATATTACTTTCAGTAAATCAGGAGAATGTCCACCTCCTGCTCCTTCCGTATGATAAGTATGAATAGTCCTATCCTTAAATATTTTTAAGGTGTCCTCCACATAACCTGATTCGTTCAAGGAGTCTGTATGAATATTCACTTGTACATCTAGATTTTCCGATACTTCTAAACATTGATCTATAACATATGGAGTACTTCCCCAATCCTCATGAATTTTTAAACCACCAGCACCAGCCTTTATTTGTTCGATTAAGGCCTGAGGATGAGAACTATTGCCACTGGCAAGAAAAAGAAAATTTATAGGAATGTGATCTGTACTTTTTAACATTCGTTGAATATTCCATACTCCTGAAGTACAATTAGTAGCTATGGTACCAGTAGTAGGACCTGATCCTCCACCTACAATAGTGGTAGTTCCGTTTTCTAAAGCTACTTCCAATAATTGAGGACATATAAAATGAACATGACTGTCCACACTCCCAGCTGTAACAATCATATTTTCAGAAGAAATAACTTCGGTTCCCGCTCCAATATACATATTCTTCGTTACTCCATCCATAAAATATGGATTTCCGGATTTCCCAATTCCAACAATGACTCCATTTTTTATTCCAATATCTGCTTTCACGATTCCCCAATGATCAATAATAATAGCATTAGTTAGGACTAAGTCCAGGATTCCTTCGTCTCTTGTTGCAAATGGATGTTGTCCCATTCCGTCTCGAATTACTTTTCCACCTCCGAAAACACATTCATCTCCATAAATTGTATAATCTTTTTCTATTTCAATCCATAAAGAAGTATCTCCCAAACGAATTTTATCTCCTTTTGTTGGACCATACATCCTTGCATAAGATTCTCTATCTATTTTTTTCATATTTTTATATTTTCTTTACCGGAAAATCCATAAACTTTTTTACTTCCTCCTATTTTTACCAATAGAACTTCTTTTGTTTCCAATGGTTCAAAACGTACCGATCTCCCAGAAGGGATATCTAGTCTATATCCTTGAGTTCCATTTCTGTCAAAATGAAGAGCAAGATTGGTTTCATAAAAATGAAAATGAGATCCGACTTGTATAGGACGATTCCCAGTATTATACACTATTCTTTTTATACGAGATCTTCCAGTTAGTAAAACTACTTTTTCTTTAAGAAGATCATATTCTCCTGGAATTAAATTGGATTTTTTTTGAATGTTTTTTTTAATAGGATGGTGAATGGTTACTAGTTTTGTTCCATCAGGAAAAGTGGCTTCTATTTGAACATATTTGAGTAATTCATCTACTCCATCCATAACTTGATCATCATGAAGAATATTTCCTGCTTCATCCATAAGTTCTTTCACTGATTTTCCATCACGTGCTCCTTCCATAACATAATGAGTAATTAAAGCTACAGATTCAGGATAATTCAATTTCAATCCTCTTTCTAAACGTTTTTTCGCTAATTCTCCAGCCATGTAAAGAATAATTTTTTCCCTTTCATAAGAATTTAAGTGCATACTTTCTTGGTTTTATAAAAAACATTCAAAGTTATGAAATATTTTATTTTTTTTAAGTGGTATTAATTTACATGATAAATAAATAATTGAATATAAAATCAATTATTCCTCTCTCTGCAAATTATCATTATTTTTGTCATCCTCTTTTTTTTTTGGAAAATTATTTTATCTATAATAGAAAATGCAAGTTTTAAAATTTGGGGGAAGTTCCGTAGCTAATTCCGATTCCATAAAACGTATTTGTTATTTATTGAAAAAAAAACCAAAAGGAAGATATGCTATTGTGGTATCCGCATTAGAAAATATTACCGATCAATTGATACAATGTGGAAAATTAGCTTATGAAAGAAAAAATACTTATAAAAATACTTTAGAAAAAATAAAGATTCGTCATCTAAACATCATCAGAGATTTATTTCCTCTATCTTATCAAAGTGATATGATTGGTTATATCAAAAAAAATATAAAATATCTAGAAAATTTATGTCACGGAATTTTTCAAGTTAAAGAGCTTTCAAAACGTTCTTTAGATAAAATCATGAGTTTTGGAGAACTTACTTCCTCCTTTATTATTACGGAAAAACTAAAACAATATGGTTTAAACGCTGTTTGTAAAGATAGTAGAGAATTAATTGTAACAGATTCCCAATTTGGATGTGCAAAAGTTGACTTTAGGACAAGTAATCATCATATAATTCAATTCTTTCGTGAAAAAACATCAGAATATATTGTTTTTCCAGGTTTTATAGGTTCTACTTCCGAACACGAGACAACTACTCTTGGAAGAGGGGGTTCTGATTACACTGCCGCTATTTTAGCTTCTGCTATATCTGCAAATTTACTTGAAATATGGACGGATGTTAGTGGAATGATGACGGCCAACCCAAAATTTGTTGATCAAGCTTTTCCTATCAAGAAAATTTCTTATGAAGAGGCAATGGAATTATCTAATTTTGGAGCTAAAGTTATTTATCCTCCAACAATACACCCTGCTATGAGAAAAAAGATTCCTATACAAATTAAAAATACTTTTTCTCCTACAGATCCAGGAACTTTAATCCATATTGAAAAAAAAAAGACGAATATCAGTCAGCAAGAGCCAGTTACTGGAATTTCTGGAATTCAGAATTTAGCTTTTATTACTCTTGAAGGAAATAAGGGAATAGGAGTAATTTCAGGTTATTCCAAACGTTTATTTGAAGCTTTATCACGTGAAAAAATAAATATTATTTTTATAACACAAAGCTCTTCAGAATATTCCATAACTACAGGAATACATGAAATGGATATAATCAAAGCCCAATCTATAATAGATAGTGAATTCTCCCTGGAAATACATCAAGGAATAATGGATCCATTAAAAATAGAAAAAAACCTTTGTATCATTTCTATAGTAGGAGACAATATGAAAAATCTTCATGGGACCAGTGGAAAAATGTTTTCTTCTTTAGGAAAAAATGGGATCAATGTTATAGCAATAGCGCAAGAATCTACGGAAAAAAACATATCAGCTGTTATTCGTAAAAATGATTTTAAAAAAGCCTTAAATACTTTGCATGAAACATTTTTTGAAAAATATCCAAAACAAATTAATCTTTTCATTTGCGGAGTTGGAAAAGTAGGAAGTAAATTGATTGAACAAATTGATCAACAGAAAAATTACTTACTGGAAAAATTAAAACTTAAAGTTAGAATAATTGGATTAGCCAATAGTCAAAAAATGTATTTTGACGGTAAAGGAATAAATTTATGTAAATGGAGGTTAATTTTGAATGAAAATGGGATTAGAATGAATGTCTATTCGTTTATGGAAGAAATATGTAAGTTTAATTTAAGGAATAGTTTATTTGTCGATAATACAGCTAGTGAAGAAATGGCTATGACTTACGAAAAATTTTTTCAAAATGGAATTGGAGTCATTACTTGCAATAAAATAGCTTGTTCTTCTGATTACAATCATTATAAAAGATTAAAAACACTTTCCAAACATTTTAGATCTCCATTTTTATTCGAAACCAATGTAGGATCTAGTATTCCCGTAATTAGTACTATTAACGATCTTATAAATGGTGGAGATAAAATAAAGAAGATAGAAGCTGTATTATCTGGAAGTTTAAATTTTATTTTCAATCATTTTATAGGAGAAAAATCTTTTTTAGAAGTTGTAAAAGAAGCCCAATACAAAGGGTATACAAAACCAGATCCTCGTATAGATCTTAGCGGGTTAGATGTAATGCGAAAAATACTTATTTTAGCAAGAGAATGTGGATCTCCATTAGAACTAAGCGATATTGGTCATAAATCTTTTCTTCCTAAAAGTTGTTCGAATGCAATTTCCATAGAAAATTTTTATCAAGAATTACATAGATACAGAGATTATTTTTCTGTAATTAGAAAGGAATCAGAAAGGAAAAAAAAACGATTACGTTTTATTGCTCGTTACGAAAATGGAAGGGCTTCTATAGGTTTAGAATCGGTTAAACCAACCCATCCTTTTTATCAACTAGAAGGGAAAGATAATATGGTTGTATACAACACCTCTCGTTATGACGAACACCCTCTGATTATAAAAGGAAGTGGAGATGGAGCAGATGTTATTGCTTCTGGAGTATTGTCGGATATTATTAAAGCTACTAAATAATGAATCCATTCACAAACGATAGAACAACGATTTTTTTTTATTCAAAAAGATCTAAATGGCTACGTCCCCTTTGATATGAGGATGAGGTTTATAATTTATTAATTCAAAATCTTCGAAACGAAATTCAAAAATATTCTTGATGGAAGGATTTAGAATAATTTTTGGCAATGGTTTCGGTTTACGTTGTATTTGTAGTTGAACTTGTTCTATATGGTTATGATAAATATGGGCATCCCCTATAGTATGGATTAATTCCTTTTCTCTAAAATTTAGAGTTTTTGCTATCATAGTAAGTAATAAAGCATAAGAAGCTATATTAAAAGGTAATCCAAGAAAAATATCTGCACTTCTTTGATATAATTGTAATGATAATTTTTTTTTGTCCGAAACATAAAATTGAAAAAGTAAATGACAGGGAGGTAAAGCCATATTCTGAATCATACCTACATTCCAAGAAGAAACTATTAAACGTCGTGAATTAGGATTTAATTTCATTTCTTCTATAAGGTTAACTATTTGATCAATAGAATGACCATCGTAAGTAGGCCATTTTCGCCATTGTAATCCATATATTGGACCAAGGTCTCCATTTTCGTTGGCCCATTCATTCCAAATGGATACTTTATTTTTTTTTAAATATTGTATATTCGTATCTCCTTTTAAAAACCATAATAATTCATAAATAATGGATCGTATACTTAATTTTTTTGTGGTTAAAAGAGGAAAACCTTTCTCTAAATCAAATTTCATTTGATATCCAAATAAACTTCTCGTTCCTATTCCAGTACGATCCATTTTTTTCATTCCATTTTTTAATACTTTTCTTAATAAATTTAAATATTGTTTCATTTATAAAGAGTATTTTTGTATAAAAAAAAATAATTATGAATCAAAAGGTACTATTCTTTTCGACAAGAAGTGGGTTAAAACTATCAGAAAAGATTGCCTATTATTATGGGAATGTTTTAGGAAAGATTTGTTTTTTGAAATTTAAAGATGGAGAATATACACCTTGTTTTGAACAATCGGTTCGTGGATCACGAGTATTCTTGATTGGATCTACTTTTCCTCCAGTGGATAATTTAATGGAATTACTCCTAATGTGTGATGCAGCTCGTAGGGCTTCTGCTCATGATATAACACTTGTCATCCCCTATTTTGGATGGGCAAGACAAGATCATAAGGATATACCTAGAACTCCTATTGCAGCAAAACTTGTAGCTAATCTAATAGTGGCCTCAGGAGCTACAAGAGTCATGACCATGGATTTACATGCAGATCAAATTCAGGGTTTTTTTGATATTCCTGTAGATCATTTATATGCATCTAGAATATTTATTGATTATATTAAAAAATTAAATATAGATAAACTAACCATGGCTTCTCCAGATATGGGAGGAGCAAAAAGGGCTAGAAGTTATGCTGGTTATTTAGGAACAGATGTAGTAATCTGTTATAAGGAAAGAAAGAAAGCAAATGAAATAGATTTTATGAATCTTATTGGAAATGTAAAAGAAAAAAATATCATACTCATAGACGATATGGTAGATACAGCTGGAACTTTAACAGAAGCAGCTAATCTCATCAAAGAGAAAGGGGCTAAAAGTGTACGTGCCATAGCTACTCATCCAATTTTATCAGAAAAGTCTTATGAAAAAATAAGAAAATCAGCTCTAGAAGAATTAGTAGTTACGGATACCATTCCAATAATAATAAAAAATAGTGAAAAAATAAGAGTATTGTCCTGCGCTCCTCTTTTTGCAGAAGTAATGCAATCAGTACACAATGACGAATCCATCAGTCATAAATTTATAATTTAATGAATAATATGAAATATATAAATATATATGGAAAAAAAAGAAACATAGGAAAAAAAGCTGTTAGATCCATTCGATTTTCAGGAGAGGTTCCTTGTGTTTTATATGGAAAGAATATTAATATTCCATTTTCTACTGCATTGGAAAGTTTCAAAAACTTAATACATACAACATTAAATTGGGTAAATATACAAATAGAAGGAGAAAGAACGAACATAAATGCAATTCAAAAAGAAATACAATTAGATCCTATTAGTGAAAGAATATTGCATGCTGATTTTTGCAAGATTGAGGATAACAAACCTATAACATTAGAAATTCCTGTAAAAACTTTTGGAATGCCTATTGGGGTTTCTAGGGGAGGAGAATATTATTCTCCGATTAGAAAATTAAAAGTAAAAGCTCTTCCATCTTATTTTCCAGAATATATAAAACTGGATATTAGTCGTTTAAATATAGGAGAAAAAATAACAGTAAAAGATATATCTAAAAAAGAATATACCATTTTACATCCTATCAATACTCTTATAGCAAGAGTGAAACATTCTCGTACAACTACAACAACAACTAATAGTAGTAAGAGTTCTCAAGATGAAAAAAAAGACTAATAAATGAGTGACCTTTATTTTATGGAAATAGCTCTCGAAGAGGCTTTGATTGCTTTTCATGAAAATGAAGTTCCTATAGGAGCTGCAATAACATATAAAAATATAGTCATAGCTAGAGCTCATAATTTAACCGAAACTTTAGGTAATATAACCGCACATGCGGAAATGTTGGTAATAAACTACGCTTCTAATTTTTTAGGAGAAAAATATATACGAGAATGCACTTTATATGTGACTATTGAACCATGCATTATGTGTGCGGGAGCTTTATTCTGGTCTCAAATTGGAAGAGTAGTATGTGGAGCGAGAAATTCTAAAAGAGGATTTTTATATACAGGAATTAAGTTGCATCCTAGAACAAAATTTTTATCTGGAGTAATGAAAAATCAATGTAGGACTATTCTACAAAAGTTTTTCTTTTTCAAAAGAAAATAATCCATATTAGATAAGTACTTTTTTCTTTTTTATGATTCTTAGTTTAAGGAATACTGGAAACGTAGTCATTAAAACAATCATAAAAATGATCCATTCCAAATGATTCTTTAATTCTGGGAAACTTTTATCTAAGTAATGTCCAGCTAACATTATTGGAGAAGCCCAAGAAATAGCTCCGATAATATTATAAATCATAAATTTTTTAAAATCCACACGTATAGCACCTGCTACAATGGGAGAAAAAGTACGAAGAATTGGAAGAAATCGACTCATGATAAGAGCCGTTGTTTTGTATTTATTATAAAATAATTTTGCTATGATAAAATGTTTTTTTTTAAAAAGAAGGGTATCCTTTTTTTTATACAATAAATTTCCAGATTTATATCCTATCCAATATCCTTGCATATTTCCAAGAATAGCAACTATTGAAACAATTAAAATAATAACAAAAAAAGGAACATTGTAAAAATTTTTACATAAGTCTTCTCCAAAAATTCCAGCAGTAAATAACAAAGAATCTCCGGGTAAGAAAAAACCGATAAAGAACCCTGTTTCTGCAAAAACAATGGCTAAAAGAATAAATAAAGCCGTATTTCCAAAATAGAAAAAAATCCATCTAGGATTGAACAAATGCTGAAAAAAATCCCAAATATCTGACATTTTATTTTTTTTTATATTGATTGAGTACGATCCTATAAAGCTATAGAAAATTTAAATAGATTCTAAAAATATTTATTTTTATGGAATATTTGTTCAAATTTATTGATATTTTAGGATGGGGACCAAATATATTTTTCCTAATTGTTTTTTTCATTTTTTTAATTTTTTGGTTATACAAAATCTATCACTTTATCGATTAATAATAATCATCTAAAATTGATTAATTTTGTTCTAAAAAGAAAGCATTCATGTATGTCGTTGTTCGAAACAAATATCTTCTTTAATGAAGAGGCTTATAATAAATTGAAAAATTATCTTCTTAATGAGGTGTATCCTATAGAGAATACATTTATTTTAGTGGATCATTGTACCTATATACATTGTCTTCCAATTCTTTTATCTCATATAAATCTTTTAGAAAGATCCAATGTCATTAAAATTAAGTCAGGAGAAAAAGAAAAAAATATTTATACCTGTATTAAGATATGGAAAGATATGGAAAATTTAAAGGCCAATAGAAATAGTTTAATGATTAATTTAGGAGGAGGTGTTATTACAGATATTGGTGGATTTGTAGCTTCTGTATTTAAAAGAGGAGTTCGTTTCATTAATATTCCTACAACGTTATTAGGAATGGTAGATGCCTCTATAGGAGGCAAAACGGGGGTTAATTTAGAATCCATTAAAAATGAAATAGGATCTTTTAACCCTCCAGAATTTTTGATCATCGATCCTATATTTTTAAAAACTCTTCCTGAAAAAGAATTGATTTCAGGAATGGCCGAAATGTTTAAACATGGATTAATAGCAGATAAAAATTTTTGGATCGATATGAAAAATAATAAAAATAATAAATGGGATGATTTAATTTATCAATCCATATTGATAAAAAATAAAATTGTAGAAAAAGATCCTAAAGAAAAAGGATTAAGAAAAATTCTTAATTTTGGACATACTATAGGTCATGCTTTAGAAAGTTATTTTATGGATTCTAAAAAAAAAATTTTACATGGGATAGCTATTGCTATGGGAATGGTTTATGAATCTTGGATTTCTCACAAAATAAATGGGTTATCCATAGAAGATTATCAAGAAATAAAATCTATTCTTTCTGGAATGTATCCACTTAAAAAAATATCTGATTCAGAAATGGATCAAATATTTTCAATCATGGAGCATGATAAAAAAAATGAAATGAATAAAATACAGTTTTCTTTATTAAAGGAAATAGGGATTTGCTCCTACAACTGTCAGGTTCCTTATTCCTTAATCAAGGAAAGTTTCTTACAAAGAAACTAATTGATTGATAATATTTTCTTTAAATTATGCAAAAAAAATAAATAAAAAGATGGGAGAAAAATTAATTTCTATTAATATTGAAGATGAAATGAAATCCTCCTACATAGATTATTCTATGTCCGTTATTGTATCCAGAGCTCTTCCTGACGCAAGAGATGGATTAAAACCTGTACATAGAAGAGTTCTTTATGGAATGTACCAATTAGGAATTTTTTCTAATAATTCCTATAAAAAATCGGCTCGTATTGTTGGAGAAGTACTGGGAAAATATCATCCGCATGGAGATATTTCCGTTTACGATACGATGGTTCGTATGTCGCAAAAATGGACTCTTCGTTATCCATTAATAGATGGACAGGGAAATTTCGGTTCATTAGATGCAGATCCACCTGCAGCAATGCGTTATACGGAAGTTAGGATGAAAAAAATATCTGAAGAAATGTTGTTGGACATAAAAAAAGGAACAGTGGATATGCAACTGAATTTTGATGATTCTCTAGAAGAACCTACGGTATTGCCTACACGTATTCCTAATCTTTTGATCAATGGGTCTTCTGGAATAGCCGTAGGAATGGCCACAAACATTCCTCCTCATAATTTAAAAGAAACTATAAAAGCTATTTGCGCATATATAGATAATAATGACATATCCGTAGAACAAATAATGGAATATATTAAAGCTCCAGATTTTCCTACAGGAGGAATTATTTACGGATACGATGGCGTAAAGAAAGCTTTCCATACTGGAAAAGGTCGTATTGTATTACGCGCAAAGGTTCATTTAGAAGAAATTCATGGAAGACAATGTATTGTTGTGGATGAAATCCCTTATCAAGTGAATAAATCAGAGATGATTAATAGAACAGTAGAATTAATGAAGGATGGAAAGTTGGAAGGAATTTATCAAATTCGTGATGAATCGGATAGGAATGGATTACGTATAGTATATGTACTGAAACAAAATATAATAAATACTAATGTTTTATTGAATAATCTATTCAAATATACTTCTTTACAAACTTATTTCAACGTTAATAACATTGCTTTAGTTAATGGAAAACCAGTTCAACTAAATATAAAAGATCTTATACAACATTTTGTGGATCATAGACAAAGTGTTATTATTCGTCGTACTCAATACGAATTGAAAAAATATAAAAATCGTATTCAGACTTTGATAGGTTTTTTAACAATATTGGATCATTTAGATAAAATGATTGAATTAATCAAAGATTCTAAGGATCATAATGAAGCTTGTGATAGACTTATTCAAAAATTTAAACTATCTAAGCATCAATCCAAATCCATTTTGGATATTCGTTTACAAAGTCTTACTTCTTTAGAAATTGATAAGATTAAAAGAGAACATAAAGAATTGGTGAAAAAGATAGCGTTTTTAGAAAATGTCTTAAGACAACATTCTATCAGGATGAGAATTATAAAAAAAGAACTTTTAAATATCAAAGATAAATATCAAGATAAACGTCGCACACAAATTGATTACTTAGGAAGTGAAGTGAACATGGAAGATCTTATTGAAGATGAACAGGTAGTCCTGACTATTTCTCATGCTGGATACATCAAAAGAACTTCTTTATCAGAATACAAATGTCAAGGAAGAGGAGGTTTTGGAAATAGAGGGGCAATTGCTAGAGAATCGGATTTTTTCAAACATCTACTCATAGCTACTAATCATCAATATTTACTTATTTTTACAGAAAAAGGGAAATGTTTTTGGTTAAGAGTCTATGAAATTCCAGAAGGATCAAAAATTTCTAAAGGAAGAGCCATACAAAATATGATTCATCTACAACCAGATGATAAAGTGAATGCTTACATATTAACTGGAGACCTGACAAAAAATAAGTATGTTAAGAATCATTACGTCATGATGGTAACTCAAAAAGGAATGGTTAAAAAAACTTCTTTGAAGCATTATTCACGTCCTAGAAAGGATGGAATCAAAGCTATTGTAATTCGTGAAGGAGATTCCTTATTAGAAGCTATCTTAATTAAGGGAAATAGTCATATTTTTATTGCTGTAAAAAGTGGAAAAATAATTCGTTTTTCAGAAGATAAAGTTCGTTCAACTGGAAGAATGTCTTCTGGAGTTATAGGTATTAATTTAACCATTCCGGAAGACTCTGTAATTGGAATGATATGTTTAGAGAAAGAGGAAAAAGGACAACATTTATTGGTGGTTTCTGATAAAGGATTTGGAAAAAGATCCAATTTAAAAGATTACCGAATTACTAATCGTGGAGGAAAAGGGATAAAAACAATAAACATCACTCAAAAAACAGGGAGTTTAATCGCTATAAAAAAAGTAACGGATCAAGATGATCTAATGATTATTAAAAAATCTGGAATTATCATACGTATTCCTGTCTCGGATATACGAGTTATGGGAAGGGATACTCAAGGAGTAAAACTGATAAATTTAAAAAAAAATGAGGAAATTGCTGATGTAGAAAAAGTTTATAACAAACAGGTAGTTTAATCGCTTCATGAAATTTCCTTGAAATCTCGTAAAATATTTACACATTCTGCTATATGAAAATCTTTCAATAGATTATTGATCCATTCTTTTTGTTCTAATTTATATTTTGAAACAATTTTGTAACGTGGAGGAAAAGCTCGTAATCCATATACATTGAAGCAGTTTTTTAATGTTTCAAATTCTTTGTTAATTTTTTTTATTTTTAAGGTTTCATAATAAAAATCTTTCCAATTAAGAGAAACATATTTATTATTTAGAAATCTTTTTTCTAATAATTGGATGGTTTTATCCATGGTCATTAATTTATGATGTTTCTTTATACGATTTATACTTTTTAACTTTATTTTTTCTAAATATCCTCTATCTTTTTTCCAAAATGGAAAACTGAGAGAATCAATACGATCCCATATCATAGAATTTGGTTGATCTTTTTCCATAATTTTGAGTGAACAAGAAATATTATTTGGAATTACGATATCTGAATTTACGCCTTTCAATTGAGTAGAACTCCCATTGACTCTATAAAATTTACTTATGGTAAATTTTAAATACCCCAATTCTTCATTAAAGAAAAAAAATTTATTTAATGGATAAAAAGTTTGAACAGTTCCTTTTCCATATGTTTGATAGCTTCCAACAATGATTCCTCTTTTATAATCCACTATAGCAGAAGCAAGAATTTCGGATGCAGAAGCCGATAATTCATTTACAAGGATCACGAGAGGACCTTCCCAGAGAACTTGAGGATCTTTATTCTTTAATATTTTCTTTTTTTTTCTATCAGAAAGACCAACTTGTACTATGGGAACTTTTCCTAAGAATAATCCCGCAATTTCTACGACAGTATCTAAAGATCCACCTCCATTATTCCTTATATCCACAATAAGACCTTGAATATTTTCTTTTTTTAATTCTTGAATAATTCTTCTCATATCTTTAGCCGCATTTCTTCCATTTTTATTTTCAGGATTAAAATAAAATTCTGGTAAATGTATTAATCCATATTTATCCTTATTATTATCATCCAATAATGTAACGCTTTTTGCAAAAATTTCTTTTTTTTCAATAGTATCCCTAATAAGTATCACTTCTTCTATAGAGCCATCTTTTTTTTGAATTGTTAATTTTACTTTGCTCCCTTTTTTGCCTCTTATAAGACGAATAGAGTTGTCCAATAACATTCCTGTAATGTTCTTGTATTCTGAATTTGGATTGCTTGCTACTCGAATAATTTTATCTCCTATTTCTATTTTTTTACTTTTCCATGCTGGTCCCCCAACAATGATTTTTACAATAGTAGCATATCCTTTATCCTCTTTCAATTCCACTCCAATTCCTTCTATTTCTCCAGACATATTGAAATCAAAATTTTCCTTTTCTTTAGGTGAAAAATAAATAGTATGAGGATCATATTGTGAGGTAATAGTATTTACATACATAGAAAACCAATCTTTTTTTTTTCTTATTTTTAATTTTCTAAAATATTCTCGTATATTCTCTTCTACTTTTTTTCTTGATTGTTCTTCTTTATTCATAAATATATTTCTCCAAATATCTTTTTTTGGATTTTTCCAAATATTTTCTTTGGGATTATTCAATGGAGAAACTATTTCCATAATAGTCAAATATTTTAAATATTTTCTCCATTCTTCCATCCATTTTTGTTTATTTTTTGGATAAAAATATTTATATTCTCCAGGGATGAATACTTCTTTTTTATTAAAATCGAAGGGCTTTTTTAAAATTTTCAAACAAAAATTTTCCACATCTTTGATTCTTTGATAAAAAAAATCCATTGTAATATTGAAAAATTTTGGATCTCCATTGATCCAATCCTCGTCTATTTTTTCTCTATAACAAGAGAGATTGTCTATGTCTTTTTGCATAAAAAAACGTTTTTGATGATCTAAATTCTCAAAATATTTTTGATATACTTTTTGTGAAAAATGATCGTCAATATCAATGGAACTAGGATGTAAAAGATCAAGTGTTTGGTATATGGTTTTTAATATAATGCGATGTTTTTCTTCTTCTTTTGTAGTAGTATTATTTGAAGAACAAAAGCTTAATAAAAAAGTAAAAAGGAAACCAATTATTATATACTTTAAATTTCTAAATTTAGAAGATGGAATAATCATAATAAAATTACAATATACTTGATTAAAAAATGAAAAAAAAACCGATTATTTTAGTGACAAACGATGATGGAATTATAGCTCCAGGGATTCGAGCTCTTGTTCATGCTATGAATTCTTTAGGGGATGTCTATGTTGTTGCTCCAAATAAACCTCAATCTGGAGTAGGCCATTCCATTACAATGGATTCGGTATTGTATTGTGATTCGGTACAAATTGATAATGGATATCAAAAAGAATGGGAATGTTCAGGGACTCCTGTGGATTGTGTAAAATTAGCCCTTAGTAATATTCTTCCAAGAAAACCTGATATCTGTGTATCTGGAATTAATCATGGGTCTAATTCTTCCATAAATATTATGTATTCTGGAACTATTTCTGCAGTAATAGAAGCTGGAATAGAGGGAATACCATCTGTTGGTTTTTCTCTTTTAGATTTTGATTGGAATGCCGATTTTGAACCATCTAAAAAGTATGTATGTAAAATTGTAAATAAAATTCTTCATAATCCTATTCCAAAAGGAAATATTAGTCTCAATGTCAATATTCCAAAATTAAAAAAAGAACAAATAAAAGGAATTAAAATATGCAGACAGGCAGAAGCTAAATGGGAAGAAAGTTTTGATAAACGTTATAATCCAAAAGGAAGAACTTATTATTGGTTAGTCGGAGATTTTGTTAATTTTGATAATAATAAATCAGATACTGATGAATGGGCCTTAAAAAATGGATACGTTTCTGTTGTTCCTATAAAATTTGATTTAACCGATTATCCAACTTTAAATATTTTGAGATCATGGAATTTTATCTTAATTTTTTTTTTTCTTATTATGAACAAAAAATTTATCGGTTGTGTCAGCTCTTTTAGAAGTGGTTTTAAATCCAAAGAATATTAAAGAATTTGTTGGACAACGTGATGTTTTAGAAAATTTAAAAATTTTTATTCAAGCGGCTAAAAAAAGAAAAGAATCCTTAGATCATATTCTATTTCATGGTCCTCCAGGATTAGGAAAAACAACTCTTGCTCATATAGTGTCTAATGAATTAGGGGTAAATATCTCTGTAACTTCAGGATCTGTTTTGGATAAACCGGGAGATTTAGCCGGTTTGCTTATTCATTTAAATTTAAACGATGTTTTATTTATTGATGAAATACATCGTCTTTCGCCTATAGTTGAAGAATATTTGTATTCTGCTATGGAAAATTACAAAATCGATATTATAATAGATTCTGGATCCAATAATGCCCGATCAGTTCAAATAGATTTATCTCCTTTTACCTTAATAGGAGCAACAACAAGATCTGGTTTATTGACAGCTCCTATGCGTTCTAGATTTGGAATAAATTTTCGTTTAACCTATTATCAAAAAGAATTATTAAAAAAAATTGTAGATCGTAGTGCCAAAATATTAAAAATTCCAATCACCGAAGAAGCTTCTTATGAAATAGCTAATAGAAGTCGTGGAACTCCACGTGTAGCGAATTTTTTACTTCGTAGAATTCGTGATTTCGCTCAAATAAAAGGAAACGGAACTATAGATATTAAAATATGTAATTTAGGATTGCAATCGCTTAATGTAGACCAACATGGATTGGACGAGATGGATAATAGAATTCTTCTGTATATTATTGATCACTTTAAGGGAGGTCCTGTGGGAATTAATACCATAGCAACAGCTGTAAGTGAAAACTCCGATACAATAGAAGAAGTATATGAACCTTTTCTTATTCAAGAGGGATATTTAGTAAGAACCCCTAGAGGAAGAAAGGCCACAATGTTAGCTTATGAACATCTAAAACGAAAAATACAAAAAAAATAAAACAATTTTTTTATTATCTATTTATATTTGTAAACAAAAAAGAATTTAAAAAGATATCATGCCTTCAAATGTTATTGTTGGTCTCCAATGGGGTGACGAGGGAAAAGGAAAAATCACAGATCTACTTGCTAAAAATTCAGATTATGTAATCCGTTATCAGGGGGGAAATAATTCTGGTCATTCTATTCATATTAATAATCGTTATTTTATTCTTCATTTAATTCCATCTGGAGTTGTTTATCCTTTCATTAAATGTATTATAGGTCCTGGAGTAGTGATAGATCCAAAATCTTTGATTCAAGAAATCAAAGATATAGAATCTATAGGGATCAATACTTCTAAAGTTT
Organism: Blattabacterium sp. (Mastotermes darwiniensis) str. MADAR; assembly: GCF_000233435.1. NCBI lineage: Bacteria > Pseudomonadati > Bacteroidota > Flavobacteriia > Flavobacteriales > Blattabacteriaceae > Blattabacterium > Blattabacterium sp. (Mastotermes darwiniensis). Next base: position 222,927 of record NC_016146.1, on the reverse strand, counting down.
TTTTGTCGAAACGTGCGCATATAACCATGCCTTATCATCGTTTACTGGATCAATATAAAGAAGAATATTTAGGAGATAGATCTATTGGAACTACACACCGTGGAATTGGACCTACTTATGAAGATAAAATAGCTCGTATAGGAATCCGTGTATTAGACTTTTTAAATTTAAAAATTTTTTATAAAAAATTAAAGGAAAACATAGATTATAAAAATAAAATTATAACAAAAGTATATAAAAGGCCCTCTATTTCCTTTCAGTCCATATATGAAGAATATATAGAGTACGCGAAAACTCTTTCTCCTCGTATTATAGATTCTGTATATGAGATACATAACGCTTTTCATAAAGGAAAAAAAATTTTATTTGAAGGAGCTCAAGCTATGCTATTGGATATAAATTATGGGACTTACCCATATGTTACTACTTCTTCAACTTCTACAGGTGGAGTATGTACAGGGTCCGGAATTCCTCCTAATCTTTTAAAAAATTTTATAGGAGTAGCAAAATCTTACTGTACACGTGTAGGTTCTGGCCCTTTTCCTACAGAGATTAGGAATAATATGAGCGATATAATCCGTCGAAGGGGAAATGAATATGGATCAACCACCAATAGACCAAGAAGATGCGGATGGTTGGATCTTCTATCCCTAAAGTATTCCTGCATGATTAATGGAATTACTCATTTAATCATTACAAAGATGGATGTTTTAAGTGAATTGGAATTCATTAAAGTGTGTGTAGAATACAAAATAAATGGAAAAAGAATCCAATATTTTCCAGCAAGCATAGAATTGTTTGAAGAAAAGGTAGAAGCTATTTATATAGATTTTCCTGGTTGGAAAAAAGATATATCTCATATATATGAGTATGAGTATTTGCCAAAAAATTGCAAAAAATATGTTAATTTTATAGAAAGTTATTTAAATTTGGAGATTCTATTAATTTCTGTAGGTTCTGAGAGAAATCAAAACATTATCAAAAATAAATCTTCTTTTTTTAAAATTTTTTCTTAATATTTACAAAAAAATCATTTCTTGTGAAAGAATATAAAAATCCTTTAATCGAACGATACAGTAGTAAAGAAATGTTGTATAATTTTTCTCCAAAAAAAAAGTTTACTACATGGAGGCAACTTTGGCTCTCTTTAGCGGAGATACAAAAAAAATTAGGTTTAAATATTAAGGAAGAACAAATCAATGATTTAAAAAAACATTTATATGATATCGATTGGAAAAGGGTTGCTTTTTATGAAAAGAAATTACGTCATGATGTCATGGCTCATCTATATGCTTTTGGAGAAAAAGCGATTATAGCTAAACCAATTATTCATTTGGGTGCTACAAGTGCTTTTCTAGTCGACAATACTGATCTTATTCTCATACGAGATGGATTAGAAATTATCCTTAATAAATTAATCAATGTTCTCTTTCGTCTGAGAAATTTTACCTTAGAATATCATAATCTACCTACCTTAGCTTTTACTCATTACCAACCTGCTCAACTGACTACTGTTGGAAAACGATCCTCTTTATGGATACAAAGTTTACTAATGGACGTAAAAGAATTAGAATTTAGATTAGAAAATATTTTTTTCAGAGGAGTTAAAGGAACTGTAGGAACAGCAGCTAGTTTCAAAGAATTATTTGATGGAGATTTACAGAAAGTAAAAATAATGGAAAAAGAATTATCCAATAAATTTGGATTTCAAAAAGTTTTTCCTGTTACAGGTCAAACTTACGATAGAAAAGTGGATGCACAAATATTAAATTTATTATCCAATATTTCTCAAACTTCTCACAAATTTAGCAACGATTTACGTTTGTTACAAAATTTGAAAGAAATAGAAGAGCCATTTGAAAAAGAACAAATTGGATCCAGTGCTATGGCTTATAAACAAAATCCAATACTTAGTGAACGTATAGCGTCTTTAGCCAAATATGTTATTTCTCTATCGAATAGTTCAGCTATGGTTGCAGCAACTCAGTGGTTGGAACGTACTTTAGATGATTCAGCCAATAGAAGATTGGTTATTGCACAAGCATTTCTAGCAATAGATTCTATTTTAATGATTTGGAATCATGTATTGGAAAATATTGTTGTCTATCCTAAAATGATAGAAAAAAATATCCATCAAGAATTTCCATTTTTAATAACTGAATCTATTCTTGTAGAAAGTGTAAAAAATGGAGCAGATAGACAAAAAGTTCATGATAGAATACGAATTCATTCCATGAAAACAAACTCAAAAATAAAATTAGAAGGAAAAGAAAATGATTTTATCGAACGTATTTTAAACGATGAAACAATTCCTATCAATAGGGATAAAATAAATAAAATGATGGATCCTAAAAAATTTATCGGATTTTCTTCCGATCAATCCTTAGAATTTATTGAAAAAGAAGTCAATCCAGTCTTGGATCGATTTCATCGTTTTATAGATTCCAATAGTAGTAGTAGAAATATTAAAGTTTAGTTTCATATCGTATAATTCTAATGGATTTTAGGATATATATACAAAAAAGAGTTTCTTTTGACATTTATTCTATAAAATTATATCAGGAATTAAAAGATATGGATATCTCATTAGATCAAGTAATTGTTTATCATATATACGATATCTTTCATATCGAAAAAAAATTTTTTACAGATACTTTGTATAAAGTTTTTGTGGATCCTGTAACAGATATTTACCGTAAAAAAATACATTTAAAGAATCCATATTTTGCTATAGAATATTTACCAGGAGAATATGATCCACGTGCAGATGCTGCTATGCAATGCTTAAAAATTATGGATCCTTTATCTACAGTATTTATAAAAACAGGTCGATTAATCGAATTAATAGGATTGAATCCAAATGAGGATATTTATAACATAAAAAATTATTGTATCAATCCAAATGTTTATAAGGAGAAAAATCTTAAAGAAATGGAGCCACATTTTTCTTCTTCTTTCAAGAAAAAAAATGGAAACAAAAAGAATCTTAAAATTGTAGAAGGTTTTATTCATTTTACTCATGAAGAACTAAAAAAAATTCATAAAGAATGGAATTTTTCTATTGATTTAAATGATTTATTGTTCATTCAACAATATTTTTATGAAGAAGAAAATCGTGATCCTACAGAAGCGGAATTACGTATTTTAGATACCTATTGGTCGGATCATTGTCGTCATTCTACATTTTTTACTACATTGGTAGATATAACTTTTGATGGAAAATTTAAAGAAACGTATCAAAATATTTTTAACGAATATTTAAAAGATCGTAATTCTATAGGAAGATCCGACCATCCTATAAATTTGATGGATTTGTCTAATCTTCCTGCTAAGATACTTTCTAAAAAAGGAAAATTGAAAAACTATGTATCCTCTTTGAAAGAACGTAATTCTTGTATGATGAAAATAGACGTAGATATTATAGATATGGATAAAAAAAAAGAAAAAGAGGAGTGGTATTTATTATTTAAAAATGAAACTCACAATCATCCTACGGAAATTGATCCTTTTGGAGGTGCTTCTACTTGTATAGGAGGGGCAATTAGAGATATTTTGTCTGGAAGAGGTTTTGTCTATCAATCTATTCGATTAAGTGGAGCCTCTGATCCTACCACCACTACAAAAACATTGAATGGAAAATTACCACAACGTAAAATATGCTGTGAATCCGCTTATGGTTATAGTTTTTATGGAAATCAAGTCGGAGTAGCCACTAGCCATATCCATGAAATTTATCATGAAGGGTATAGAGCAAAAAAAATGGAAGTAGGAATGGTTATAGGAGCTGTTCCAGTTGATTATGTAAAAATAAAGCCACCAAAAAAAGGAGATATTATTCTATTGATAGGTGGATGGACAGGAAGGGATGGAATAGGAGGCGCTACGGAATCTTCTAAAAAATACGAGGATAAGAATTCCAATATGAAAAAAATTCAAAAAGGAAATCCAATAATAGAAAGACAAATACAAAGATTTTTTAGAAAAAAAGAAGTAATATCATTGATAAAAAAATGCAATGATTTTGGAGCAGGAGGAGCTTCAGTAGCTATAGGTGAATTGAGTAATAGTTTAGTTCTTCATTTGGATAAAATTCCAATAAAAAAAAACACCTATTTAGATCCTTTAGAAATAGCACTTTCAGAATCCCAGGAACGGATGGCTGTTGTATTAGATCCATATGATGTAAAAAAATTTATGATGTTAGCTCGTAAAGAAAATATTCTTTCCGTCCCAATAGCTGTAGTAACGGATAATGAACGTATAATATTTTATCATAAAGGAAAAAAAATATTGAACTTGAAAAGTTCTTTCTTAAATACAGGTGGAGCTAATAAAAAAAAGGTGGTTCATGTCAACTCTCCTACTACTGAACTTTCTCCTTTTCAAAAATCAAAGGATGTTAATTTCAGTAAAGAAACGTTCTTAGAATCTCTTTCTCAATTAAATATTTCTTCTCAAAAAAGTATGGTAGAAATGTTTGATAGTACTGTAGGAGCTACTACCATATTGATGCCTTTCGGAGGTAAGTACCAAATAACTCCATCTGAAGGAAGTGTACACAAAATTCCTGTATATTATGGAGAAACTACAACGGTAAGCTTAGCTTCTTGGGGTTTTCATCCAGATATTTCTACTTGGAGTCCTCTTCATGGAGGAGCTTATGCTATAGTGGAATGTGTTGCTAAAATTGTTGCTATGGGTGGAAATTATAAAAATACTTATTTTAGTTTTCAAGAATATTATCAAAAATTAGGAAACGATCCAAAAAAATGGGGAGAACCATTTTCTTCTTTGTTAGGAGCTTATCATGCACAAATTGCTTTTGGTTTAGCTTCTATTGGAGGGAAAGACAGCATGTCTGGAACATATAAAAATATACACGTCCCTCCAACATTAATAGCTTTTGGAGTAACAACAGGTTCCTGTTGGAATATAGTATCCCCTGAATTAAAAAAAATAGGGAATAAAATATATTTGTATCATCATAAACCTTTAAAAAATGAAATGCCAGATTTTGATTCTCTGAAAAATGCATACGATAAAGTTTATAAAGATATTTGTTCTGGAAAAATAGTTTCTGTAAAAACTGTAAAAGATGGAGGAATTTCCGTTGCTATTGCCAAAATGTCTTTTGGAAATCGTTTAGGTGTTGTTATTCATTACAATGACCATTTTCTTGAAACCCATATAGGTTCATTAATCATAGAGACCTCTGATTTTATTTCTTCAAAAGAGTTCCTATTAATAGGAGAAGTTGTATCGTCTAAAAATTTGAATTTTAATGGAGTTTCTATTAATATAGAGGAAGCTATAAAAATTTGGTTAAAAACATTAACCCCTATTTTTAACCATGGAATTATCCATAAAAAAAATATTCTACGAAAAAAAAGAAAAAAACCTCAATCTATTTCAATATGGAAATCGAATAAAAAAGTAGTACCACGTGTATTTATTCCAATATTTCCTGGAACAAATTGTGAATTTGAATCTATTCAAGCTTTTGAAAAAGAAGGAGCCATAGTAAAAAATTATGTATTTAAAAACTCAATAGATAAAGATATTCTTATTGAATCCATATCTCAAATGGAAAGATATATAAAATCTGTACAAATATTTATGCTTTGTGGAGGATTTAGTGCTGGAGATGAACCCGATGGTTCGGCAAAGTTTATTACGTCTGTATTACATAATCCATACATACAAGAGTCTGTGAAATATTTTCTTGATCATGATGGATTGATTTTAGGTATTTGTAACGGATTTCAGGGACTAATAAAATCTGGATTATTACCTTATGGGAAAATAGGAGTTCGTCATCATAAGTCTCCTACACTAACCTATAACGAAAGCGGAAAACATATATCCCAGTGTGTTCATATAAAAGTTATTTCGGATCAATCTCCATGGTTAAAAGGAATGAAAGATAAAGTATATACTGTACCGCTCTCTCATAGTGAAGGGAGGTTTTATGCCAGTGAAAACATAACCAATATTTTATTAAAAAAGAATCAAATAGCAACGCAATATGTAGATTTAAAAGGACACCCAACTTTAGATAGACGCTATAATCCAAATGGATCTGTAGAAGCTGTGGAAGGGATATTAAGTGAAGATGGAAAAATTTATGGAAGAATGACTCATCCAGAGCGTTATAATTATGGATTATTACAAAATATCCCTGATATCAACGAACATTCTATTTTTAAAAATGCAGTTCAATACTTTTTATAATTATAATTCATCATATGAAAGTAGCTATATTTTGTGGAAGTAGATCCGATAAACCAACGATGAAAATTTCGGAAGAAATACTAAATAAATTTAATATAAAAAATCAAACTTATGTTATATCTGCACATCGCTTACCAGATATATTATCCCATACAATAAGAGAAATAGAATCTGTAAAAGAAGTGGAGGTTATTATTGCAGGAGCTGGATTATCCGCACATTTACCAGGAATAATAGCTTCAAAAACTATTTTACCCGTTATAGGGGTTCCTATTTTGGATAAAAAAAATGGATTATTAGGTGGAATGGATGCTCTTTTTTCTATTGTTCAAATGCCTAAAGATGTTCCTGTAGCTACAGTTGGAATCAATAATGCCTATAACGCGGCCTTATTATCCGTTCATATATTAGCTGTAAAATACAAAGAAATAAAAGAATCCTTGTTGAAATTTAGAAAAGATAAACTATTCACTAAAATAGAAAAATAATTATGAGTATCGATAGTAGTAGAAGAAAAAAGTTATCAGAAGGAAAAACAAAAAAAATATATGCTACAGATAATCCACATAAGATTATTATTCATTACAAGGATAGCCTCACGGCTTTAGATGGATTAAAAAATATATTTTTACAGAATAAAGGAATTTTAAACAACGAAATAACAACATTCATATTTAAATTTCTTAATTCTTATGGAATAAAAACTCATTTCATTCGTAAAATCAATGAAAGAGAACAATTATGTCATAAGGTGGAGATTATTCCATTAGAATTTGTTGTTCGTAATATTGTTTCTGGAAGTATGTCTAGGCGTTTGGGCATCAGAGAAGGAACCCCAATAAAGAATACAATTTTTGAAATATTTTATAAGAATGATGTATTGAAAGATCCATGGATAAACCATCATCATGCTGTATTTTTAAATATAATTTCTTATGAAGAATTGAATAAAATCAATCGAATTGTATCTAGGACTAACGATATTCTTAGAAAATATTTTTTAGATAAAAATATTATATTGGTAGATTTTAAAATAGAATTTGGAAAGGATCAAACAAAGAAAATTTTACTTTCTGACGAAATCAGTCCGGATACATGTCGTCTTTGGGATAAAAAAACTATGACAAAACTTGATAAAGATAAATTTAGGAGTGGATGCAATGAAGAGGTTATTCTTAATACTTATATGGAAATCTTCAAAAGATTGAATGAAAATTCATCTTAATTTAATCCATTTAAATTTAAGAAAGGGACAAATATTTTCTTTTTACAGAAAAAAAAAAGAGGATGTCTCAATTATTTCCTATTGATAAATTTCATGAGGAATGCGGTGTTTTCGGTATTTATTCCAATCATAAGATAGATACATTTTCTCTCATACAGTTTGGATTATTTTCCTTACAGCACCGAGGTCAAGAAGCTTGTGGTTTCTCTGTTTTACGAGATGGTTTTATTTTATCTCATAAAAGTGAAGGTCTTGTTTTGGATTCCTTTCGAGAAATTTCAAATTCTGAATGTTATCATGGAAATGCTGTTATTGGACATACACGTTATTCTACAGAGGGGGGACAGAGCAAAAAAAATATTCAACCATTCTTTGGAGAAAATTCTTATGGAAAAAGTACGATTTCTATCGTACACAATGGAAATTTAGTAAATGCTAATAAAATTCGTAATAATCTAGAATCAAAAGGAATCAATTTTATATCCAATTCAGATTCAGAAGTTATTTTACGTTTAATACAAAAATATTTATCAAAATATGATAATAACCTAGAAATAGCTGTTCAAAAAACAACTCTTGATATTCAAGGAGCCTATTCCGTAATAGTTCTTATGGATAATAATAAAATTGCGGCTTTTAGAGATCCAAATGGAATTCGTCCCTTATGTTATGGTATGCTAAATGAAAAAACGTATATATTTAGTTCTGAAACTTGTGGAATAGATTCTGTAGGGGGTTATTATGTAAGAGATTTATTCCCAGGAGAAATGGTCCTAGTAGATAAAAAGTCTATTCATTTTACTATTCTTAGAAAAAATAGACATACAACCAAACGAAGAATATGTTCCTTTGAATATATTTATTTCTCTCGTCCTGATTCTATAATTGACAATATCAACGTTTATGAAATTCGTGAAAAAAGTGGAGAAAGACTTTATCATCAACATCCAGTAGAAGCAGATGTTGTTATTGGTGTTCCAGATTCTGGGGTCCCAGCATCTATTGGATACTCTAAAGCATCTGGAATTCCTTTTAAACCAATTTTAGTAAAGAATAAATATATTGGGAGATCTTTTATTCTCCCTAAACAAGAAATTCGTGAAAAAATGGTTAATTTAAAACTAAATTCTATCTTAAATGAAGTAAGAGGAAAACGTATCGTCATTATTGATGATTCGATTGTTCGTGGTACTACAAGTCGTAGATTAGTTTATATATTGAAAAAAGCAGGAGCAAAAGAGATTCATTTCAGAAGTGCTTCTCCACCTATTATAGCTCCATGTTATTTAGGAGTAGATACTCCAAGTCAAAAAGACCTAATCTCATACAATATGGATAAGGAAAGTATAGCTAAATTTCTAGATGTAGATAGTTTAGAGTTTTTAAGTATGACCAATTTAATCGATGTTCTCGGAAGCCAAAATTATTGTTTTGGTTGTTTTACTGGAAGCTATCCGATTCATAAAAAAAAATGATTGTATATTAATGTATAAGTGGTAATAAATTCATCATGAAAGAAAATCATCGTAGTCCCATATCTAAAATCAGTAAAATTTTGGAAAAAACTTATAACGATAATGTTATTAGCACATTGGATAATTTTTCTTCTCTTTATAAAATGTCTGTATGTGGATACAAAGAACCTGTTTTAGTATCTGGAGTAGATGGAGTAGGAACCAAACTTCGTTTGGCTATTGATTATAAGAAATATGGGATAATTGGAGAAGATTGTTTCGCTATGTGTGTCAATGATGTATTATGTCATGGTGCCCAACCTTTATTTTTTCTAGATTATTTAGCGTGCGGAAAACTTGATGACAAGGTAGTAGAAAAAATTCTACAAGGTATAGCTATCTCCTGTAAAAGGAACAATACGTGTTTTATTGGTGGAGAGACTGCTGAAATGCCTGGAATTTACAAGATTAAAGATTATGATGTAGCGGGATTTTGTGTAGGAATTGTAGAAAAAAAAAACATTATAGATGGAAAAAAAAACCTTCAAGAAGGAGATGTTTTAATTGGAATTCCTTCCTCTGGGGTTCATAGCAATGGATTTTCTTTAATTAGAAAAATTTTTTATACGGAGGATTTGTTGATGCAACAATTTCAAAAAAAACCATTTTATGAGACTCTTCTAATTCCAACTAGAATTTATCATTTGACTATTCATCTTTTATTAAAAGATTTTTTAATACATGGATTGGTTCATGTTACTGGAGGTGGAATATACGAGAATTTATTTCGTGTTATTCCAGAAAATTTGGAAGCTATAGTAGAGAAAAAAAAAATCCCTATTCCACCTGTTTTTAATCATATTCAAGAAAAAGGGCTTTTATCTGATCAAGAAATGTGGAATACTTTTAATATGGGAGTAGGAATGATTCTAATAGTTTCTGTTAAAGACAAATGTCCTATTTTGCAAAAATTACGTTTATTAGGAGAAAAACCCTTTGTATTTGGTCATATGATTAAAGGAAATAAAAAAGTTTTTTTGAAATAAATTCATATGAAAAAAATAGCTATTTTAGTTTCTGGAAAAGGAACAAGTATGCGGCATATTCTACAATCTATTACCGATGGAGTACTTCATGAAAAAATTAAAGTTAATTTAGTGATTGCTGATAGAGACTGTGAAGCCATTCAATATGCATTGAAAGAGAATATTACAACTTTTTCTTTAGCCAATACTAAAAATTTATCCAAAGAGATAGACAATCTTTTGTTAAAAGATATTCCAGATCTTATAGTACTTTCTGGTTTTATTTCCATATTAGATGCAGAATTTTGTAAAAAATGGGAAGGAAGAATCATCAATATTCATCCATCTCTCTTACCTAAATATGGAGGAAAAGGAATGTATGGAATGAGAGTTCATCAAAAAGTTTTAAAAAATAAAGAGAAAATATCAGGAGCTACCATTCATTATGTCACAAAGGATATTGATTCTGGAAATATAATTTTAAGAAAATCATGTAGGATTTCTTCACAAGAAACTCCTATCTCTTTATACAAAAAAATATCTCTCATAGAAAAAGAGATTCTCATTCAATATTTGACTTATTTTATTGGGCTCAATTAGAATTAATTGAATTGTTGTTATGAAAAGAGCTTTAATTAGTGTTTATGAAAAAAATATAGAATTATTCGAATTTGTCAGTTTTTTGGATAAAAAAGGATATCGAATTATTTCTACTGGTGGGACCTATCAATATTTAAAAAAACATGGAATATCTAATATTCTAAAAATAGAAAACATCACCTCATATTCTGAAATATTAGATGGAAGAATAAAAACTATTCATCCATATATTTATGGGGGGATTTTGGCTAATCGTTCTATTGATGCACATATGGAATATCTTCGTTTTCACAAGATCCATCCCATTGATATTGTATTGGTAAATTTCTATCCATTTTTTGATAAATTATTAAAGGGAATAAATCCTTCATTGATTGAATTTATTGATATAGGAGGGCCTTCTATGCTTCGAGCAGCAGCAAAAAATTTTTTTCATGTTACCCCTATCACCGATAAAAACGATTACCTATTAGTGAAAAGGGAAATTGATACCTATGGTGAAACTTCATTAAAATTAAGAAAAAAATTAGCAGGAAAAGTATTCAATCTAACTTCTGCTTATGATTCTGCAATCTCTCAATATTTTTTAATGGAAGAAAATTTTCCTCCTTATTTACATTCTTCTTATGAAAAAAAGATGAATCTCCGTTATGGAGAAAATCCTCATCAAAAAGCAGCTTATTATGTTAGCACTATTCACCATGGAGCAATGCGTAATTTTCATCAATTACATGGAAAAGAACTTTCTTTTAATAATTTAAGAGATATGGATATAGCTTGGAAAGTCGTATCTCAATTTTATGAACCAGCTTGTTGCACGGTGAAACATACGACTCCTTGTGGAGTTGCATTAGGGAAGAATGTTATTGAGGCTTTTAAAAAAACTTATTATGCGGATTCTATTTCTTCTTTTGGAGGAATTATGGCCTTCAATGTTTCCATCACAAAAGAATTAGCTAAGGAAATAAATCGTATTTTTTTAGAAGTTATTTTAGCTCCTAGTTATGAAACAGATGTATTAAGTATTTTAAAAAAAAATAAAAAGAATCTAAGAATTATTAGGATAAAATACCCTATTTCTGATCAACTAGAATATGTGAAAATAGATGGAGGAGTATTGGTTCAACAAGTTGATCATTTTTTTTCTTATGATTATAAAATAGTCACAAAGAAAAAATTTTCCGAACAAGAAATAAAATCTTTATTTTTTGCTCAAAAAGTGGTAAAATATGTAAAATCTAATGCTATTGTCGTCGCTAAAGGAACACAAACTTTAGGAATCTCTGGAGGTCAAACGAATAGACTTTGGGCTGCTCGTCAAGCTATAGAAAGAGCTTTAGAAAAAAAGAAAAAAAAATTAGTCCTTGTTTCTGATGCTTTTTTTCCTTTTCGTGATGTAGTAGATGAAGCCGCTATTTCTGGTGAAATAAAAGCTATTCTTCAACCAGGAGGATCTATTCGTGATGAAGAATCTGTAAAAGCTTGTGATGAATATGGTATAGCTATGGCTTTTACGGGAAAAAGATATTTTAAACATTAATATTATGAAAGTTTTAATTCTTGGAAATGGAGGACGTGAACATGCTATTGGAAAAAAAATTTTCAAAGATTGTCACTCAGTGGATCTTTATTTTTATCCTGGGAATGGAGGAACCAATCAAATAGGAAAAAATATTGAGGATCATCATACAACATTGGATTTGTGTTTATTTGCTAAAAAAAATTCTATAGATCTAACTATTGTAGGATCTGAAACTTTTCTATATGATGGAATTGTAGACGTGTTCAAAAATTTCGGATTAGCAATAATGGGGGCACATTACCTTGCTGCTAGACTAGAGGTAGATCGTGTTTTTTCTAAATCATTTATGAAAAAATATGGAGTACGTACTCCTAAATACAAAGTTTTTTCTTCCTATCAAAAAGCTGTAGATTTTTTAGAAAAAACACATTATTCCGTAGTTATAAAAACTAGTGGAATAGCTGCAGGAAAAGGAGTGATATTAGCGAAAAATAAAACTGAAGCAAAAAATGCTTTAAATTCTATCATGATAGATAAAAAATTTGGAAAATCTGGAAATACAATTATCATAGAAGAATTTTTGAAAGGACAGGAATCCTCCATCATATCCATATTTAATGGAAAAGAGATCACTCCTTTTTTATCTGCTAAAGATTATAAAAAAATAGGAGAAAAAGAAACAGGAAGTAATACGGGAGGAATGGGGACTATAGTTCCTAATCCATATATGACCAATGAGGTTTGGATGGATTTTAAAAAAAATATATTGACTCCAACTTTAGAAGGTTTACTTTTAGAAAAATTAACTTTTTTTGGATTTATTTATTTTGGATTAATGATCACTTCGAATAATGTATACTTATTAGAATACAATACTAGAATGGGGGATCCTGAAACTCAAGCTTTATTGCCTTTAATGAACAGCAATTTTTTTCATATAATACAGTCCGCTCTTCTTCAAAAAAAGGTATCTATTTCTTGGAAAAAATTATGTTCTTGTTGTGTTGTTTTATCTTCAAAAGGATATCCTGAAAAATATGAAAGTGGAAAAATTATAAAGGGATTAAATTCTTTAATGGAACCTTTTTATATTGCTGGAGCTAAAAAAGAAAAGGAAAGATGGATAACGTCACATGGACGTGTTTTAAATATGGTAGGATTAGGGAAAACTATGGATGAGGCTATAAAAATGGCTTATAATAAGGTAAAAAAAATTCATTTTGAGAACTTATATTATCGAAAAGACATTGGATTATAAAGACTTCATTTTGGTATTGGATTTTGGTTCTCAATACAGCCAGATAATTACAAGGAAAATTAGAGAAATAGGAGTATATGCACTTTTATGTCCTTATTCTCTTTCTATTCGTAATATTTTATCAAAAAAACCAAAAGGAATTATTTTATCAGGAGGGCCTTTTTCTGTTTATGAGAAAAATCCTCCATTAATATCCAGAAACATATTCCAGTTAAATATTCCTATACTTGGAATTTGTTATGGAATGCAACTTATTTCTTTTCTTTTTGGAGGAGAAATAGAACAATCCAAATATAAAGAATATGGAAAATCCAATTTTATTATAGATTGTTATAACAATGATTTATTCCATGGAATACCTAAGAAATCTATTGTTTGGATGAGTCATTTTGATGAAGTGAAAAAGCTGCCAAAAACATTAAAAGTGATAGGACATACTTCATCTTGTTCTATTGCTGCTTTAATTCATGAGAAGAAAGATATTTATGCCGTTCAATTTCATCCAGAAGTGAGTCATACAGAATTCGGAATTTCTATAATGAAAAATTTTATTCTTCATATTTGTAAATGTAATCTTAATTGGAAATTAAATCATTTTGTACTCGATTCTATTGTAAAAAAAATAAGAAAACGTGTAGATAGTAAAAAAGTCATATTAGGTTTTTCAGGAGGAATAGATTCTTTTGTAGCCGCTCATATAATTCATAAGGCTATTGGAGACTCTTTACATTGCATTTTCGTTGATACTGGGTTACTTTTAAAAAAAGAAAAAATATCTTTTTTATGTAAAAAAATGAATCTATTCGTTAAAATAATAGATGCTAAAAAACGTTTTCTATCCATTTTAACTGGAATAACTGATCCTGAAATGAAAAGAAAAATTATCGGAAAAGAATTTATTTCTATTTTTCAAAAAGAATCCGAAAAAATTAAAGATGTAGAATTTTTAGCACAAGGAACTATTTATTCGGATGTGATTGAATCTTCTACATCATCATCATTGATTAAATCTCATCATAATGTAGGAGGATTACCTCATTTAATGAAATTAAAACTTCTGGAACCCTTAAAATACTTATTTAAAGATGAAGTGCGTAAAATAGGTAAAAAATTGGGAATTCCAAAAGAAATCTTATATCGTCATCCATTTCCTGGTCCTGGATTGAGCATTCGTATTCTTGGAGAAGTCAATCAGAAAAAAATTTCCATCCTTAAAAAAGCGGAAAGTATTCTTTTACAAGAATTAAAAGATTATGATCTTTATGAATCCGTAAGTCAAGCTTTTATCATCCTATTACCCATAAAATCTGTAGGAGTTATGGGAGATAAAAGAACATATGAATATACTGCTGTATTACGTGTTACAAATACAGAAGATTTTATGACTGCTACTTTTTCACATTTGCCTTACAATTTTTTAGAAAAAATTTCGAATAGAATTATTAATGAAGTAGATGGAATTAATCGTTTGGTATACGATATTACTTCTAAACCTCCAGCAACTATAGAATGGGAATAAATTTTATTACATCATCATAGAAACAAGATTGGATATATTTTTTTTTAATTCATTTCTAGAAGAAATTAAATCTATAAAACCATGTTCCAGAAGAAATTCTGAAGTTTGAAAACCCTCTGGAAGGTCTTTTCCAATAGTTTCCCTAATTACTCTAGGACCAGCAAATCCAATAAGAGCCCCTGGTTCCGCTATGTTTACATCTCCAAGTAAAGCATAAGATGCTGTAACTCCTCCTGTTGTTGGATCTGTAAGAACGGATATATAAGGAATTTTTGCATCACGTAATTGAGTTAATCTAGCTATTGTTTTAGCCATTTGCATTAAGGAAAAAGAAGATTCCATGATTCTTGCTCCACCAGACTTAGATATTAATACATATGGAAATTTCTTTTCAATACAATATTTTATAGCTCTAGATATCTTTTCTCCTACTACGGAACCCATAGAACCTCCTATGAAGGAAAAATCCATACAGGATATCACCATGTCAATGTCTTTCATTTTTCCAACTCCCGTTCTAATTGCATCGTATAAATTTGTTTTTTTTATTGCTTCCTTTATTCTATCTGTATATTTTTTACTATCTATCCATTTTATAGGGTCTTTACTAATCATTTTAACATTCATTTCTGAAAATTTTCCATTATCGAAAAGGATTTCAAAATATTCTTTGCTATGAATTCTTACATGATATCCATCTTCTGGACTCACATAGGCATTTTTTTTTAGTTCTTCCGCATCTATAATTTTTCCACTTGGAGTCCTATACCAAAGGCCTTTTGGAAAATTTTTTCTATCTTCTATAGGAGTAATAATATTTTTTTTCTTTCTTAAAAACCAAGTCATTATAAAGTGTTAATATTATTCATTAATTCAAAGTATTTTTTCAGAAGTGACTTGAATGATTTTTCTCCTTCCCTAAGCCATACTCTAGGATCATAATATTTTTTATTTGGAAGATATTTTCCTTTTGGATTTCCTATCTGTTGCTTTAAATATTCCTTATTTTTATTCATGTAATCTCTAACCCCACAGGTAAAAGCATATTGTAAATCTGTATCTACATTTATTTTTACCACTCCATAACTAATAGACTCTTGAATCTCTTCTACAGAAGATCCTGATCCTCCATGAAAAACAAAAAAAACTGGTTTTTCTTTAGTATCAAATTTTTTTTGTATATATTTTTGGGTATGGTTTAATATAACAGGACGAAGTACCACATTTCCAGGTTTATAGACTCCGTGTACATTTCCGAAGGAAGCAGCTATAATAAAATTTTTACTGATTTTCATCAATCTTTCATAAGCATATGAAACTTCTTTTGGTTGAGTATAAAGTTTATTGTTTTCTATATGAGAATTGTCCATTCCATCTTCTTCTCCTCCCGTTACTCCAAGTTCTATTTCTATGGTCATATTAATTTTATTCATTCTTTCAAAGTATTTTTCACAAATACCAATATTTATTTCTAAAGATTCTTGAGAAAGATCCAACATGTGAGAACTAAATAAAGTTCTTCCAAAATGTTTATAATGTTCTTCATTAGCATGTATTAATCCATCTATCCATGAAGTATTTGGTTTAGAACAATGATCTGTATGAAGAATAACAGTAGATTTATAATATTTTGCTAATTCATGAATATGTTTGGCACAAGCTATAGATCCTTTTATAGCCGCTTTTTGTTCCTGATTACTTAACCCTTTTCCTGCATGAAAAGTAGCTCCACCATTAGACAATTGAATGATTACAGGAGCATTTACTTCTGCAGAGGTTTCCATTACCGCATTCATTGTATTAGATCCAATAACATTTACAGCAGGTATAGCAAATATTTTTTCCTTAGCATATTCAAATATTTCTTGAACAAGACTACCAGTTGCTACTCCATAAGGAAATTTTTTATACATGTATTTTTTTAATTTAATATGGAAAAAAGAATATCCAAAATTATGATTCTTTTTTCAAATTTATGCAATTAATAATTGATGAGAGGTCTAATATTATTCATTTTTTTTTACTTTTTGGCTTATTTGATTCTATTATGATTCTTCCAGCTACATTAAAAATATATAACGCATCAGCAGGTTCTGGAAAAACTTCTTTTCTAGTAAAAAATTACCTTACCATTCTATTTCAAAGTTCTCATTATGATGAATTTAAACATATTTTAGCTTTAACCTTTACAAATAAGGCCTCTGAAGAAATGAAGAGAAGAATTCTACAATGTATAAAAGAATTTTCCAATCAAACAATAAGTAAGGAATATTACTTTTTGTTTGATTCTCTTAAAAAAGATTTAAAATTGACAAAAAGTCAACTATCCGAACATTCTAAAAAAATATTATCTGAAATATTATACGATTTTTCTTCTTTTTCTATAAGTACTATAGATAAATTTACTTACCGTACTATTCGATCTTTTTCAAAAAAAAATATGGATTTAGAAATGGATCCTCATAATTTTTTATGGAATGTTGTAGATAATCTATATAATAAATTAAAAAATTCAGAAAAATGGTCCCATATTTTGGGACAATTTTCTTTAGAGCAATTAAAAAAAGGAAAAAATTGGGATATACGCAAAGAATTATTTAAAATAGCTCATCTTCTAGTAGAAGAAAATAGTTTTTTTCCTATAAAAAAAATTAAAGAAAAATCTTTGGATGATTGGATTTTTTTAAAGAAAACTTTGTTAAAAAGAACAAAAGAATTTGAAAAAAAATGTAAAGAACAAGGGGAAAAATTTTTTGATTTACTGAAAAAAAAATCCATTCAAAAACATTCATTTCCTTATGAAGATTTCCCAAAATTTTTTCAAAAATTACGTATGGGAGATATAATATTCAATACTTTGAATAAACGTCTTGAAAAATCTATTCAAATAGGAATATTTTATAATAAAAACACTAGAATAGATCAAAAAAAACTGATAAAAGAAAATCAAAAAGAAATACTTTTCTTATATCAAGAAACAAAATTTTTATATGATAAATATATTGACTCTTATATTTTAGATAAACTTTTTTTAAAAAATTTTAATTTTTTATCTATAATACATGAAATAGAAAAAGAAATTCATTCTTTAAAAGAAGAAAAAAATATTCTTTTATACCCAGAATTAAATAAAATACTTCATGAAAGGATTATCCAAGAACCCTATCCTCATATTTATGAAAAAATTGGGGAAAAATACAAACATTATTTGATCGATGAATTTCAGGATATTTCATTGTTACAATGGGAAAATATTCGAATATTAGTTGAAAATGCTTTATCAGAAAATGGATCAGCAATGATTGTAGGAGATCCTAAACAATCTATATATAATTGGAGAGGTGGGGATTCTAAGTCTTTGATTCATATAATTTCTTCTTCATCTAAATCTTATCATAAAGAAGTATTCACTATAGAAACTAATTTTCGTAGCTATGAAGAAATTGTAAAATTTAATAATTCCCTTTATCAATCGGTATATAAAATTTTTAATTCTACTCTTTATAAATATAATAAAACTAAACAAAAAGTATTCAAAAAACCTGGAGGATATGTTGAATTAAATTTCGTTTGTTTGGGTGAAATTAATTACAAACAATATATTTATTGTCAAATAAAAAATAAGATACAAAAATTATTAAAACAGAGATACAAATTATCGGATATAGCTATCTTAGTAAGAAATAATGAAGATGGAAATTTATTATCTGAAAAACTTATGGAAGACGGTTTTATGGTCAATACTTCCGTTTCGCTTCTTATTAAAAATCATCTGGAAATAGAAATAATTGTACATTTTTTTTATATTCTTTTTAAACCTCTTTGTTATCAAAAAAGAGCTACTTTAATTTTATTATTATTGCAAAAAAAATTAATTCGTACTAAAAAAGAAGATCATGATTTTCTTATAGAAACTCTTTTTCTTCCATTGAATCTTTTCTTAAAAAAAATTGTTGGTTCAAAACAACATTCATTAGATTTAAAAAATTTATACAATCAATCTATATACAATATAGCAGAACAGATAATTTCTATATTTGGATTATTAAATTCATATAACACTTCATCTATCTATTCTTTTTTAGATTTCGTTCATAGGTATATGAAAATCGTAGGAAATTCTATTGTAGATTTTTTGGAATATTGGGAATATAAAAAAGAAAAAGAAAGTATCATTATTTCTGATGATCAGAATATAGATGCTATTCGAATTATGACTATTCACAAATCTAAAGGATTGCAATTTCCTGTAGTCATTCTTCCTTTCACCGATTGGAATATTGTCTCAAAAAAAAAGGAAGGAACATGGATAGATGTATGTCCTAATTTATATCATGGTTTGGATTCTATCTATTTAGAAGAGATACAACCGTATTTTGAACAAATAGATGATAATTGTATCATAAATTCTTATGAAAAATATCTATCTAAGATAAGATTTGACAATCTTAATTTATTGTATGTTGCTACTACCCGTCCCATGGAACAACTCATTATTTTTGCTAAACATGGAAATGATAAATCTGTATCGTTTTATATTAAAAATTTTCTCAAGGAAAAAAAATTATGGAAAGAAACGAAATTACAGTATTCTTTTGGAATAGAGAAAAAAAATGATTAAAAAATATTTCATTTTATTTTACATGCTTTTCCGCATGATAAGAAGAACGAACTAGAGGTCCACTCTCTACATATTTAAAACCCAATTTTAATCCAATTTTTTTCAATTTTTGAAATTGATCTGGTAAAACAAAAGAATGTACGGGAAAGTGTTTGAAAGAAGGTTGCAAATATTGTCCTATTGTAAGAATATCTACTTTAGAGTCTTTTATATCCTTCATGGTTTCCAATATTTCTTCTATTTTTTCTCCTAATCCTAACATGATTCCAGTTTTTGTCCGAATATTTTTATTTTTTTCCTTAATGTATTGTAATACTTTAAGACTACGATCGTATTTCGCTTGAATACGAATTTTCTTTGTTAACCTAGGAACAGTTTCTACATTATGAGAAATTACTTCCGGTTTGGAAGATATTATTTTTTCTATGATTTTTTTTTCTCCCTTAAAATCAGGTATCAAGGTTTCTATTGTTATAGATGGATTGATATCTTTGGTTAATTGTATGGTTTTTCTCCATATAGAAGCACCCATATCTTTTAAATCATCTCTATTCACAGAAGTAATAACCACATGTTTAATTTTCAATATTTTAATGGATCTTGCTACTTTTTCTGGTTCTTCCCAATCTACGTTTTCAGGACGTCCTGTTTTTACTCCACAAAATCTACAGGATCTTGTACAAACATTTCCCAATATCATAAAAGTAGCGACACCTTTTTCCCAACACTCTCCTATATTAGGACAACTTCCACTTTGACAAATTGTATTTAATTTATGTAAGGCCACTAATTTTTGTAATCTATTATAATTCTTTCCAATAGGAAATTTAACTCTTATCCAATTAGGTTTTTTTTGAATTAAATTCATGATTATTTTTTAGTTTATAATTAAAAATATAATTTTAAATACAATAAAATCAATTTTTTTTATAAATTTGTCATACTTTTTCTTGTGTTTTTTTTTATCTTTTTATGGAAATCTTAGTACGAGATATCGCTAAAGAATTAGAAGGTTTAGCTCCTATAGAATATGCAGAATCTTATGATAATATAGGATTAATAGTCGGTTCATATGATCAAAAAGTAAAAAAAATACTGATAACTTTAGATCTTACTGAAGAGGTACTTTCAGAATCTATAAATAAAAAATGCAATCTTATCATATCCTTTCATCCTATATTTTTACAATCTATAAAAAGTTTAACAGGAAAAAATTTATCAGAAAGAGTTGTTATTTCCGCATTGAAAAATGATGTATCCATTTATGTCATTCATACTAATTTGGACGTAATATGGGAAGGATCTACTTCTTATATATCAAAATTTTTGCAATTAAATAGAGAAAAGGTAATTTTTCCTAAGAAAGGAACTATAAGAAAATTAACAACTTATGTCCCAGTTTCTTATGCTGATAAAGTTAGAAATTCTTTATTTGAGGCAGGAGCTGGAAATATTTCTAATTATAGCCGTTGCAGTTATAACTTTGATGGATTTGGAAGTTTTATGGGGAATGAAAATTCTAAACCTCTTTTTGGTAAAAAAGGAGATTTTCATATGGAAAAAGAAACTTGTATTAACGTGGTTTTTCCATTTCATAAATTAAATATAATTAAAGAAGCTCTTTTTAAAAGTCATCCTTATGAAGAAGTCTCCTATGAGATTTATAATATTGAAAATATTAATCCCTATATAGGTATAGGAATAATAGGATATTTACTGGAAGAAATGAATGAATATGATTTTCTTCTTTATTTAAAAAATAGAATGAATTTGCTCTGTATTAGACATTCTCCATTCATAGGAAGAAAAATTAGAAAAATAGCGATGATTACAGGTTCAGGAAGATTTGGTATTGAAACAGCTATAAAAGAGAATGCTCATGTTTTTATATCATCTGATTTTAAATATCATGATTTTTTTAAATCGGAAAATAAAATATTAATTGTAGATATAGGGCATTATGAATCTGAAAAATTCAATAAGAATTTACTAAAATCTTTTTTAGATAAAAAATTTGTTCATATTCCTATTTACGAATCAGAAATTCATACTAGTCCAGTTAAATATTTTTATTAAAAAATATCATGGAAAATAAAATACAAGAAACTGTTACCAAAGTTGCAGATCAATTAAGAGTTTTATACAATCTTCAATTGATAGATTCTCGTATGGATGAAATAAAAAACTTCCGTATAAATATACCCGTGGAAATAAATAAATTGGAAGAAGAACTTGAAAAGGTAAAAATAACATTAAAAGATATTTATGAGGAAATTATTTCTATCGAACAAAATATTGATAAAAAAAACAAAGAAATTAAATACTCTGAGAATTTGATCAAACAATATGAGAAACAAAAGGATAATGTTGTAAGAAATCACAAGGAATTATATTTTATAGAAAAAGAAATTGATTATCAGAAATTAGAAATTCAATTATCTGAAAAAAGAATACAAGAAATGAATCTTAAAATTTATAAAAGTAAGAAACTTTTAGAAAATAAAGAAGAAATTTTTAGAAATCAAAAAGAACATCTTTTTCATAAAAAAAAAGAATTAAATAAAATTTTATTAGAAAATGAAAAAGAAGAAAAAATTTTACTAGAAAAATCTATATTTTTTGCTAAAAAAGTAGATAATAATTTATTAAAAACTTATAAAAAAATAAGAAATAGGGTTAAAAATGGAATAGCTGTTGCTCCAGTTCAAAGAGGAGCTCCATTAGGATCCTATCTTTCTATAACTCCACAAAAGTATTCCGAGCTAATACAACGAAATAAACTTTTAATAGATGAACATAGTGGAAGGATATTAATAGACGAAGAATTAGCTGAAGAAGAAAAGAAGAAATCTTTTGTTTTTTGTTCAAAAAAATAATTAAAAAAATAAATATGTATGGTCGTTACCCATTCTTCTAATGAGATTAGAAAAATAAAAATAAAAAATTTTGAATTATTAGAATCTATATCAAGAAAGAATAAATTTCTTAAAAATTTTTTTTCCGATAAAGCTACTGTCATTATGTTTATTTGTAATCATTGTCCGTATGTCAAACATATTAATCCAGAATTAGTACGTTTAACTAAGGAATATATTCCTAAAGGAGTTTCTTTTTTGGCTATAAATTCTAACGATATCGAAAAATATCCAGAAGATTCTCCTGAGGAAATGAAAAAAATATCTCATCAATTGGGTTATCCATTTCCTTATTTTTTTGATGAAAAACAAGAAGTAGCTAAGTATTATGGGGCTAAATGTACTCCTGAATTTTTTATATTTAACGGTCTAGGAAATTTATGTTATCATGGACAATTAGATGATTCTAGACCAGGAAATGGAATTCCTGTTACAGGAAACGATGTGAGAGAAATATTACAAGATATTTTAGAAGGAATAGAAAAAATAACATATCCAAAAATAAAACCAAGTTACGGATGTAATATCAAATGGAAAGTATAAGATTTTTATGATAATTAGGAATGATACTTAAAAAGTATTCAATTGTTTCGTATAGACTTTTTTCCAATATTCCTCCAGCAGCATTTTTATGTCCACCCCCTCCAAAATGTTTTCTAGCAAAGATGTTGACATCGAAATTCCCTCTTGAACGAAAAGAAACTCTAATCGGAGATAGTTCTTTTTCTTCAAAAAAGAAAACGGAAAAAACAATATTTTTTATTCCTAATCCATAGGAAATAATACCTTCGGTATCCCCTTGTTGGTATGAGTATAAATTTATATCAGAGGCATTAATGCTGGTATATGCTGTACGATATTTTTCTATTACTTTTAGTTTTTTCAAGGCTGTAGACAAAATTTTTAACCTATTTTCGTTATATCTTTCGTGTAAATGATTATAGATGTTTTCAATATTAATTCCCTTTTCTATCAACTTCCCAGCAATAAAATGAGTTTCATAGGTAACAGAAGGAAAACGAAAAGAACCAGTGTCTGTCATTAAACCAACGTATAAACAGGTAGCTATTTCTTGATCAATTTTGTCTAAATCATTCATTTTAGATAGAAATCTAAATACTAAAATACTGGTAGAAGCTGCCGTTGGATCTAAAAACATAAAATCAAAATACAAGGGATAAGGATAAGGATGATGATCTATTAATATTTTTTTTGCTTGAGAATATTCCAAAAAATTTATCAATGTTTTTAATCTTGATGGATTATTGAAATCTATAAAAAAAATATAATCGGAATCTACTATTTTTTTTCTTATAAGGTATTTTTTTTCTTCAGAAAAAACAATAAGATTTTGAATCCCAGGCATCCATTTGAAAAATTCAGAATATTCTGTAGGCGATATTAAATCTACATCATGTTTAAGTTTTCTTAAATAGAGTAAAAGTGCTAAAGATGAACCTAAAGCATCTCCATCTGGATGAGGATGTGGTAATAATATAATTCTTTTTTTATATTCCCCGTTAATACTAGAAAAAAACATATTTATTTTTTTTTCAATCCTAATTCTTTTCCTTTTTTTAACATAAGAAAATAGGCAGAATGAAATTCATTGGATATTCTTCCTTCCAAAATAGATTCCTTAATAAAATTTTTTATGATTCCTATTTTTTTACATGGGTCTATATGAAAAGCATTCATTATATCGTTTCCTGATATAGGAGATTTCCAGTTTTTAATACGATCTCTATCTTCTAATTTTCTAATCCTTTCCATTAGAAAAAATAAATTTTTTTTATATCTATTTTTTTTTTCTATATTCTTTGTAGTAATATCCGCTATACATAGATTGATTAAATCTTCTATATCTTTTCCCATATCAAATAATAATCTACGAAGAGCAGAATCACTAGTGATAGTTCCTATTAACGAAATAGGCCTGTAACTATGCTGAATCATTTTTTTCACATATTTCATAGGTTTCCCTTTTGGTAATTTTAAACGTTGAAAGATATTAGGGACCATTTTTGATCCTACAAATTCATGTGCATGAAAAGACCAACCAGTTTTTGGAAAAAATTTTTTAGTGTAGGATTTTCCTATATCATGAAGTAAAGCAGCCCATCTTAACCAAATAGAATTTTTTTCTTTTTGACTTATATTATCCACTACTTGTAAAGTATGATCAAAATTATCTTTGTGCTTATAACCGTCTTTTTCTCCTATCCCTTTCAATAGAGTGAGTTCCGGTAATATCATTGATAATAATCCAGATTTATATAATAGAAATAAACCTATAGAAGGATTCTTAGATAGAAGAATCTTATTAAATTCTTCTGTTACTCTTTCTATAGCAACAATGTTTATTCTATTTTTATTTTTCTGAATGGACTGAAAAGAAGATTCTTCTATGATAAATTTAAGTTGAGTAGCAAATCGTATAGCACGCATCATTCGTAATGGATCATCCGAATAAGTTCTGTCTGAATTTAATGGAGTCCTTAAAATTTTTTTTTTCAAATCTAATAAACCTCCAAATGGATCTATCAATTCTCCATAATTTTTTTGGTTTAAACTAATAGCTAAAGCATTAATTGTAAAATCTCTTCTATTTTGATCATCCTGTAATGTACCGAAATTTATTATAGGTTTTCTACTATATAAATGATACGATTCTTTTCTAGATCCAACAAACTCTATTTTTTGATTATTATATTCTAACATAGCAGTTCCAAAACGTTTAAATATATTTATTCTAGGAGAAGGTTTTATATGTTTAGATACTTCTTGAGCTAATTTAATTCCTTCTCCTATTGTTAGAATATCTAAATCTTTGTAAAAAAGATGACTACTTCTTCTAAGTAGGAAATCCCGAACATAACCCCCTACAACATAACAATCTTGTTGTATATTTTGAGCAGATTGACTAACAATACGAAATATAGACCGATGAACAGCAGAAATTAAATTCATGGAAATTATACACGTAATATTTTAACCTTATTTGAAATAATTTTTATTATAGAAGAATGATTATAACGGGACTTTTCTTTTCTACGAAAATTCACAGCATAATCAATTTTACTTAATATAGAAGGATGAATATCCGAAAAGTATTTAGGATTTTGAAATCCTGATAAATTGGCAGAAGTAGATACAATTGGTCTATCTAATTCTTTAATCAAACTATTACAAAAAAGATCGTTAGTTAGGCGTATGGCTAAAGTGTTATCCCTTATCAATAGATTATAAATCTTTTTACTAGGATTGTCATACACTATAGTAATAGGTTTTTTTCTTTTTATATGATTATCCTGAATAATTCTCTTAACTAAATTAGGAATTCTTTCTATTAATTCGTATAAACGATCTATTTTTTCTACTAAAACAATCATAGATTTAGAAATATCTCTATTCTTTATTTTATATATTTTTTCTATAGCATTTAAATTAAAAGCATCACACCCCAGTCCCCATACAGTATCTGTAGGATATAATAGAACTTTTCCTTTTTTTAATATTTTTACACTTATTTCTATTTCTTTATGAAAAGACATAATTACACAACAATATGATGAGTTCTCAATACCTCATTTAAAGAGGTTTTTTTATTAGTGCTATATTTTCGTTTTCCTATAATCATGGCACATGGAATATGATATATTCCTGAAGGAAATTTCTTGGGATAAGATCCAGGTATTACTACGGAGTATTTAGGAACTACTCCTTTCATCTCTATAGGTTTTTCATTTGTAACATCAAATATTTTAGTAGAAGAAGTTATAACAACATTTGCTCCTAATACTGCTTCTTTTTCTATAAGAATACCTTCCACTAAAATACATCTAGATCCAACAAAAACATCATCTTCAATAATTACTGGATTCTTTTGTATTGGTTCTAATACCCCTCCTATTCCAACTCCTCCACTTATATGAACGCGTTTTCCAACTTGAGCACAACTTCCTATTGTTGCCCATGTATCTATCATTGTTTTTTCTCCTATATATGCTCCTATATTTACGTAAGAAGGCATAAGTATAACTCCAGGAGAAATATAAGAACCATAACGTGCTATTGCATGAGGAACTACGCGAATTCCCTTTTCTTTAAATTTATTTTTTATTGGTATTTTATCATAAAATTCTAATGGTCCTAATTCTATGGTATTCATCCTTTTAATGGAAAAATACATAATTATAGCTTTTTTTATCCATTCATTTACCCTCCACTTTCCATTTCTGGATTCAGAAACTCTTATTAATCCTTGTTCTACATAATCAATCACATGAATTACTATTTTCTTTATATTACTATCTGTAGACCATGTTTCTTTATTCCAAGCCTTTTCTATTTCTAATTTTAATTTATTCATACTGATAAAAAGCAAAAGTAGTAAATAAATAATATATTTGTTACACTATAATGAAAAAAATATTGGGAATAGATTACGGAGAAGTGATAACAGGTTTGTCTATAACAGACTCTTCACAAGAATTTGCATTTGGACTAAAAGCCATTCCGACTAATAAATTAATGAATTTTTTAGATATTTTTATAGATCATGAACGGATAAAAAAAATTGTTATAGGATTACCTAAAACATTTAACAATAAAGAGTTTTTAATAGAAAAGTCTATTAAAAAATTTATTTATAAATTTCAGAGAAAACATCCTAAAATTATAATAGATCGACTGGATGAACGTTTGACATCTAAAATGGCATTTCACACAATGATAAAATTAGGTTTAAAAAAAAAAAAGAGAAGAAAAAAAGAAATTTTAAATAAAATTAGTGCCATCCTTATTTTACAATCTTATCTTTCCATTAAAAGAAGAGAAAAAAATTAATCTATGATTTTACCTATAGTCATTTATGGTCATCCTATTTTAAGAAAGAAATGTATAGATATAGATATCTCTTTCCGAAAGAAAACTAGTCAATTGATAAAGGATATGTTTGAAACTATACATAAAGTAAAAGGAATAGGATTGGCTGCTCCTCAAATTGGAAAAAGTATACGACTTTTTATAGTTGAAACGCCTTATTCATCGGAAAAAGATATATATAAAGAAGTTTTTATTAACGCTAAAATATTGAAAATTTATGGGAAAGAATATTCCTTCAATGAAGGTTGTTTAAGTTTTCCTGGAATTATGGGATATATAAAAAGAAAATCTCATGTATTAATAGAATACTACGATCATAACTGGAAAAAAAAAAAAAACTTTTAAAGGGATCTGTGCAAGAGTAATACAACATGAATATGATCATATTGAAGGGAAACTTTTTATAGATTATTTGTCCTCCATGAAAAAAAAATCGATAGAAAAAAAAATGATCTATTTTTTGGAAAAAATAAAATTATCTATGAGGTGATATGATCTACTATTTTTTTTAAGGAATCTGGATCGTTCATAGAAAAATATGAAAGGAATTTTCTATTAATTTTAATGTTTTTATCAGATAGTTTTTTCATAAATACGGAATAGGATATTCCGTATTGACGAACCCCAGCATTAATACGTTGAATCCAAAGAGATCTGAAATATTTTTTCTTTTTTTTTCTTCCTGAAAAGGCATAGATCAAAGATTTTTCTACAGCATTTTTAGCTACTGTATAAACTTTACTTCTTGCTCCATAAAAACCTTTTGATAATTTAAGTATTTTTTTACGTCTTCGTCTAGAAAAAACGGAATTTGTAGATCTTGGCATTTTATAATTGTTTGTCTATATTTTTTTGATCGGATCTCTTCAATAAAGAAAATACTGAAAGTTTACGTTTTCTTTTCTTCGATTTTTTAGTTAAAAGATGATTTTTAAATGCATGTTTTTTTTTTATAGATCCATTAGCTGTCTTTTTGAATCTTTTTTTTGATCCTGATTTTGTTTTTAATTTAGGCATACTAAACTTTTTTTGGAGCTAAAATCATGTACATTCTTTTGCCTTCCATAACTGGCATTTTTTCTACCCTTCCATATTCTTCAATTTCTTCTGCGAATTTTAACAATTTTATTTTTCCTTGATCTTTATATACTATTGAACGTCCCTTAAAGAAAACAAAAACTTTTACTTTATCCCCTCGCATTAGAAATTTTTCAGCACTTTTTATTTTAACCTTTCCATCATGATCTCCTATTTGAGGGCCAAATCTAATTTCTTTAGTATTCACTTTAATTTGTTTCGCTTTAAATTGCTTCTTTTTTTTCTTTTGTTCATATAAAAACTTCTGATAATCCAGTATTTTACATACAGGAGGATCCACTTTTGGATTAATTTCCACTAAATCAAGTCCTTTATGTCTAGCAAATTGAATAGCTTCTTGTATAGAGTAAATCCCATTTTCTATACTACAATTTCCAACCAAACGAACTTGATGAGAATCTATATGATTATTAATACGATGTGTATCCTTTTTTTGTTGTGTAAATGGACGATATATTCTCTTTTTTTTACCTCCTCTAGATCTAAAAAATTTCTTTTTTATGATATTTATAAGTTTAATTAGTTTCTTTAAAAATAGTGTCTATTCCATTGGAAATAGAAAATATTCCCATATGACCTAAACCATGTCGGCGCAATGAAATAGTTTCATTTCTTTCTTCTTTTTCTCCTACAACAATCATATATGGAATTTTATTTTCTTCCGAATCTCTGATTTTTTTATCTATTTTCTCATTTCTTTTATCAATAAAAACACGAATTCCACAATTTAACATCAAATTTAAAATTTTTTTTGCATAAACTATATATTTATCACTTATAGGAAGTATAACCGCTTGATTAGGAACTAACCAGAATGGAAGATTTCCTTTTGTATGTTCTATAAGAATGGCTATAAGACGTTCCAAAGAACCAAAAGGAGCTCTGTGTATCATTACAGGACGATGTTTTTCATTATTTTTTCCCTTATAATATAAATCAAATCTTTCAGGTAAATTATAATCAACTTGAATAGTTCCTAACTGCCAATCTCGTCCCAAAGAATCTTTGATAAGAAAATCCAATTTTGGGCCATAAAAGGCTGCTTCTCCATAATGAATAGGAGCTTCTATCTTTTCTTCTCTAACAGCTCTAAGTATAGCTTCTTCAGCTTTTATCCAATTTTTTTCAGACCCAATATAATTTTCTATTCTTTTTGTATCTCTAAGTGAGACTCTTATCGTATATTCCAAAAAACCTAAACGACGAAATACGTAAAAAACCAAATTTATTACTTTTTTAAATTCTTCCACTAATTGATCATAAGTGCAAAAAATATGTGCATCATCTTGGGTGAACCCTCTAACTCTTGTAAGACCATGAAGCTCACCACTTTGTTCATAACGATACACGGTCCCAAATTCTGCAAAACGTTTAGGGAGATCACGATAAGACCATTCTTGGGAACGATAAACTTCGCAATGATGAGGACAGTTCATTGGTTTTAATAAAAATTCTTCTTTCGAACGAGGAGTTTGAATAGGTTTGAAACTATCTTTTCCATATTTATTCCAATGACCGCTTCTAACATACAATTTTTTATGTCCAATATGTGGAGTAACAATCATTTCGTATCCATATTCTTTTTGAATATCGGTCAAGAATTTTTCCAAATTGTTTCTAAAAATGGTCCCTCTTGGTAACCATAATGGTAAACCTGTCCCAACTCTATCAGAAAAAATAAAAAATTTTAGTTTTTTCCCTATTTTCCTGTGATCCATACTGGGTTTTAACTTAAAAAAAGTATTCGAATATTTATTTCCAATAAAAAAAAGTTACGAGTTTTTTTCATTTATTTTGAAAACAACAAATATAATATAGAGGCAATAGAACTACCAATAACAGGACCTAATACAGGAATCCAAGCATAATCCCAATTACTTTTTCCTTTCCCAGGAATTTTGATTAAAGAATATATAATTCTTGGACCTAGATCACGAGCAGGATTAATAGCATATCCAGTAGTCCCCCCTAAAGATAATCCAATTCCCAATACAATCAAAGATAATGGAAAAGCTATAGAATATTTTTTTTCATGAAAAAAAATAGATCCTTCTGTAAGGTTAAAATTCAAAAACATAAAAATAAAAGTAGCTAATACTTCACTTAAAAAATTGGATGTAAAATTTCTTATAGAGGGACATGTTGCGAAAACAGATAATTTATACTTTTCATTTTCAGTTATCAAAAAATGATCCTTGTATAAAATCCATACTAATAAAGCTCCTAACATAGACCCAATAAATTGAGATAAAATATAAAACGGAACAAGACCCCAATTGAATTTTCCAACTATGGCTAAACCTATCGTTACAGATGGATTTAAATGGGCTCCACTATAAGGAAAAGATACTATGATTCCCATAAAAACAGCTAAAGCCCATCCTATAGTAATGGTTAACCATCCACCATCCTTATGTCCTTTTGTTTTGGACAAAAGGACATTTGCTCCCACTCCATTTCCTAAAAAAACTAAAATCATAGTTCCTATAATCTCTGCATAAAATTTTATCATAAAAAAATTATTTACTAGACCAAGATCTGGTAGTTTTTATTGCTCTTTTCCAACCTTTAATTCTTTCCAAACGACTTGACATTCCTTTTGGTTCAAAAATATGTTCTAATTTCCAGTTCTCCTGAATTTCTTCAAGACCAGTCCAATAATTTACGGCTAATCCTGCTAGATAAGCTGCTCCTGCTGCTGTAAGTTCAGAAATTTTGGATTTAACTACTTTCACATTGAGGATCTCAGATTGAAATTGCATCAATAATTTATTGACTGTTGCCCCTCCATCTACACGAAGTTCTTTGATAGAAATTCCTGAATCAGCCTCCATGGCTTTCAATACATCCATATTTTGAAAAGCAATACTTTCCAAAGCTGCACGTACAAAATGAGCAGAAGAAGTCCCTCTTGTTATTCCTACAATGGTTCCTCTTGCTTTTTGATCCCAATAAGGAGCTCCTAATCCGGAAAAAGCTGGTACCATATACAACCCTTCTGTATTTTCTACTGAAGAAGCAAGTAGTTCTGCTTCACTTGAAGATAACAGTAAACCTAATCCATCCCTAAGCCATTGTACAACTGCCCCTGCTATAAAAACACTACCTTCTAAAGCATATTGAATTTTATCTTTAATTTTCCAAGCAATAGTAGTTATTAAATTATTTTGAGAAAAAACAGGAGTCTCTCCTACATTCATCAACATAAAACAACCCGTTCCATAAGTATTTTTCACCATTCCAATCTTCGTGCACATTTGACCAAAAAGTGCAGCTTGTTGATCTCCAGCAATTCCAGAAATAGGAATTTTATGAGAAAGTATATGACCAGTTGTATAACCGAAAATTTCACTAGATGATTTTACTGATGGAAGCATTGTATATGGAATATCGAATAAATTGATTAAATCTTGATCCCAACTAAGAGTATGAATATTGAACAGCATAGTTCTAGAAGCATTGGTTACATCTGTTACATGAATTTCTTTTCCGGTTAAATTCCATATTAACCATGAATCTATAGTTCCAAAAGCTAAATTTCCAGAATTAGCTTTATCTCTTGCTCCTGGAACATTTTCTAATATCCATTTTATTTTCGTAGCAGAAAAATAAGGATCTATAACGAGACCTGTTTTTTTTCTAATCATTTCAGTTAATCCATCATATTTTATTTGATCACAATAGTTGGATGTACGTCTATCTTGCCAAACGATAGCATTAAAAATAGGTTCGCCCGTTCTTTTATCCCATACAACAGTAGTTTCTCTTTGGTTAGTTATTCCTATTGAAACAATATTTTCCCCTTCTAAATTTGCTTTTAAAATAGCTTCTAAAGCAACAGAAGCTTGCGTAGACCATATTTCTTCTGCATTATGTTCTACCCATCCAGGGTAAGGATAAATTTGTGTAAACTCTCTTTGAGCTACGGAAATAATATTTCCAATTTTATCAAAAATAATAGCTCTAGAACTAGTAGTTCCCTGATCTAATGAAAGCACATATTTTTTCATACATATATAATTACAATACTTACTACTGGATAGGATAATAATAATGCATAGCTAAATCTTTAAAAGAAGCTATCTGTGATTTTTTCCACTTTTCATCTCTAGAAAGCTCTTGAGCCATTAATTCTGCTACTATTGGGGCTATATCTATAGCTTTCCTAGCATTCAAAAACAATAAACGAAACCTCCTTGCTAAAACATCTTCTATTGTTCTAGCCATTTCATGACGAACCATCCATATAACTTCTGCTTTTATACAATAATAAGGAGACTGAGATATCAATGGATCTCCCCATAAAGGATTTTCCTCAATTAATTTTTTAATATACAATTCTTTTTTTCCATCAGTACTTTTAAAAAAAGAGGTACTATAACCAAAAATCTTTATATTTTTGGTTACAGAAGGAACTTTATTTAATCTTCCTATTTCGATAGCTTTATTGACCGTTTCTTCCGCCATTTTTCTATATGTAGTCCATTTTCCACCTATGATGGTTACTAATCCAGAAGGACTAATTATTAGTTTATGAGATCTAGAAATATCTTTAGTGGAAGTAGTAGAAGATGAATTAGGAGGTACAACAAGAGGACGTAATCCAGAAAAAACACTTAATATGTCCTTTTTTTTCGGATGAAATACAAAATATTTTTTAAAAGTGTGCAAAATAAAATCTATTTCTTTTTCTAGAGGTTTAGGTTCAAGAACACTTTCTTCTAAAAAAGTATCTGTAGTTCCTATTAGAACATGATCATACCATGGAATGCTAAACAGAATTCTTCCATCAGAAGTTTTTGGTATCACTATAGCATCAGAACTGCTAAAAAAAGATTTTTTTAATACAATATGCGTTCCTTGACTAGGTCTTATGAAAATAGGCCATGTAGATTCATCCATTTTTGAAATATTATTGGAAAAAACCCCAGTAGCATTGACTACTGTTTTTGAATGAATAGAATATTTTTTTTTAGTTTCAAGATCATAAGCTATTACCCCAGATATCTTATTTCCTATTTTCTTAATAAGATTTTTTACTTGAAAGTAATTTAACAATACACCTCCTTTATGAACACAAGTTTGAGCTATATTAATAGCTAGACGAGCATCATCAAACTGTCCATCATAATACAAAATACCTCCTTTCAAACTTTTTTGTCTAATTTCAGGAAATATTTTGATAGTTTCATTTTTAGATAAAAATTGTGATTTTCCAAAACTCAATGATCCAGCCAACCATTCATAAATTTTTAAACCAATCCAATACAATAAACCCATTCTCCAACTAAAAATTGGAATAACAAATCGTTTTTTTTTAACCAAATGAGGAGCATTTTTCAACAAAAAACCCCTTTCCTGTAAGGCTTCATATACTAATTTTATATTTCCTTGAGATAAATATCGTATTCCTCCGTGGATTAATTTTGTACTACGACTAGAAGTTCCTTTAGAAAAATCAGATTGTTCTAAAAGTAGAGTCTTATATCCTCTAGAAGCTGAATCCAAAGCAATACCTAAACCTGTAGCTCCTCCTCCGATAATGACCATATCCCAAATCTTTCTATTTTCTAAAATACTTAGAAATCTATTTCTATTTAAAAAATTTTTCATGATGAATCATTCATATCCGTGATCTCCCCATATCGCATATTGGACCAACAAAATTAAAAATATTTTCAAAAAAAAAGAAAATTAATGCATATTATTATTCTCTTTATTGATAATTTTTGATAAAAAATTTTTTATAATTTCTTTCCCTGAATTTTCCTTAATTGTTTTCATCATCCTACTAATGTTATAAAATTGTTTCAAAAAAAGATCCATATCCATCAATGTAACTCCAGCTCCCTTTGAGATTCTTTTTTTTCTTCTGATATCATCAGTAAATACTTTTGGATGATTTCTTTCATAAGGAGTCATGGACAAAATAATGGATTCTATTTGGTTTAAAGAATCTTTTTTATCTTTGACAAAGAAGTTTGCCATTCCAGGAATCATGGAAACAATATTTTTAATACTTCCTATTTTTTTTACTTGTTGTATTTGTTCTAATAAATCTTCAAAATCAAAACGATTTTTTGATATTTTTCTATAAATCTTTTTAGTTTTTTCCTCATCAAATTGTTCTTGAACTTTTTCTACAAAAGAAATTATATCTCCCATTCCTAAAATTCTATTAGCTATTCTTTCTGGATAAAAAATTTCCATATCCTCTACTTTCTCTCCATTACTAATAAATTTAATAGGTTTTCCAACTACGCTAGACATAGTAATAGCTACTCCTCCTCTACTATCTCCATCCAATTTAGTCATTACTATTCCATCAATGTTCAAATATTTAGAAAAAACTTGAACAGTATTTATAGCATCCTGTCCAGTCATTGCATCCACGACAAATAGAGTTTCACTTGGTTGAGAATATTGATGAATTTTTTTGATTTCATCCATCATAATTTGATCAATAGACAATCTTCCTGCCGTATCGATGATGATAACGTTGTGTTTTTTTTCAGAAGCATAAATAAAAGATTTTTCCATAATTTCTATTACACTTTTACTTTCTCTTAAAAAAAAAACGGGAATATTTTCTTTATCACCCATTATTTTTAATTGATCTATAGCTGCAGGACGATGAATATCTGCAGCTACTAGCAAAGGAGTTTTGTTTTTTTTTCTCAAAAAGAAAGCAAGTTTAGAAGAAAAAGAAGTTTTCCCACTTCCTTGCAATCCACAAATTAAGATAATGGAAGGATTATTGGAAAGGTTTATATCCATTTTTTTTTCTCCCATAAGAAGAACTAACTCATCATATACAATTTTTATGATTAATTGCTTTGGATTTAAAGAAGTTAGTACTTTTCTTCCAATAGATTTTTCTTTAATCTTTTGAACAAATGTTTTAGCTATTTTATAACTAACATCCGCATCGATAAGAGCCCTATGAATTTCTTTCAGAGTTTCTACAATATTTATTTCAGTTATTTTGTTATTTCCCTTTAAAATATAAAGGGCTTTATTCAAGTTTTTCTGTAAGTATTCAAACATAATCGTTTATTTTTTTTACATATGATCAAGCATTTTTATACCTAATAAACTCATTCCTGATTTTAAAATATTCCCTGTAACATGAATAATATTCATACGAATATTACTATGAAGAATATCTAAAGGATCAATTAATTTTTTATTTTGATATAGATGATTAAAAATTTTAGCAACATCATAAACATAATTCGCTACTAAAGAAGGATTCAAATCCATTGCTGATTTTTTTAATATCAATGGATATTTTTGAATAATTTTAATCATATTTTTTTCATATACATCTAATTTTGCGTTCGACCAATCTTCATTAGTTAAAGAACATAAATCTAAAAATTTTCGTTCCAATGAACGAATTCTAGAATAAGCATATTGAATATAGGTTCCTGTTTTTCCAGAAAAATCCATAGATTTTTCTGGATGAAAAATTATTCTTTTTTTAGGATCAACTTGAAGAAAATTATATTTTAGAGCTCCTAATCCTATTACTTCAGCATATTTTTCTTTTTTTTTATTGGAAAAATTATTTGACAATTTTTTTTTTGCCATAGAAATAATTTCCAGTATATAACTATCAGCATCTATAATATTTCCTTTTCTTGATTCCATTTTCCCACTTGGTAAATCCACCATTCCATAAGAAAGATGGGATAATTTTTTAACCCATACATATCCTAAATGTTTTAATATCCTAAAAAGAACTTTAAAATGATAATCTTGTTCTTCTCCTACAATGTAAATCAATTGATCTATAGAATATTTTCTAAAACGTTCTACAGCTGTTCCTATATCTTGAGTTATATATACGGAAGTTTCATCCGACCGCAATAAAAGTTTCTCATCAAAACCTTCTTTTTCCAGATTAACCCAAATAGACCCATCTTCTTTTTTAAAAAAAATACCTTTTTCAAGACCATTTATAACAATATTTTTCCCAATTTCATAAACATTACTTTCATATTCTACTTTATCAAAAGTTATTCCCAATTTTTTATAAGTCTTTTTAAAACCATCATAAACCCATTTATTCATTTTTTTCCAAATATTCATAGTTTCAATATCTCCAGATTCCCATTTTTTTAATAAATTCCTTGCTTCTTTTAAAATAGGTACTATCTTTTTAGGTTTAGAATTTTTTTTATATTGATTATGATAAATTTTATCAAATAAACTATAATATCGACCAACAAAATGATCCCCTTTCATTCCTGTACTATCAGGAGTTTTTCCTTCTCCTAATTTTTTCCAAGCAATCATAGATTTACATATATGTATTCCTCTGTCATTAATTATCTGAACTTTTGTTATTTTATGCCCAATCATTTTCAATATTTCGGATATAGAAAAACCAATAAGACTATTTCTAATATGACCTAAATGAAGAGGTTTATTGGCATTAGGAGAAGAATATTCTATCATTATATTTTCAGAGGAAGATTTTAAGTTATAATAAAAATTGTTATTTAACATTCTTTTAAGAAGATGAATATAATAACCATCCTTAAAAATAAAATTTAAAAAACCTCCAATAATAGAAAAAGAAATAAGACCCCCTAATTGATTCTGTACATAATTTCCAATACTATTTCCAATTTTTTCGACAGGTTGTTTTAACTTCTTAGATAAAGAAAATAAAATCAAAGTAATATCTCCTGGATATTCTTTTTTAGTATATTGAAAATCCAATTTTGGACATGAGTCCAATTTATATAAAATAGATAAAGACTGTTTCGTAACTTTTTCTATATATTGAAATTTTCCTTTCATTATAAAATTTTTTCCAATTTTAATCTCCATCCAAAAGGATCTTCCGATAAATTGTGTTGTATATCTAACAATCTTTTTTTCAAAAAAATAGAAATTCTTTCCTCATCTGGAAGATCCGGTAAATAAAAATTCTTTCCTTTATAACTAATTGTTTGAAAATAGGTAATAACTACTGCTGTTCCGCAACCAAAAGCTTCTTTTAAAAAACCTTTTTTTAATCCATCTATGATTTCTGAAACACTTAAATTACGTTTTTGTATATCTATTCCTTCTTTTTTGGCCAAAGAAAGAACACTTTTACATGTTATTCCATTTAATATTTTTTCGTTAGCTAGTGGAGTAACTAGTTTATCTTTTAACCAAAAACAAACATTCATTGTATCAGATTCTTCAATCAGTGTGTGAGTGGAAGAATCTGTCCATAATATCTGATCAAAACCCTCTTCCCTCGCTAATCTAATA
This sequence comes from Blattabacterium sp. (Mastotermes darwiniensis) str. MADAR, assembly GCF_000233435.1. NCBI lineage: Bacteria > Pseudomonadati > Bacteroidota > Flavobacteriia > Flavobacteriales > Blattabacteriaceae > Blattabacterium > Blattabacterium sp. (Mastotermes darwiniensis). Next base: position 185,299 of record NC_016146.1, on the reverse strand, counting down.
GGATAGAAAGAAGGAGCATAATTTCCAGAATATTTAGTAAATCCTACACCTCCTGGAGAAGAACGACTGTATTTTTCTTCAATTTTTATTTTTAAAGGATTTTTATAATAAGCGTCTGAAGGTGTAGTCATGATCATAAATAAATAATCGTTAGAAGGATTAACGGATAGACCAACATCTGTTGCAATCAATAAAGGACGAATATATAAAGACTGTCCATAATTTTTTGGAATCCAATTTCTATCCAAACCTATTAAATTTTTCAATCCATTCATAAAGATGTATTTTGGAATAGTAGGCATTTCCAAACGTATAGCTGATCGATTCATTCTTTTAAAATTTTCTTCCGGACGAAATAAAAAAACTTCTTCATTTTTATCTTTATAAGCTTTCATTCCTTCGAAAACAGCTTGTCCATAATGAAAAACAAGAGAACCAGGAGAAAACATCATATTTTCAAAGGGTTGAATAATGGGATTAATCCACTTTCCATTTCTAAATTCTGAACAAAATATATGATCCGAATAGGAATTTCCAAAGGATATATTATTAAAATCCATATTATTTATCCTTGAATTTAAGACTTTTTCTATTTTCATATTTTAGGTTGGACAAAAGATTACTTCTAATCAAAAATAAGAATTGAATTTCATTTTTCATGAACAATTTGCAATACTTTTTCTACAACATCTTCTACAGATGGTTTTGAAAAATAATCTCCATCTGATCCATAAGGAGGACGATGTTCTTTAGCTGTAATTGTAACAGGAGGACTATCCAAATAATAATATCCATTTTGTTCTTCTAATATTTTTTGTAATATGTAGGCAGAAGCTCCTCCTGGTACATCCTCGTCTATGATCAACAATCGATTAGTTTTCTTTAAACTTTTTACTATATCTTTTGGAAGATCAAAAGGTAATAATGATTGAATGTCTATTATTTCAGTTTCTATATTTATTTTAGATAATTCTTCTGCTGCTTCATGAACGATTCTCCATGTAGATCCATAAGTAACAATGGTGATATCATTTCCTATTCTAGTTAATTCCACTATTCCAATTGGAGTTCTGAAATAACCCAAGTTTTCTGGTAACTTTTCCTTTATTCTATAACCATTAAGACACTCAACAACTAAAGCAGGATCATCCCCTGCTAATAAAGTATTATAGAATCCAGATGCTTTTACCATATTTCTTGGGACAAGTACTAAAATTCCTCTTAAATAATTAATAATTCCTCCCATAGGAGATCCAGAATGCCATATTCCTTCCAAACGATGACCTCTAGTTCGAATAATAACTGGAGATTTTTGCCCCCCTTTTGTTCTATATTGTAAACAAGAAAGGTCATCACTCATAATTTGCAGAGCATATAAAAGATAATCTAAATATTGAATTTCAACTATAGGACGAAGTCCTCTCATAGCAAGACCTATACCTTGTCCAATAATAGTAGATTCACGTATTCCAGTATCGAAAACACGAATTTCTCCATATTTTTTTTGAAGACCTTCCAATCCTTGATTTACATCTCCAATTTTCCCAACATCTTCTCCAAAAATTAAAAGATCAGGATGCAGTTCTAATAATTTGTCAAAATTATCTCTTAAAATGATCCTTCCGTCTACTTTACAAGAGTTTTTTTTATAGATAGGACTAACTTCGGTTAAGTTTATCGATGATTTTTCAGAAATACTATACAAATTAGAAGAATAATTTTCTTGTTCTTTATTATATGTTTTTTTTAACCATTCTATAAGACAATTTTTGGGATAAGATTCTTCTTTAGAAGAAAGTAAATATAAAGATTTTCTAACGATACTAAATATGGATTTTTTCGTATGATATACATGTAAATTTTTTTTGTCTATCTGCAATGTTTTTATCTGTTCTTCTATCCATTTTTTACAAGGGAATGAAAACTGTATTTTCTGTAAAATACTTAGGGCTTCTTTTTGTATTTTTTCAATAGGTTTTCGAAAAGCTTTCCAAGCCTTTTGTTGTTCATTACGGACATATTCTTTGGAATCTATATCTATTTTATCTAGAGCATGATCATCTGCTATTTTATGAAATATTCCTGAATCTGTTTCCAATCTAAAATTCAAAATCCAATCTCTAAATTTTTTTATTCCATCGTTATTTATTTCCCACTGTAAACGTTCTTTTGATTTGTATCTTTCATGAGATGAAGAAGTAGAATGTCCTTGTGGTTGAGTCAAATTAGTAACATGTATGATTACAGGAACATGTTCGTTCCGTGCTATTTTATCAGCTTGAATATATGTTCTTGTCAGTTTCATATAATCAGATCCATTTACACGAAAAATCTCTATTCCATTCTCTTTTTTATTCCTTTGAAAACCAGAGAGAATATCACTAATATTTTGTTTAGAAAATTGATATTTATTAGGAACGGATATTCCATATCCATCATCCCAAACGGAAAGGATGATTGGTATTTGTAATACCGAAGAAGCATTCATAGTTTCCCAAAATAAACCTTCAGAAATGCTTGCATTTCCAATAGTTCCAAATGCTACTTCATTTCCATTATGAGAAAATATTTTATGTGTTTCTTTTAAATTTTTTAAATTTTTATAAATCTTGGAAGCATGAGCTAATCCTAATAATCTTGGCATTTGAGAAGCTGTAGAAGAAACATCTGCAATAGAATTTTTTTGTTCCATGAGATTTTTCCAATTTCCATCATAATTCAACAGACGTGAACCAAAATGAGATGTCATCATTCTACCAGAAGAAAAAGGTTCTTCTTTTAAATTAGAATCTGCATACAACTGAGAAAAAAAATTTCTAACCTTTAAAAGGCCAATGGCCATCATGAAAGTTTGATCTCTATAATATCCAGATCGGAAATCTCCATTTCTAAAAACCTTAGCCATAGCTAGTTGAGGTATTTCCTTGCCATCTCCAAATATACCAAATTTTGCTCTTCCATTTAATACTTCTTTCCGTCCTAAGATACTTGTTTCACGACTTATTTTTGCTAATTTATAATCATTTAGAATCATCTTTTTGAAAAAATCAAAAGAAGAGACTCCATCATAAAAAAGACTGCTAAATTTATTACTATTTTCTTTTTTTTTATTCATGATTATGAATACTAATTTTTTTGTATATGAAAATACAGTAATTTTCATAAAATATGAGAGTGAAAATAGGAAAAATAACATTAGCTATTATAAAACCTGATGCGGTTGAAAATGGATATATAGGATCCATTTTATTTCATATAGTTCGTGCAGGGTTTCGTATAAAGGCACTTAAAATGACGAAAATTTCAAAAAAATCAGCTAAAAAATTTTATGAAGAACACAAAAAAAGTTTATTTTTCGAATCTTTGGTGGATTTTATGTCTTCTGGTCCGATAGTCTTGGTTCTACTAGAAAAAGAAAATGCAGTCAAAGATTTTAGAACTTTAATAGGAGATAAAAATCCAATAAAAGCAAAAAAAGGAACTATACGTAAATTATATGCAAGTTCTTTAGAAAGAAATGCTATTCATGGATCGGATAGCGATAAAAAAGCTTTTAAAGAATGTCGATTTTATTTTTCTAATCGAGAAATTTTTTTTGATTGAAACATTACAAAAAATTCGTATATAAAATATTTAGTTTATGAAAAAAGGTTTTTTAATTAGTATTTACACTATTGTTGCATTAATATTTTTAATTTTTTTTTGGATTACTGAAACATACAATCAATTAGTTCAATTGAACGAAAATATAAAAACACAATGGAGTCAAGTAGAAAATGTTTATCAACGAAGAGCAGATTTAGTTCCAAACTTAGTCAATACAGTAAAAGGATCTGCTAATTTTGAAAAAAATACATTGAATCAAGTAATAGAATCAAGAGCAAAAGCTACTTCCATAAAGATAAATCCAAATAATTTGAATCAAAATCAAATTAGTAAGTTTCAAAGAACACAGGAAGGATTAAACAATTCCATCAGCAGATTGCTATTGATTGTAGAAAATTATCCTCATTTAAGATCTACACAAAATTTTTCAGAATTACAAAATCAATTGGAAGGGACAGAAAATCGTATTAATGTGGAAAGAAACCGTTTCAATGATCAAGTAAATAATTTTAATACTTATAGGAACAAGTTTCCAAAGATTATTATCTCTAATTTATTTTCTAAATTTAAAGAAAAAGGATATTTTAGATCTAAGATAGGATCAGAAAAAGTTCCTATTGTAGATTTTCAATAATCATAAAAAAATGAAAAATTTCATAAAAAAAGTTTTTAATTCATTATTAATTTTACTTTTTTTCACAAATTTTGTACAAGGACAATTTTATATACCTGAAACTACAAAAAAAATATATCCTGTGAACGACTATGCAGGAGTACTTACCAATAGTCAAAGAGAAAATTTGAATAAAAAACTTATTCAATATTCGAAAATAACTTCAACAGAAATTTTAGTTGCTATAGTTAAAGATCTTCATGGAGAAAATCCTAATTTTTTAGCTTATAGATGGGGAGAAAAATGGCGTATAGGAAAAAAAAATGAAAATAATGGAATTGTCATTTTGTTATCCATAAACGATCATAAGATATCTATACAAAATGGATATGGAATAGAACCTTACCTCACAGATTTTTCAACTCAACGCATCATAAAGAAAATAAAACCTCTATTAAAGAATAATCTTTATTTTAAAGCCATAGATAATAGTATTCAAGAAATATTTAAAATATTAAAAAATAAAAAATATGAATATAAAAAAAAACATAATAAAAATCATCTTTTGAATTTTTTTATTCCTATTAGTATTTTTTTTATTATGTTTTTTTTATTCTTATTCCCTTTTCAAAGAAAAGGAATAGAACCTTCATTATTCAATGCATTATTTTTAACCGATTTTCTTTTTCTATTCCAAAAAAAAAACTACCAACATGAAAACGAAGATAATTTTGATGGATTTGGAGAAGGTGGAACATTTGGAGGTGGTGGATCCAGCGGAAACTGGTAAATATACTATTCCATTTTATTCAAAATCTCTTTGAGATAAACTATTTTTTTTAAAGTGTCACTTTCTTTTTTTTTCTCCTTTAGAAGAATATCTTTTGACACATATTTCACATATTTTTCGTTTGACAAATTTTTACGAATCATGGATAATAAATTATGAAAGTACTGAATTTTTTTTTCAATATCAACAATATCCATTCTATGATAGTATTTTTTATCCACGGATAAAAAGTATCTATCCGTTCCTAAAAAAAAAGAAAGTAACCGTTGTTTTTCAGGTTTTTTTACATAAATTATTTGAGATAAATTTGCCAATTTTAATATAACAGAATGATATTCTTCTTTCTTTCCGATAGAAAATAAAATAAGACTAGTTTTATAAGGAATATGAATTTTATTTCTTATATGACGTATTTTAGATACAATTTTAGTAGTTCTTTCAAAAGAACTTAATAAGTTCTTATTATACGATCTTTTTTTAGGCCAAGAAGAAATAATTAATGCTTCTTCTTTTGTTCTTATTCTAAGAAGATTCCATATTTCTTCTGAAAGAAAAGGCATATATGGATGTAATAATTTTAATACATTTTCAAACAATTTAACCGTGTTAGAATACTCTATTTTTGATATACACTTTCCAGAAACAGGTTTGATAATTTCAAGAAATAAAGAACAAAAATCATTACAAATTAACTTGTATAAAATCATCAATGATTCATCCAATTTATATTCTTTAAAAAGTTTTTCAAAAATTTCTAAAACATAATAAAAACGATTTTCAAACCATTCAATTGCTTGCTTAGAAGCTTCATGAAGCTCCTTATTTTCTTCCACTATTTTCCAACTTTGTATCAAACGAAAAGCATTCCATATTTTGTTAGAAAAATTTTTTCCTTGCAAACAAAAATTATCCTCAAAATGAAAATCTTTTCCTGCACTAGCTCTGAGCATAATTCCCATACGAACAGAATCAGCTCCATATTTTTCAATTAAATCTATAGGGTTTGGAGAATTATTTAGAGATTTAGATATCTTTTTATTTTTAGAATCTCTCACTATTCCAGTAAAATAAACATTTTTAAATGGTTTTTTTTTCTTAAAAAGTAAACCGGCCATAATCATACGAGCAACCCAAAAAAATAAGATATCCGAACCTGTTACCAAATCTTCAGTAGGATAATAATAAGACATTTCATGATTATGTGGATTAGAAATTCCATCAAATACAGATATTGGCAAAATCCAAGAGGAAAACCAAGTATCCAAAACATCCGAATCTTGCCAAATTTTATCATAGCTTATATTAGGAATCTTTAGTTTTACTTTTTTTAAAGCTTCTTCCAAGTTTTCTGCTACAACAAAATCATGTGGAGAATTTCCATAATAATAAACAGGAATACGATGCCCCCACCATAATTGTCTTGATATATTCCAATCACGGATTCTATCCATCCATTGAAAATAATTTTTTTTAAATCTACTTGGATGAAATTTAATTTCCCCATTTTTTACTACTTTTATAGCAGGAATTGATATTTCTTTCATTTTTAAAAACCATTGAAGAGATAATTTTTGTTCTACCATCGATTTTGTTCTTTCTGAAAAACCTATCCTTTGATGAAAATTTTCTTCTATATTTTCTATAAATCCTAATTCATCCAATTCTTTAATTATTTTTTTTTTGACTTCAAAACGATCCATTCCTTGATAATGAAGTCCTTTTTCATTTAAAGTTGCATCTTCATTAAAAATATCAATTATATCCAAGTGATATTTATCCGCAATATTTTTATCGTTGATATCATGAGCTGGAGTAATTTTTAAACATCCTGTCCCAAAATTTGGATCGACATATGAATCTTGAATAATTGGAATGATTCTATTTATTATTGGGATTATCGCGTATTTTCCCTTTAAATGAGAATAACGTTTATCATCTGGATGAAAACAAATAGCTGTATCCCCAAATATTGTTTCTGGACGAGTTGTGGCAATACTAACAAAATCTTTTTCTCCTTTTATTGGATATTTTATTTGATAAAGTTCCCCTATACTTTCTTTATAGATAACTTCTTCATCCGAAATAGTTGTCCTAGCTTCTGGATCCCAATTAACCACATGATATCCTCTGTATATATATCCCCTTTCATATAAATCTATAAAAATTTTTGTGATAGATTTGGATGAATTTTCGTTCATCGTAAATTGAAGACGATTCCAATCACAAGAACATCCCAATTTTTTTAATTGATTTAAAATAATATTCCTATGTTTCTTAGACCATTCCAAAATATGGGATAAAAATTTATCTCTTCCTATAAGAATTTTAGATATTCCTTTCTTTTTTAATTGATGAACTATTTTTGTTTCTGTGGCAATAGAAGCGTGGTCTGTTCCTGGTACCCAACATGGGTTATACCCATTCATTCTAGCATATCTAATCAATACATCCTGTATGGTATTATTCAATATGTGTCCTATATGAAGAATTCCAGTGATATTTGGAGGAGGCATTACAATTGTATAAGGAGTTCTCTTATCTGGAAAGGATAAAAAGTAATTTCCATTCATCCAATAACGATATATTTTTCTTTCCACAGATTTTGGATTGTATTTAATTGGAATATTCATAAATTAAAAATATAAAAAAAATCAAAATATTTGATGAAAATTATACTTATATCTTCCATTTCTAGAAATGGATTCATAGGAAAAAATAATAAATTAATGTGGCATTTGCCCAATGATTTAAAACGTTTTAAAAACATGACTGTAGGAAATCCCATTCTTATGGGGAGAAAAACTTTTGAATCCATTGGAAGAATTCTTCCTGGAAGAAAAAATATCATTTTAACAAAGAAAAAATATTTTTCATCTTACAACAATGAAAATTTTAAACTTCTTTCTTCCATGAAAGAAGTTTATGATTTAACTTATGAAAAAATATTCGTTATAGGAGGGGAGGAAATATATACCTCCATTATAGATCAATCCCATATTATAGAATTAACCATTGTTCATAAAAAATTTTATGGGGACAAAAAATTCCCAAAAATCCATCCTAACAAATGGAAGAAAACATATGAATTTTTTTATGAAAAGGATAAACATCATTTATATGATTATAGTTTTGTACGATTCGAAAGAAAAGGTTAATTATTCTTCTCTTCTATCCAGTTCTTTTTTTATCTTTGCTGCAAGTTCATAACATTCATTTACTACTGCATGATTCAATAAAGCATTAAGATCTTTTTCTGTCATCTTTTCTAAGTCCTTTTGACTTTTTTCCTTCAAAAAATTGGAACGAGATTCTATTCCTACTTCAGAATTTTCATTTTCTTTGGGAACTCCATTTTCGAAATAAATTCCAGCCTTATCAAAAATTTCTTTTGTAGTATAAATAGGAGCTTGAAATCGTACAGCTAAAGCAACTGCATCGGAAGTTTTTGAATCTATTTTATGTTCTTTGTTTTCTCCTTCAAAAAGAATATAGGAAAAAAATATTCCATTAACCAATTTATATATAACAACTGATTTTAACCTAATATGAACCACTTTTGCAAAAGTTAGAAATAAATCATGTGTAAAAGATCTGGATGGATCTCTTTTGCTTATGGCGGAAGCAATAGATTGAGCTTGTAAACTTTCTATAATAATAGGAAGTTTTATTCTTCCAGATTCTTCTTCCAGTAATAAAACATATATCCCAGATTGTATTTGACTTAAGGATATTCCACGTATAGCTAATCTGATGAGTTGTTCCATAGCAATTAGGAAATAATGATTATCATCAAATATAATAAATTTATGGATTATTATTATATAGAAATTTTTATAAAAAAATTGTTGTCATATTCAATAATTCTTTATATTATGTAATGTAACTGTAATTTAAAATACAATTTTTATTATGAATGTTTCTACCATGAGATTTATAATTCCAACTATTTGTTTATCGTTAGGAATTCTTTTTGTATCCTGTAATGATGATGCACTCACTTTTTCTTCTAATGATCCTACGACAACGAATACAGATACTTCTTTTGCTAGTTCTAATCCTTCAGATAAACCTTCTAATCCTCCCGTTTTCAATCCTCCAATTCCTGCGGATATTAGTCCTGAATATTTATCTAAAAGAATAAAGGAAATAGGAGAAAGAATAGAAAGATTAGAGAAAGAAAGCGAAGTCCATTACAATGAATATTATGATCTAGTCAGTGCTCAGAAAAAAATTATGGATGAAGTAAAGAGAAGAAGAATGGTAATGAAATCTAAACCTTACGGATCTGCAGAACAATTTAAAGCTCAAAAAGAATTTGAAGATCATAAAAAATATGGCAAAGAAAAATTAAAAATTATTAAAGAAAAGAATATTTTTTTGAATAAATTAATTGATTCTATAACAGAGGCTAAAAATGAAAAACTAGCTCTTCAAAAAATGCAGGAAGAATTACAAAAAAATAAATCTACTAACAACAATAACGAACAAACAACAAAAACAAATAATTAATTATTCCAAACAACGGGAAAGTGATTCACTTTTCCGTTGTTTTTTTTTTTTTGATCCGATCATGAAAGAAATAACTTTTCGTGAAGTTATAGCGGAAGCTATGAGTGAAGAAATGAGAAGAGATAAAACCGTATATCTTATGGGAGAAGAAGTAGCTCAATATAATGGAGCTTACAAAGCTTCTAAAGGTATGTTAGAAGAATTTGGACCAAAGAGAGTCATTGACACCCCAATATCAGAACTTGGTTTTTCAGGTATAGGTGTAGGGTCTGCTATGAACGGTTGTCGACCTATTATTGAATTTATGACATTTAATTTTTCTTTATTAGCAATGGATCAAATTATCAATAATGCTGCAAAAATACGTTATATGAGTGGAGGACAATGGGACATTCCTATTGTTTTTCGAGGTCCTACTGGATTTTCTGGACAATTAGGAGCAACCCACTCTCAATCTTTTGAAAGTTGGTATGCTAGTTGTCCTGGATTAAAAGTCATAATTCCATGTAATCCATATGATGCTAAAGGTTTGTTAAAATCTGCTATACGAGATAATAATCCCGTAATCTTTATGGAATCTGAACAAATGTATGGGGATAAGATGATGATTCCAAAAGAGGAATATATTATTCCCATTGGAAAAGCGGATATAAAAAAAAAAGGGACGGATATTAGTTTGGTTTCTTTTGGTAAAATTATGAAACTTGCTTTAAGGATAGCAAAAAAATTAGATAAAGAAAACATTAGCGTAGAAGTAATAGATATTCGCACTATTCGTCCATTGGATTACGAATCCATACTTTCTTCTGTAAGAAAGACCAATCGTTTGGTAATATTAGAGGAATCATGGCCTTTTTCTTCAATAGCTTCTGAAGTTTCGTATATTGTACAAAAAAAAGCATTTGATTATCTTGATGCCCCTATCAATAGAATTACTTTATTGGATACTCCAGCCCCTTATGCTTCTAACTTGATTGAATCCTGGTTACCTAATGAAGAAAAAGTAATAAAATCCATCAGAGAAACTCTTTATATAATTTAATAAACGGCTTGAACTATTTTATAAATATTTTCTGGTTTGTCCATAGTGTAATAATGGATTACTTCCACTCCAGAATTTTTTAACTCCTTAGATTGCTGTATAGCCCATTCTATTCCGATATGAGAAATTATTTTTTTATCCTTAGCTTTTTCAATTTCTTTCACTAATTCATTAGGAATATTTAAAGAGAAACGAGAAGGAAGACTATTCAACTGTCTTTTAGAAGAAATAGGTTTTATTCCAGGTATTATAGGTACAAAAATACCTTTTGATCTACATTTTTTTACAAAAGAAAAGTATTTTTTATTGTCGAAAAACATTTGAGTAACAATATAGTTTGCTCCAGCTTCAACCTTTTTCTTCAAAAAGAATAAATCGCTTTCCATATTTGGAGCTTCTAAATGTTTTTCCGGATATCCAGCTATACCAATACAAAAATCAAATAATGGAGAGTCTTTTCTTTCAAAAGTTTTATCAAGATACTTTCCTATGTTCAAATTTTGAACTTGTTCTACTAATTCCACTGCATATTTGTGTCCGTCTTTTTTTGCAAAAAAACTCTTTTCTGATTTAAGTGGATCTCCTCTAAGAACTAAAACATTATTTATCCCTAAAAAATTTAGATCTATTAAAGCATTTTCCGTCATCTGTTTATTAAAACCACCACAAATAAGATGTGGAACAGCATCTATCCCATATTTATTCATAATAGCTGCACAGATTCCTACAGTTCCTGGACGTCGTGAAATAATCCTTCTTTGTAAGAGTCCATTTTCTTTCTCTACATAAAAAAATTCTTCACGATGATACGTGACATCAATAAAAGGAGGATTAAATTCCATTAAAGGATCTAAAGTAGAAAAAATATCTTTTATATCATGTCCTCTTAAAGGAGGTAATATTTCAAAAGAAAATAAACTTTTTTTTGCTTTAGCTATATGATCCGTCACTTTCATAAAAACTTTTTTATTTAATATTATCAAATCCTGTATAAGGAATTAAAACTTTAGGAATATTAATTTGATTTATAGTTTGATTATTTTCCAATAAAGCGGCCATAATACGTGGTAAAGCTAAAGCGCTACCATTAAGCGTATGACAAAATTCTATTTTTCCTGTTATGGTTCTATACCGTATATTTGATCTAACTGATTGAAAATTAGTACAATTAGATAAAGAACTTACTTCTAACCATTTTTTTTGTGCCATAGAATAAACTTCAAAATCATAAGTAATGGAAGAAGAAAATCCTAGATTTTTTCCAATTATACGAAGAACACGAAACGGTAATTCTAAGGATTTTAAAATATTCTTAATATGTAGAATCATTTCCTCTAAATAATAAGAAGAAGAATCAGGGGTAGTAATTTGAATGATCTCTACTTTTTCAAATTGATGTAACCTATTTAAACCTCTTACTTTAGAACCATAAGATCCTGCTTCCCTTCTAAAGCAAGAAGTATAAGTTGTTGCTTTTATAGGTAAATCTTTATATTTTAATATATTGTCTCTATAATAATTAATCAGAGGAATTTCTCCAGTTGGAATAAGATAAAAATTATCTTTCTCTATTAGATACATTTGCCCTTCTTTATCAGGAATTTGTCCTGTGGAGTATCCAGATTTTTCATTGATAAGATAAGGAAAACTGTATTCTGTATATGCAGCACGTATATTCTGATCTAAAAAATATTGAATCAAACTTCTTTGTAATTTAGCTCCTTTCCCAATATAAACGGAAAATCCAGATCCACATATTTTTGCTCCTAAATATAAGTCGAATAAATGAAACTTTTTTGCCAATTCCCAATGAGTAAGAGAACCTTCCATTAATGATGGAATATGACAATCTTGAAAAATAAAATCGTTATCCTCGATATTTTTTTTTACTTTTTCATCAGGAATATTAGGAATTTGATCCAGTTTTTCTTCTAAACTTTGAATAATTTTTTTTAATTGAATATTAAGATCTTTTTTTTTATTTTTTAGAGAAAGAGATTCTTCTTTTAACGAATTTAATTTTATATTGTTATTTTCTAGATTGATAATACAACTTATTCTTTTAGATATTGTATTCTCTATTTCCGAAATTTTATTCAGAATAGTTTGTATTTTCTTTTTTTTTTTATCTAAAGTTAATATTTCATCGATTAAGTTAACTTTATGAAAGTTCCTTTTTTTTAAACCTGATAAAACTTTTTCTCTGTTATTCCGTATAAAAGATACTTGAAGCATAATATTAAGATACAAATAATATATTTCCTATCTTTGCGAGATGAAGCAATTTTTTTTGAAAAAAAAATTTGATCAATATTTTTTAAAGGATAAAAATATAGCTAAAAAAATTGTAAAAAATCTTTCTTTTAAGAATTATAATACAGTAGTAGAGTTAGGGCCAGGTTTAGGTATATTAACTCGTTATTTATTAACTGCTCCATGTAATAAAAATAAAGTTTTTTTAATAGAAATTGATGATAAACTAATTTTTAGTTTAAAAAAAAAATTATCTATTTCTAATAAAAATATTATCCATAAAGATTTTTTAAAATGGAATCCAGAAGAAATAAAACTTCAAAATTTTGCTTTAATTGGAAATTTTCCTTATAGCATTTCTTCTAAAATATTATTTCATATATTAAAGTATAATCAATATATACCAGAATGTATTGGAATGTTTCAAAAAGAAGTGGTAGAACGTATAATATCTCATAAAGGGGAAAAAAACTATGGAATTCTATCTGTACTGATACAAACATTTTATGATGTAAAATACCTTTTTACTGTTAAAAAACATGTTTTTTATCCTATTTCAAACGTAAAATCGGCCGTGATATCCTTAAAAAGAAAAGAAGTAAAAACTTTGTGTAGTAAAGATATTTTATTTCAATGTGTAAAAATGGCTTTCGGTCAAAGAAGAAAAATATTGAAAAATTCACTAAAACCTTTCAAAAAAGGTGAAAATTTTTATAATATTCCATTTTTAAATAAAAGAGCAGAACAATTATCGGTGAAAGAATTCCTTCAATTGGCAAAAGAAATAGAAATTATAAAATGACTAAATTATTAAATGGGAAAAAATTAGCTATAGAAATAAGAAAAGAAATTTCTAAGGAAATAGAAAAAAAAATACGCAATAAAAAAAAACCTATTCCTCATCTTGGAATTATTTTATTAGGGAACAATAGTTCCAGTATCCTCTATGTCAATAGAAAAATACAAGAATGCAAAAACATTGGAATACAATCTTCTTTAATTCATTTACCTGTAGAAAGTTCAGAAAATGAATTGATAAAAGAAATTCAAAAAATGAATCAAAATCCATTAATAGACGGTTTTATTGTTCAATTACCTCTTCAAAAGCATATCAATACGGATAAAATTATTTTGTCTATTAATCCAAAAAAAGATGTAGATGGATTTCATCCAGAAAATTTCGGAAAGATGTCTTTAAATATGAATGCTTTTTTTCCTGCGACTGCATTAGGAATATTAACTCTTTTAGAAAAATATAAGATCCAAATATCTGGAAAATATACGGTAGTTATTGGAAGAAGTCGTATTGTAGGAAGACCAATTAGCATTTTGATGAGTAGAAAAAAAAATATTGGAAACAGCACTGTAACACTTACTCATAGCCATACTCCAAATATAAAATATTATACAAAAAGAGCCGATATAATTATAATTTCTGTTGGAATTCCAGGTTTTTTAACCGGAAAAATGATTAAAAAAGGAGCTGTAATTATAGATGTAGGCATTAACAGAATAAAAAATGGAAAAAATTTATTTTTGAAAGGGGACGTCGATTTTCATAGTGTTTATGGAAAAGCATCTTATCTTACACCTGTTCCAGGTGGAGTAGGTCCTATGACTATAATTATGCTTATAAAAAACACTTTAAGGGCTGCACTAAATAGAAATAGAAGTTCTAAATGAAAAGTATATCCTTTCCTATAAAAGAGACTTTTTATTCTCTACAAGGAGAAGGTCATTATTTTGGAATCGCTGCATATTTTATTCGTTTTGGAGGATGTAATATCCAATGCGATTGGTGTGATACAAAATATAGTTGGAAAATAAAAAAAAAGGATTTTTTAACAATTTCACAAATCATTAATAATATCAATAATGAGAAAGTCAAAACAATCGTTATTACTGGTGGAGAACCTACGATGTGGGATTTATCTCCCTTAACAAGAATACTTAAAAAAAAGGGATATCGTATTCATGTTGAAACATCAGGATCCTATCCAATTGATGAAAAAAATATTGATTGGATTACTCTTTCCCCTAAGAAAAAAAAACGTCCTTTAGAAGAAAATTACAAAAAAATGAATGAGTTAAAAATAATTATTGATGATGAAAGTGATTTTTTTTTCGCAGAAGAACAAGCTCTTTATGCTAAAAAAAACAATTGCATATTCATTTTACAGCCTGAATGGAAAAAGACTATAAAAATAATCCCAAAAATAATTTCTTATATAAAAAATCATCCTAAATGGAAAATATCTCTTCAAATACACAAGATATTAAATATCCCTTAGTTAATATGTCTTTTTTCTAAAAAATTTATTACATCTTGAATAGTAAATCCTTTACTATGTAGAAGAATAAGATAATGAAATAATAGATCTGCAGATTCATTCAGGAATGAGACACTGTTATTATCTTTGGATTCAATGATCATTTCTACGGCTTCTTCCCCTAATTTTTGAGATATCCTATTAATTCCTTTTTTGAATAATTGAAAAACATAAGAATTTTTATATTTTTTATTAATTCTATTAGAAATTAGATTTTCTAAATAAAATAAAAAATTCATTCTATTGGATTCTTTCCAACATGTATCTGTTCCTTTATGGCAGATAGGACCTTTAGGTTCGGCTTTAATTAGTAAAGAATCTTTATCGCAATCAATCAATACATCTTTAATTAAAAGATAATTTTTGCTAACTTCTCCTTTGGTCCATAATCTTTTTTTGGATCTACTATAAAAAGTAACTTTTTTTTCTTCAATAGTTTTTTTATACGCTTCTTGATTCATATAACCCAGCATTAAAACTTTATTGGTTTTTGAATCTTGAACAATAACGGGAATTAATCCTTTTTGAAAATTTATTTCTGTTTCTTGATTAAGAAATTTCATTGTCTTTTATTGTTGTGATTCTAACAGGAATATTAAAATGATTTAAATAACATTTTAAATTAGGAATTTTTATTTCTCCATAATGAAAAATACTTGCAGCTAAAGCGGCGTCTGCTTTCCCATTTTTAAAAACTTGATAAAAATCCTCTAATTTACCAGCCCCACCTGAAGCAATAACAGGTATCGAAAGGCGTTCAGAAATTTTTTTAATTATATCTATAGCAAAACCATTTTTCGTACCGTCATGATTCATTGAAGTTAATAATATTTCTCCTGCACCTCTATTGGCTCCTTCTTCAGCCCAATCTAAAGTTTTTTTTCTAGTTGGAATCCTTCCTCCATTTAAGTATACCCTCCATTCATTTTCTTCGTATTTTGTATCAATAGATAAAACAATACATTGACTTCCAAATCTTCTAGAAAGAATTTCTAAAATTTTTGGATTTTTAAATCCAAATGTATTAATGGATATCCTATCTGCTCCTGCATTTAACAAAGATTCAACGTCTTGTTCTTCCCTTATCCCTCCACCAACAGTAAAAGGAATATCAATATAACGAGATATTTTTTTAACTAAACTAGATAACGTTTTTCGTTTTTCATTTGTGGCTGTTATATCCAAAAATATTAATTCATCTGCTCCTTGTTTGGTATACCAACGAACCAGTTCTATTGGATCTCCTGCCTCTCTTAGATATTTAAAATTAACTCCTTTTACAGTTTTTCCATCTTTTATATCCAAACAGGGAATAATACGCTTAACTAACATAAAAAAATCATTTTAAACTTACCAATATATCTTTCAGTTCTGAAAGCAATATTTTATTTTCATATATAGCTTTTCCGATAATAACGCCATGACAACCTAAATCATATAAATTTTTTATATCTTCTATATTCCTTATTCCTCCACTAGCAATAAATTCAATATTCGGAAATTTAAGAATAATCTTTTTATACAAGGAAAAAGAAGGACCGTAGAGTTTACCATCTTTAGATATATCCGTGCAAAAAATTTTTTTTATTCCATGACTATTTTTTTCTTCTAGAAAACTAAAAAAAGGAATTTCATGAAATTTTGTCCATCCATTACTAGCTATTTTATTATCTTTTACATCCACTCCAAGAAGTATTTTCTCTCCTCCATAAATATGAATCCATTTTTCTAAAAGAAAAGGTTTTGTAACAGCAATACTTCCAATAGTAGCCATATTTCCACCGTTTTCAAATACAATACGTACATCTTCATCCGTATGAATTCCTCCTCCAAAATCAATAATGAGATGTGTATGTTTGGCTATTTTTTCCAAAACATTCCAATGAATCACTTTTCCTTTTTTTGCTCCATCTAAATCTACTAGATGTAATCTAGATATTCCATTATCTTCTAATAATAAGGCCATATCTAATGGGTCCTTGTTATAAATTTTTTTTCTTCTATAGTCGCCCTGTGTTAGACGAACACATTTTCCATCAATAAGATCTATAGCTACAATAATATTCATTAATTGTTTTTTTGTATTTTACAATCTAATAAAGTTTTCTAATATCTTATGTCCTACATAAGAAGATTTTTCTGGATGAAATTGTACCGCATAAAAATTTTTTTTCTGAAGTGCAGAACTATAAGAAACTATATATTCTGTTTTAGCTATGGTATATTTTCCTAAAGAAGCATAATAACTATGTACAAAATATTGATAACTTCCATCTGGAATATTTTCAAATAAAGGTCCTTTTAATTGATGAATAGTATTCCAACCTATTTGAGGGATTTTTTTTTTTTTATTTTTTGATTGAAATTTTCTGACCAATGAATCAAAAATACCTATACAGGTTGTGCTGCTTTCTTCTGAATATTGGCAAAGTAATTGCATTCCTAAACATATACCCAATACAGGTTGTTTCAATTTAGATAAAATAAGGTCCAATTTCTTTTCTCTTAAGCATTTCATAGCGGAATTCGCTTCTCCTACACCAGGTAAAATAACTTTTTCCGCATTTTGAATGGACTCTATGGAATTTGTTACAACAGCTTCTACTCCTATTCTTTCTAAAGCAAAAAGAACAGATTGTACATTTCCAGCAGGATATTTTATAACAATTGTTTTCATAATTTTATCTCAAAATTTTTACAATAGACCTTTAGAACTAGGTAATTTATTATTATTTATTCGTCGTTGTATAGCCATTTTAAGAGCTCTAGAAAAAGCTTTAAAAATAGATTCTATCTTATGATGATCATTTTCTCCTATAGCTTTAATATATAGATTACATTTAGCATGGAAAGAAAAAGATTTAAAAAAATGGATGAACATATCCGTAGGAACTTTTCCTATTTTTTCTCTTAAAAACTTTGCTTTCCAAGATAATTCACTTCTTCCTCCAAGATCTAATGCTACAGTAGCTAAACAATCATCCATAGGAACAGAAAAAAAACCATAACGTTCTATTCCTCTTTTATCTATAGATCGATGAAAAACTTCTCCTAAAGTAATGGCAGTATCTTCTATAGTGTGATGTTCATCTACCTTAAGATCTCCCTTTGTATGAATATTCATATCTATTCCACTGTGAAAAGCCATTTGTTCTAGAAGATGATCAAAAAAGCCTAACCCTGTTTGTATCTCCGATTTTCCTTCTCCACCATAAAGTTGAATAGTGATTTTTACATCTGTTTCTAATGTTTTTCTTCTATGTATAAATCTTTTATTAGATACATATTTTAAATATTCGTAAATTTTTTTCCAATTATCAGTTTTTAAGACTATTACTTCTTTTAAAGAATTTTTTTTTATGGAAAACTCTTTTTCTTTATCATCTTCATTTATCCATATGGACTTACATCCTAAGTTTTTAGCCAATAAAATATCCGTTATCCTATCCCCAATAACAAAAGAATGTTCAATATTGTAATCCGGATTTTTTAAATAAATATTTAGCATATCTGTACCAGGTTTTCTAGTAGAAGAATTTTCTTCTGGAATAGTTCTATCTATATGAACGGAAGAAAAATTGATTCCTTCTGTTTTTAATATTTTTAATATATGATTATGTATAGGCCAAAAATTTTTTTCAGGAAATTTTTCAGTTCCCAAACCATCTTGATTGGTTACCATAACTAAATCATAATCCAAATCATGAACTATTTTCGTTAAAAAAAATATAACTCTTGGATAAAAATTTACTTTTTCCAGGGAATCAATTTGATAAGTAGGAGGATGTTCTTTGATGATGGTCCCATCTCTATCAATAAACAATATTTTTTTCATTTTATAATGAATTTTTCGGAGTATTTTTTCATTTGGTTTATCAAATATTCATTTTCTTCATGAGTACCTATTGTTATTCTTAAACATTCATCACACAAAATTATTTTTGAACGATCTCTAACAATAACGTTTTTTTCAACCAAATATTTATAAATTTTTCTTGAAGGAAAAGAAACTTTAACTAATAAAAAATTTGAGGAACTAGGATATACTTTCTGTATGATAGGAATTTTATTTAAAGCCTCCTCCATATATTTTCTTTCTGAAAGAATATTTTTTAGATGATAAAAAAATAAATCCTTATTTTCCAGTGCTTGAATAGCTATTTTTTGTGAAATTTTACTGATATTATAAGGAAACTTTACTTTATTCATCCACTGAATGATGTCTTCAGAAGTAATAGCTATTCCTATTCTTAATCCAGCTAATCCCCAAGATTTAGAAAGTGTTTGTAAAATAATTAAATTAGGGTATTTTTCTATTTCTACAGAAAAAGATTCTTGTTCTGAAAAATCAATATAAGCTTCGTCCAAAACAACAACCCCGGTAAATTTTTTGATTATTTTTTGAATATCTTTTCTTTTTAAATTATTTCCAGTAGGATTATTCGGGGAACAAATAAAAATTATTCTACTATATGGATTGATTACTTCTTTTATCTTTTTCAAATTTAATTGATAATTTTCCTCAGTTAAAAGAACTTTCACAATATCTACTCCATGAATTTTTCCACTCACTTCATACATTCCATATGTAGGAGGAAAAATAATGGAATGATCTCTGTTTGGACGAGAAAAGATACGATAAATTAAATCAATAATTTCATCGCTTCCATTTCCTAAAAAAATTTTGGATGGAGAAATTTTCTTTATTTCGGATATTTTTCTTTTTAATTCCATTTGTAATGGATCCGGATATCTATTGTAAGAATTAGAAAAAGATAAAGGAGCTCCAAAAGAATTTTCATTAGCATCTAGAAGAATGTATTCGTTTCCTTTTTTAGAATATTCTTCTCTAGCAGAAAGATAAGGATCTATTTTTAAAATGTTATCTCTGATTAAGGAATTTAAATTGAAACTACTCATGCATTTAATTTTTTAATCTAATATTAATGGATTTTTGATGAGCTATTAACCCTTCTTCAGAAGATAATACATTGATACATTTTGAAAGACTTCTCAATCCTTTCTTGGATATTTTTTGAACAGTTATTTTCTTAATAAAACTATTGACAGATACTCCACTATAAAATTTAGCATAACCAGATGTAGGAAGTACATGATTAGTTCCAGAAGCATAATCTCCGACACTGATCGGAGAATAATTTCCCAGGAATATAGATCCAGCATTTTTTATCTTTTCACTCCAATAAGAAGCATTATTACAATTAATAATAAGATGTTCTGGAGCTACTTGATTGATTAGATTAATGCATTCTTCTAAAGAAGAAAGAATAATCATTTTACTTTTTTCCAAAGACTTTTTAATTATATGTTCTCTATTATTATTGGAAAGATTGATTAATTGCTTTTTTAATTCACTTTTTACTGTTTCTATCCATTCATATTCATTTACAGTAACTAAAAGAATGTAACTTTCCATGTCATGTTCCGATTGAGAAATAAAATCAGAAGCTACATATTCTGGATTAGCTGTACTATCTGCCAATATAACACTTTCTGAAGGTCCTGCAGGAATATCTATAGCAACAGCTAAATTTTTGGATACTATTTGTTTGGCCATTGTTACATAAGAATTTCCTGGACCAAATATTTTGTATACAGAAGGAATACTTTCTGTTCCATAAGCCATAGCTGCAATAGCTTGAGCTCCTCCTACTTGATATATTCGTGTAATTCCTATATATTTTTTAGCTGTATATAGAATAGAAGGATGAATGGATCCATTTTTATTTGGAGGAGAACATAGAATTATATCTTCGCATCCTGCCAATTTAGCTGGAATTCCTAACATCAATACAGTGGATAATAAAGGAGCGGAACCTCCAGGAATATAAAATCCTACTTTTTCTATAGGAACAGATTTTCTCCAACAAGTAACTCCTGGTAAAATCTCAATCTTAGATTCTTTATGAATTTGTTTTTGATGAAAACATAGAATGTTTTCATATGCTATTTCAATAGATTCTTTCAAAGAATTTGAAATTTTCATACTGGCTTTATCAATATCTTCTTTCGTTACTTGAATATATCTTATATTCAAGCCATCATATTTATTCGTATAGCTTTTTAAAGCTATATCTCCATATATTCTCACATTATTTATAATAGTAGATACATCTGGTAAATCTTCTTTTTTAGGTCGTTCTATAATAGATTTCCAGGTATTAAATGGAGGATGTGTGTATACTTGAATATCCATTATTGTTAATATGTTAAAGTATAATTTTTTCTATTGGAAGAACTAATATATCTTTTGCTCCAAGAGATTTCAAATTTTCTATAATACCCCAAAAATCATTTTCATTGACTACAGAATGTACAGAACTACATTTTGAATTTGCTAATGGAAGAATAACTGGACTTTTAATTCCTGGAAGATAGGATATTATTTTTTCTAATCGTTCGTTAGGAACGTTTAAAAGAATGTATTTATTATTTTTAGCTTTTTTTACAGATCGAATACGAAAAAGCAATTTGTCCATTATAATACTTTTTGGAGATTCTAGATGAATATTTGAGGCTAAAACTGCTTCAGATTGAAGAATTGTTTCGACTTCTTTTAGTCCATTCATAAAAAGTGTGGACCCACTGCTAACCAAATCGCAAATACAATCTGCTAATCCTATTCCAGGAGCTATTTCTACAGCTCCAGATATTTCGTGAATTTCTGCTTTTATATATTTTTTTTCAAAAAATTCTTTAACCAAAAATGGATAGCTTGTAGCTATTCTTTTTCCATTTAAATCATCTATATTTTTGTAAATTAAAGATTTTGGCGTAGCTATAGAAAGACGACATTTACCAAATCCCAAAGTTTCTTCTATTTTTATTTTTTTTCTTTTCTCCAAAAGAACATTCTTTCCAACAATCCCTATATCAGCGACTCCATCTTCTAAATATTGAGGAATATCATCATCTCGTAGAAAAAGTATTTCTAGTGGAAAATTAAGAGCTGTTGTTTTTAATTTGTCTATTCCAATATTAACTTCTATACTGCAATCTTTAAGCAATTTGATGGAGTCTTCATAAAGACGACCTGATTTTTGAATAGCTATTTTAAGTTTATCCATCCTACACCTACATAAATACTATAGCTTTTTATTAATCTCTCTGGATTTCTTAATGAGCAAATATAAAAAACTATTTTGAATATTATTTTCCATTTTTGTTATTAGGAACGATTACTTTTAATAAAAAATTTTTTTTATGAAAATTGTTAGTTATAATATTAATGGAATTAGATCTGGAATAAAAAAAGGGTTGTTCAATTGGATTGAAAAAAGCAACCCAGATATTTTATGTTTACAAGAAATAAAAGCTTTTCCAGAACAAATAGAAACCAATAGAATTGATGATTTGGGGTATTATCATTATTGGTTCCCTTCAACAAAAAGAAAAGGATATAGTGGCGTAGGAATTTTGTGCAAGAAAAAACCGGATCATATAGAATATGGAATAGGAATAGATTCTATTGATCAAGAAGGAAGGATATTGCGCTTAGACTTCAAAAAAATATCCGTGATCAGTCTTTATATTCCTTCAGGAAAGGATATGAAAAATAGATTAAATTTTAAATTTTATTTCATGGATCATTTTTTTGATTACGTACAAAAGATGAAAAGAGAATTTCCAAATCTCATTATTTGTGGGGATTATAATATTTGCCATAAAAAAATAGATATTCATGATCCAGTACGCAATCGGGATATTTCAGGTTTTTTGCCAAGGGAAAGAAAATGGATGAATGATTTTTTAAATTTAGGATTTATCGATAGTTTTAGGAATTATGTTAAGGAAGCTAGACATTATAGTTGGTGGAGTTATCGTTATAATGCAAAGAAAAATAATAAGGGGTGGAGGATTGATTATGCAATGGTAAGCCATTCTTTGAAGAAGGAAATGATCAATGCTTATTTACTTTCTGAAATATCATATTCTGATCATTGTCCAACAGTGTTAGAAATAAAATAGAAAGAATGAATAAAAAATGACCTGACTGGGATTCGAACCCAGGACCCTTACATTAAAAGTGTAATGCTCTACCAGCTGAGCTATCAGGTCTTTACAAATATACTAGAAATTTTATGTTTTTATGAGAGTAACTTTAATTGGATATATGGGCTGTGGAAAAACTTCTATAGGGAAAATTTTATCCTACAAGTTGAAATGGAATTTTTATGATTTAGATTCTATACTGATCAAAAAAGAACAGGATACTATTGATAATATCTTTAAAAAAAAAGGAGAAAAATTTTTTAGAAAAATAGAACATTTAATGCTTCAGAAAATTTTAAAAAAGCATAAACAATATATTCTATCTGTTGGAGGTGGAACTCCTTGTTATTACAACAATATTTATTTATTAAACAAATTTTCGAAAACTTTTTATCTAAAGACAAATATTTACACATTGTTTAAAAGATTATATAAAGAAAAAAAGAATAGACCATTAATATCTCATTTTTCTAAGAATGAATTATTTAAATTTATTATGAAGCATTTCTCAAAAAGAATTTTTTTTTATGAAAAATCTTATAAAAAAATTAATGTGACCGAAAAATCCAAAGACGAAATAGTTCAAGAAATTATAAAATATTTAATCGTTTAATTATGACGTTAGATGATCATTTTTTTTTAGAGGAAATCATAAGATATTTTTCCTTTGATAATCAGAAAAAAAATATTTGTGTTGCTGTAAGCGGAGGGGTAGACAGTATGGTTCTTCTGAATTTATTACTAAATGTTCCTAATATTACATTAAGTGTGGCTCACTGTAATTTTACCCTAAGAGATCAAGAATCTAATGAAGATGAAATTTTTGTAAGAAATTTTTGTGTTAGAAAACATATTTTATGTCATATTAAGCGGTTTAATACTTTGGATTTTTCTAAAAAACGAAAATTATCCATACAAATGGCTGCTAGAAAACTTAGATATGATTGGTTTGAGGAGCTATTAAAATATTATGAATATATAGCATTAGGACATCATTTAAACGATTCTATAGAAACTTTTTTTATCAATATGATGAGAGGAACAGGAATTAAAGGATTGTTAGGAATTCCTAGAAAAAAAAGAAAATTTATTCGTCCTCTTTCTAATTTTACTAAAAAAGAAATTTTACATTATGCTCAAATAAAAAATATAAAATGGAGATTGGATAGTACTAATAAAAATGAAAAATATATAAGAAATAAAATTCGTTTGGTTTCATCTACTTTTTCAGATCTATTTTATAAGGGGTTTAAAAAAAGTATAGAATATCTTAATCAGGAAAATTCTTTTATAGAAAAAGAGATTCAAAGAATCCATCAAGAGATAACAGTGGAAAAAAAAAATAATCCATTTCTTTGGAAAATAGAATGCAAAAAAATAAAAAATTTACAACCCTTGTCTTTTTATTTATTCAAATTTTTTTTTCCATATGGATTTTGTGATATAAAAAATTTAAAACATCTTCTTCATGCACAATCTGGAAAACAACTACTATCAAAAAAATATCGTATCGTCAAAAATAGAGATTATTGGATTTTAGTAGAAAAAAAGTTTCTTGAAGCAAAAAATAAAAAAGTCCATATTATACAAAATATAAAATTTTGTTGTATAATGGACTTTTTGCCAATTAGAATAGAATTTTTTTTGGATCCAAAGAAAGAAAATTACAAGAATATGTCCTTCATAGATTTTGACAAGATTCAATTTCCTTTACAATTAAGAACATGGAGAAAAGGCGACTTTTTTTTTCCTTTGAATATGAAAGGGAAAAAAAAATTAAGCAAGTATTATAAGGATAAAAAATTTTCTTTTTTGGAAAAAGAACAAACATGGTTATTGGTTAATGGAAATGGAAATATTATTTTGGTCATAGGAAATCGTTTGGATGATAGATTCAAAATTACAGAGAAAACAAAGAGGATATTAGGAGTAAAAATATAACTTTTGTATTCCAGAATAAAATAAATTCAATCAGTATTTTTTTAATTTTGGAAAAAATTAGTTATTATGAAAATATATAATTTCAATGCAGGTCCTTCTGTTTTACCAGAAACAGTGATTAAAAAATCAGCTCAAGCTGTCATAGATTATCATCAACATGGTTTATCTTTGCTTGAAATATCTCATAGAAGTAAAGATTTTCTAGAAATATTGGAAAAAACTACAAATTTAGTCAAACGATTGATGAATTTAAATGACGGTTATGCCGTTCTTTTTCTTCAAGGAGGAGCCACTTTACAATTTACAATGGTCCCATATAATTTAATGAAAAAAGAAGCAGCTTATTTAGATACAGGAATATGGGCTAATAAGGCTATTCAAGAAGCTAGAAAATTTGGAAAAGTAAGAATTATTTTTTCAGGAATAGAAAAAAACTATTCCTATATATCTAAAAATTACCACATTCCAGATCATGTAGATTATTTTCATTGCACTTCCAATAATACTATTGTTGGAACACAAATGAAAAATTTTCCTATCTCTTCTATACCAATGATTTGTGATATGTCCTCAGATATTTTTAGTAGGAAATTGGATTTTTGTCAGTTTGGTTTAATCTATGCTTCTGCACAAAAAAATATTAGTTCTGCAGGAATGACTATCGTTATTGTGAGAAAAGAAATTTTAGGAAAAATAAAAAAAGAAATCCCTTCTTATTTGGATTATAAAATTCATATCAAAAATAAAAGCATTTTAAATACACCAAATATATTTTCTATTTATACTTCCATGTTAACCTTAGAATGGATAGAAAAAAAAGGAGGAATTTCTATTTTGGAAAAAGAAAATCAACAAAAAGCAAAATTATTGTATGAGGAAATAGATAGAAATAATCTATTCGAAAACAAAATTCACAAAGAGGATCGTTCTAACATGAATGTTACTTTTTTTTTAAAGAAAAAACATTTAGAAAGTAAATTTAATGAAACATGGGAGAAAGAGAATATAGTTGGATTGGATGGACATAGATCTTTAGGTGGATATCGTGCTAGTATATACAACGCCCTTCCATTAGAAAGTGTTCAGTTTTTAATTTCTATAATGAAAGAATTTGAAAAAAAATTTTCGTAAACATGAATGACATCGAATATCGTTTTCTTTCTATAAGAAAATCAATTCCTAAAAACATAAATATTTTAGCCGTATCTAAAAAGCAAGAAATATCTTCTATCAAAAAACTGTATAAAATAGGACATAGAGATTTTGGAGAAAGTTATGTTCAAGAAATGATTCAAAAATATCAAAAATTACCAAAGGATATTCGTTGGCATATGATTGGAAAAATACAAAGTAACAAATTGAAATATATAATTCCTTTCATTCATCTAATTCATAGTGTTCAAAAAATTGAACATATTCAAATAATAAATAAAATAGCATTAAAACATAATCGTATCATAAACTGCTTGTTACAAATAAACATTGGAAATGTAACTAATAAATATGGCATCACAAATAAAGAAGCCTATGATATTTTGGAAGATGACAATTATAGAAATATGAAAAATGTAAAAATTATTGGAATAATGGGAATGGGAACTCTTCATGGATCTATTCAACAAATACGTCACGAATTTGATGGTTTGAATAAAATATATTATGAATGTAAAAATAAATATCGACACAATGTTCTTTCCATGGGAATGAGTAAAGATTATCCAATTGCTATAGAATATGGAAGCACCATTATTCGTTTAGGAACGGTTATTTTCGGAAATAGAAAATAAAGTCATTCATTACTTTTGACTGAATCTATTCATCTATTCCCCTATACGAAAGATCTGTAATTTTACGGAAAAAAATGAAAAATTTTTTTTACTTTTTGTTTTTCATCCACTTTCTATTTTCAATGGATGAAAAAAAAGAAAGAAAAGATGTTATCATCTATATTAAAAAGTATGCTTTATTTGCTGTTGAAGAAATGGAAAAATTTGGAATACCAGCTAGTATTAAATTAGGACAAGGGATCTTAGAATCATCTATGGGAAATAGTATTCTAGCTAAAGATGCCAATAACCACTTTGGAATAAAATGTGGAAGAAATTGGAAGGGCAATATTTATTATCATGACGACGATCTTCCAAGAGAATGTTTTCGAAAATACAATTCAGTTCGGGAATCTTTTAATGATCATTCAAAGTTTTTGAAAAATCCGCGTTATTCTGAATTATTTGATCTTGAAAAAAACGATTATAAAGCTTGGGCTATAGGATTGAAAAAAGCTGGTTATGCCACGTCATTAAATTATTCGGAGAGATTAATTCATCAAATAGAGAAGTACTTTTTATGGAAATTGGATAAAGAAAATTCTAGAGAAATAGAAAAAAAAATAGATCAATATTTAATCGAAATAAAAAAAGATAAAACCGAGCATATCGGTTCTTTTTTTTGGATTCATTTTTTAGATAAAATTTTCCTTTTTTTTAAAAAAAAAAATTAAAATAAACCGACAAGAAAGATAGATAAAATGAACCCCAATAATTTAAAGTATAGCAAAAATCATGAATGGATAGGATTGGATATGGAGACTGTAAATAAAAATGAAAAAGCCTACGTGGGAATTACTCATTTTGCTCAAAATGAGTTAGGAGATATTGTCTATTTGGATATAGAGGATTCCATTGTAGGAACAAAAATAAAAGGAGGAAATGTTTTTGGAACAATAGAAGCGGTAAAAACTGTTTCAGATTTATTTATGCCAGTTTCAGGAATTATCCTTGAATTTAATAAAAATTTATTGTCTCATCCGGAGTATATCAACAAAAATTCTTATGATAAAGGATGGATACTCCAAATAAAAATTTTGAATAAAAAAGAATACCACGAATTGATGTCGTTGGAAGAATATAAAAAATATATAGGGAAAAAGAAATGAAATCTATTTTTCAGAAACCATGAAAAAAACTGAAAGTTTTTATTTTCTTGACGATGAAAAAATTGCAGGAAAGATAATTGATTTTAAAAATGAAGATATTACTTTCGTTCGTTTTTTCATACCTTCCATTCACTGTAGTTCATGTGTCCTTATTTTGGAAAATTTGTCCAATATTCATAAAAGTATTCTTGAATCTACTGTTGATTTTTCCAGTAAGGAAGTTGGAATAACATTCAATAATAGGGAATTAAGATTGAGTGAATTGGCCTTATTTCTTAAAAATATCGGTTATAAACCGTCTATTAATTTTGAATCTTTAGAAAAAAAAAAAAAAAAAAAAATATTCGATAGAAAATTAATAGGGAAATTAGCCGTTTCTTTTTTCTGCTTTGGAAATATTATGTTATTAGCCATTCCAGAATACATAGGAGGAGCCAAGGAAGATCTATGGTTTTTAGAAAAACGTCATTTTTTCCGTTATTTAATGTTAATTCTTTCTTTACCTATTGTTTTCTTTTCATTTGTAGATCATGTTCAATCCGCTTTTTTAGGGATAAAAAAACATATTTTTAATATAGATGTTCCTATTTCTATTGGAGTATTGGTACTTTTTTCATGGAGTTGTTATGAAGTTTTTTTTGATTTAGGATATGGATATTTTGATAGTCTTGCGGGTTTTTACTTTTTTTTGCTAATCAGCAAAATGTTTCAAGTTCATACTCATAGTCAAATACTTTCTTTTGAAAAAAATTATAAGTCTTTTTATCCTATTTCAGTATCCAAGATTAAAAATAATAACCAAGAAGAAAATATTTTACTTTCCTCCTTAAAAAAGGGGGATATAATAATAATTAGAAATGAAGAAATTATCCCTGTAGATTCCATCCTAATAAAAGGAAACGCTCTATTGGATAACAGCTTTATTACAGGAGAATCTTATTTAATAAGAAAAAAAATTGGAGAACGTATTTATGCTGGATCTAAACAAAAAGGAGAAGCTATTTGTTTAAAAGTCATTAAAGAAGTAGATAAAAGTTATCTAAGTTTATTATGGAATAAGAAAAGGTTTCGTAAAAAAAAACTCTTAAATTCGATATCCAATAAATTTAGTCAATATTTTACTCCTATTGTTTTAATCATTTCTATAACAACTGGAATATGTTGGTTTTTTATTGATCCAACAAAAGTATTTCAAACTGTATTTTCTGTGTTAATTATTACTTGTCCTTGTGCTGTCGTTCTTTCTGCTCCATTTATACTTTGGAATATCATACGATTTTTTTCTAAAAAAGGATTTTATGTGAAAGATATTTTTACAATGGAACGAATTGCCACAATAAGTACTTTAATTTTTGACAAAACAGGAACTCTTACAGATCCAGATAAAGAAAAAATTTTTTTTTTAGGTCCTTTCCTTAAGGATAAGGATAAAAAAATTATTGCCTCTTTATTAAGAAATTCGAATCACCCATTAAGTAAAAGAATATTTTCAGAATTATCCATACAAGAGTATTATTCTACAAAAAATTTTCAGGAGATTATAGGAAAGGGAATGGAAGGAATTGTAAATAACGTTTTAGTTAAAATTGGATCTCCAAAATATTTAGGAGTTACAATAAATAGTAATAATTGTAATAAGAAAACAATTGTTGCTATTTCTATGAACAAACAATTTATAGGTTATTTTTACTTTATAAATTATTATCGTAAAGGAATAGAAAAGATATTCAAAAATCTAAAAGAAAGATATAAAATCATTATTTTATCCGGAGATAATAATGAATTAGAAAAAAAATACTTAGAATCTATTCTCCCAAAATCAAGTAAAATACTTTTTAATCAGAGTCCAGAAGAAAAACTGGATTATGTTATAAAAATACAAAATAGTGGAGAGAAAGTAATGATGATTGGGGATGGGATAAATGATTCTTCTGCATTAAATCAAAGTGAAGTAGGAATTTCCATATCAGAAAAACCAACTAGCTTTTTTCCTAATTGTGATGCTTTTATTCAATCTAATTATTTGGATAAAATTTTTTTGTTTTTAAAAATATCCAGAATATCTATTAGATTGGTTATGGTTAATTTTATGATTAGTTTACTTTACAATTTCATAGGAATTACGTTTGCTATTACCGGTCATTTAAGACCTTTTGTCGCTGCTGTTTTAATGCCTTTGAGTTCCTTATCCGTCATCACTTTTTCTCTACTATCTACTTGGCTAGTTTATAGAAGATTTATATCTTAGATTTACGGAAAATTATTTATGATATGGATATATTAATTATTATGATATTGTCTAGTATTTCTTTAGGAGGTATTTTTCTTATAATTTTTTTAATTAGTCTTTATTCTGGTCAATTTGATGATTATGAATCTCCTAGAATTAGAATGTTAATAGATGATACTTCTGAAAAAAAATAAATGAAAATGGAAACATACTACTACAACAATCGTATTGTAAAAGCTTTTCTATATGCTACCATATTTTGGGCTATTATTGGATTTTTTGCAGGATTATTTATTGCTATTCTATTATTTTGTCCTGATATCCCTGATTTTTTATTAGGTAGTAAATTGAAAAATTCTCAAGGAATAATGGGTTTTGGTCGTTGGCGAATGTTGCATACTAGTACAGTAGTTTTTGCTTTTGTTGGCAATATTATTTTTACAGGATCCTACTATTCTTTACAACGTTTGTTAAAAACTAGAATATTTAGTGATATTCTTAGTTGGATACACTTTTGGGGATGGCAAATTTTTATTTTTTCTACTTGGATTACTTTTTTACTTGGAATAAATACTAGTAAAGAATACGCAGAACATGAATGGCCTATAGATATAGCTATTTTTTGTATTTGGATGGTTTATGGAATAAATATGATAGGAAGCATTTTAAAAAGAAAAATTAAACATTTATATGTAAGCATTTGGTTTTTTTTAGGAACATGGGTTGCTGTAGCTATGTTGCATGTCTTCAACAATCTTGAATTACCTATTGATGTTCTATCTTTTAAAAGTTATTCCATATATGCTGGAGTTCAAGATGCTTTAATGCAATGGTGGTATGGACATAATGCAGTTGCTTTCATTTTAACCACTCCTATACTTGGATTAATGTATTACTTTGTTCCAAAAGCCTCTAATCAACCCATTTTTTCTTATAAACTTTCTATTATTCATTTTTGGTCCTTAATCTTTATATACATATGGGCTGGACCACACCATCTCATGTATACCTCTCTTCCTAATTGGGCTCAAGTTTTAGGGACTATTTTTTCCATTATGCTAATTGCTCCTTCTTGGGGTGGGATGATCAATGGATTACTTACTTTAAGAGGGGATTGGGAAAAAGTAAAAAAAGATCCAATTTTAAAATTTTTTGCAGTAGGAATTACTTGTTATGGAATGGCTACTTTTGAAGGGCCTATGTTAGCAACTAAAACTTTAAATTCCATTGGCCATTTTACAGATTGGGTTATTGCTCATGTTCATTTAGGAACTTTAGGTTGGAATGGATTCATGGCTTTTGGAATCATTTATTGGTTAACACAAAAATTATGGAATACCAAACTCTATTCTATTTCGTTAGCCAATATTCACTTTTGGTTAGGGATATTTGGACTCATATTTTATATCTTTCCTCTTTATTTTGGATCTATTTTACAAGCTGGAATGTGGAAAAAATTTAACCCCGATGGAACCCTAGCATACAAAAATTTTTTGGATACCGTTTCATCCATTATTCCTTTTTATAAAATAAGATTTATCGGTGGACTAATTTATTTTTTAGGTTTTATTATAATGATTTATAACGTCTATAAAACCATAAAAAAAGGAAATTTTATTAATAATGAAGCTTTTCGAATAATTCCTTTGAATAATAAAATAGAAGAAAAGGAAAAATTTCATAATTGGTTAGAACAAAAACCTATACAATTCACTATTCTTTCTTTCCTAGCAGTAGCTGTTGGAGGTTTTATAGAAATAATTCCTACTTTAGTGATAAAATCTAATGTTCCTACTATTTACAGTATAAAACCTTATAAAGCTCTTGAATTGGAAGGAAGAGACTTATTTGTAAGAGAAGGATGTAATTCCTGTCATAGTGCACAAGTTCGTCCTTTTCGAGACGAAGTGGTTCGTTATGGAGAATATTCTAAAGCAGGAGAATTTATATACGATCATCCATTTCTTTGGGGATCTAAACGTACAGGACCTGATTTAGCTAGAGAAGGAGGAAAAAATCCTAATTCATGGCATTTCAACCATATGTATAATCCTCGTTCCACTTCTCCTGGATCTATCATGCCAAGATATCCTTGGCTAATTTTTAATGAATTAGATAGGTCAAAAACAGAAAAAAAAATAAAAGCTATGGTAAAATTAGGAGTTCCATATACTTTTGAATACATACAAAATGTATATCATGATATGGATATTCAAGCTAGTAAGATTGTCGCTGATATCTATCAGGAATATCCAAGTTTGAAGAAAGAAATGGATAGACAGAAAAAAATGGAAAAAGATAAGTTTATTCCTTTGGAAAAAAGAGAGGTTATAGCCATAATTGCTTATTTACAACGTTTAGGGACAGATATTAAATCTTAATTTAATGATAAGTTTTTTTAAACAATATTTTACAACGGAAAAATATATAGGGATATTTCAATCCATTATGTTAGTTCTTTTTCTTTTCTCTTTTTTTTTCATTTTATTTGTTGTTTGTTCAAAATCTAAAAAGTATTATAAAAAAATAAGTATTCTTCCTTTAGAAGGAAAAGAAAAAAAATAAAATATGAGATCAAAAATTTCTTCCTTTATTATGATTCCTTCTATTTTATCAGTTCTAATATTCATGTTCTATGTTTTGTTTGGTATCGATAATAGTTCGTACATAGTTCATCCAGTCACTATATCCTTTTTTATTGTTATTATTATATTGTTGTTTATTTTAGATTCCATTGATAATTTAATATACCGAAAAAAATTAAAATTTCTTACAGAGGAAGAAAGACGTAAAATTATTGAAGAGAATGAAGGAAATTATTTTTATAGAATCTATAAATTTCTATTTCATGATCCTAAAAAAATAAATCAAGGGGTAAAAAAAATAGATCATGGATTTGATGGAATTCTAGAATTAGATAATAAATTACCGATGTGGTGGATGCATCTTTTTTCTATTACAATTGTTTTTTCCTTCATTTATTTTTTTTCTTATTTACTAATAGATTTTTCTAATCCTTATAAGGAGTATGAAATATCTTATAAAAATCAGTTAAAAGAAATAGAAAGGTTTGAGAAAAGTATGCCACAAGTAACTATAGAAAATTCTTCTTTTAATGCAAAATTTGTTGATAGTGGAAAGACTCTTTTTGAAGAAAATTGTGCCACTTGTCATAAATCTGATGGAAGTGGAAATATAGGTCCTAACTTAACGGATGATTATTGGATCAACATAATGGAAAAAGATTTATTTAAAAATATATTTTCTATTATCTGGTATGGGAGTAAGAATAATCCTACTATGCGTGCTTTTGGTCAATCAGGAGAAATTAAAGGGAATGATATTCAGAAAATATCCAGTTATGTTTATTTTATCAATACAAAATTAAAAAAACCTATTAACCACAAGGATCCTCAAGGAAAAAAAATCATGAATTGGAATAATTAACTATTATGAAAATTAAATTTATATGGGAAAAAGGGATAGTTTTATCTTTGGTTCTTTTTATAATTTTCATTATTTATATCGCGTTTTTTTTTCCTCATGTGGAAAGTGAACTTGTATCCGATAGGTATTATGAAGAAGAAATGAGATATCAAGAAATTATAAATGAGAAAAAAAATGTATCAAAACTTCCTAATAAAATTCAAATAGTTCTTTTATCTTCTGGAATTAGAATTACATTTCCAAAAATTTTGGATAATATCCATGGTTTTTTTACTTTATTACGATCTTCGTCCAAGGATTTAGATGTGAGACAGTCTTTTAATATTTGGAAAGATTCCAAAAAAGTATTATTTATTCCTAAATCTTTTTTAAAAAGAGGATATTATAAACTTATAATTAGATGGGAATCTGATAGAAAAAGATATTTTTTTGAGAAGGATTTATTTTGGGAATACTAATGTTTTTTTATCTGTATATTTAATATTTTTTAGTAGAATGAGAAAAAACATCAACAGTCTTCGTGAAGAATCTCTAAATTATCATAGTCAATTTCCTTCTGGAAAAATACAAATATCTCCAACAAAAAAATACAGTAGTCAAAGGGATTTATCTCTTGCATATTCTCCAGGAGTAGCAGAACCTTGCAAAGAAATAGCTCGTTTTTCTAGAAAAGTATATAAATATACATCTAAGGGGAATCTTGTAGCTGTTATTACTAATGGAACAGCTGTGTTAGGTCTTGGAGATATTGGAGCTTTGGCATCTAAACCTGTCATGGAAGGAAAGGCTCTTCTGTTTAAAGTATTCTCTGGAATTGATGTATTCGATATAGAAATTGATGAATCTGATCCTAGCAAGTTCATAGATGTGGTAAAATCTATTGCTCCAACTTTTGGAGGAATAAATTTAGAAGATATAAAAGCTCCAGAAGCTTTTGAAATAGAACGAAGACTTAAAAAAGAATTGAATATTCCAGTAATGCATGATGACCAACATGGAACTGCTATTATTTCAGGAGCAGCATTGCTGAATGCTATAACCTATGTTGGAAAAAAAATACATAATATAAAAATGGTGATTAATGGAGCTGGAGCTGCTGCTATTTCCTGTGCAAGAACTTATAAAAAACTTGGAGTGAAACCTGAAAATATAATTATGTTTGATAGTAAGGGTTTATTACATGTTTCAAGAAAAGATTTAAATAAAGAAAAGAAAGAATTTGCAATAAACACATCTTTTATTCAAAATTTAGAAGAATCAATTAAAGATTCGGATGTTTTTATAGGATTATCCATAGGTGGAATATTAACTCCAGATATGTTAAGAAGTATGTCCAAGAATCCCATTGTGTTTGCTATGGCCAATCCGGATCCTGAAATAGATTATAACTTAGCTGTAAAAGTCCGTCCGGACGTTATTATAGCTACTGGAAGAAGTGATTATCCTAATCAAGTTAATAATGTATTAGGATTTCCTTATATTTTTAGAGGGGCATTGGATGTTCATGCAAGTATTATCAACGATGAAATGAAATTAGCAGCTGTTCATGCTATAGCAACTTTAGCAAAAGAACCTGTCCCAGAACAGATAAACATTGTTTATAATCAAAAACATATTTCTTTTGGAAAAGAATACATTATACCCAAACCTTTTGATAATCGGTTAATTACTCGTGTATCCACTGCTGTAGCTAAAGCCGCAATGGATTCTGGAGTAGCGAAGACTCCTATTTTAGATTGGGAAATATATAAAGAAAAATTACTTGATAGAATAAGTTCTGTAAAAATTAGAATAAGTTAAAAAAATATTTTTTAAATAAAATTTTTTCCCCAAAAAGAATTCTAACCTGTTCGTTAAAAAACGGAGAAATAGAATTAGATGTAGTATAAAAAACTGTAGGGTTATTCCATTTTGGATGAAGACACAATAAATTATTTTCTAATAATTTATTTTTTATTTCTTGAACCACGATTTTTGGTATATTTATTAAACGAACTTTTCCATGATAAAAATTATCGATTTTATTTTTTAGGAATAAATAGTGAGTGCAAGCTAATAATAGCGTATCTATTGATTGAAAATGATTCAAATAGTATTCGATTATGGAATTTATCTTTTTTTTTTCAAATCCATTTTCAATGATTACAGCTAATAAAGCTGTAGATATTTGAATAATCTCTAAATGAGGAAAATATTTTTTTATTTTTTTTTGATAAAAATTGGAACGTATAGTAGCAGGTGTAGCTATTATTCCTATTTTTTTGGAAGAAAGAAATATTTTATTTTTTACTATTGGATCTATAACATTAAATATTAATATTTTTTTATAAAATTCTTTTTGAATCAAATCTAAAGCATTAGAAGTTATAGAATTACAAGCTATTACTATAGCTTTACATTTTTTTTTATAAAGAAAAGAAGCAATTTTTATGGAATGATTTCTAATAAATTCTTTAGATTTATCTCCATAAGGCATGTTTTTTGTGTCTCCAAAATAAATAATACATTCATTAGGCATATGGGTTTTAATTTCTTTAGCGATAAGAAGTCCTCCGATTCCGGAATCAAATATTCCTATCGGAGAATAGGAACTTATTTTCATTTTACTTATTTTTTTTTTAGGTCCCATTTTATAATACAAAAATGAAAATTTCAATTCCCTAAAACAAAAAACCTATTTTAGGACAACTAAAATTAGGTTCTCCATAATCTTTTGATTAATCTATTTTTTAATCTTGCTGCTTTATTCATATGTATAATATTTTTTTTAGCTAATTTATCTATCATAGAAATGACCTTAGAATACTTATCCTTATTTTTTTTTCCATTTATTAATTGCTTAATAGCTGTTCTTGTACTTTTATATACATATTTATTACGCAAACGTCTAATATTACTTTGTCTAATTCTCTTTAAAGATGAGGAATGATTGGCCATAAAAAAATACATTAATAGCCCATAGGGGAATCGAACCCCTCTTTCCAGGATGAAAACCTGACGTCCTTACCAATAGACGAATGGGCCTTAAAATAGAATACAAATTTAATTTTTTTTGTATTTAATACAAGTATTTTACTTACATTTGATCCTATAATTGGTATTTCTTTTTCAAAAAAAAAAATAAAAATTATTCCGATCATAAATTCTAAAATTATCTTATTTTTTGTTTTTTATTCTCATTTTTTCTCTATTCCATTATCATATGGAGATATGATTTATAAATATGAAAGAATTTATTTTAGAAAAAATAGGAAAAATACTACTCCTATTTCATATGACGATCTATACTACAATAAAAACTATTTTCCAATCAATAAAAAACTTTTTTTTCTTAATAAAAGGCCAACAGATTTTCTTATTGAAGAAGCCAAAGATTATATATCTACTCCGTATAGATATGGTGGAAATAATAAAGATGGAATAGATTGTTCCGCTTTTATCAAGAAAGTCTTTGCTTCTTATAAGATTTTGTTACCACGTATATCTTCCCATCAAGCAAAAAAAGGTTCTTTTGTCTCAAAAAAACATATAGAAAAAGGAGATCTATTATTTTTTGCTACAGGAATATCTAGAAAAAAAATAAATCATGTCGGTATGGTCGTTAAAGTCAATCCTAATAACATATTCTTTATTCATTCCTCTACATCCAATGGAGTAATCATATCCAGATTGTATCAAAAATATTGGAATAATAGATTTATTACGGCAAGGAGAATTCTTTATTCTTCATAAAAATTTATTAAAAAACCTAAATATTGCAAGTCTATCCAAAAATTTGGATATGACTTTTCTACAACTTTTGGATTCTCTATTTGTAGAGAATAATATAAACCAAATGGAGAAAAAGCCATAGCCATTCTGTGATCTTGATAAGTTTTTATTCTTATGGAGGAATCGATTTTTTTTGGAATAAAATCGATTATTTCTAAACAAGAACTTGTAATTTTTATTTTTATCCCGAATTTGAATAATTCATTCCTTAAAGCTTGCAAACGATCTGTTTCTTTAATCTTTAATGTTTCTAACCCTTTTAAACAACACTTTATTCCAAGAACAGCACAAGTGACAACAATAGTTTGCGCAAGATCTGGAGTTTTATTTAAATCTAAACTAACGAATTTAGGTGGAATAAAATGAAACTTTTTATTCAATATGATTTTTCTTCTATCAAAAATTGTGGATATTCCAAAATATTTTTCATATATGGAAGTAACTTCTTTATCTCCTTGCAAACTTTCATTATTATAAGATTTTAAAATTATATGGCTTTTTTTTGAAATGGTAGCCATTGAATAGTAGTAAGAGGCAGAACTCCAATCCGATTCTATAGAAAAATATTTTTTTCCCTTCTCTTTTCCTGGATGAATATGAATGACTTTTTCTTTCCAAGTAGCTGTTATACCTGCTAAGGTCAATAAATTAAAAGTCATTTTTATATAGGGAATAGATGTTATATTTTCTTTTAAAAATATCTTTAGACCCATCTTAAATTTGCTAGCTATTAACATTAAAGAACTAATATACTGGCTACTAATTTTAGCATTGACATCTATTTTCCCTCCTAAAATTTTTTTTCCAATAATTTTTATTGGTGGATATCCAACTTTTTCTAAATAGGTAATTTCCGCCCCTAACTTTTTTAAAGCCTCTACAAGAACGTAAATAGGCCTTTCTTTCATTCTATTTGACCCTGTCAATACTACTTCTTTTCCTTCTTGTATAGAGAAATAGGAAGTTAAAAAACGCATAGCAGTTCCTGCATGATGAATATCCAATAGGTTAGAAGAACTATTCAAACTTTTTTTTAAAACTTTTGTATCCTCACAATTAGAAATATTATTATCGATGTGAATATCTTCTGTATAAATAGCTTTTAAAATTAAAAGACGGTTGGATATACTTTTAGATCCTGTTATAGATATAGAACCGTATAAAGTTTTCCTTTTTTTATAAATCTTTATGTAAGAAGACATATTATTTTAATTTTTCATTTTCATGATGTCTTTCATGATCTCTTGTTTCCTTCTTTTTTAATTTTTTATTGAAAGATTTTTCCAAATTAATTCCAGTTTGATTAGCCAAACAAATTAATACAAACAAAACATCGGATAATTCTTCTCCAAGATCTTCTATTTTCTTACAATTTTTCTTTTTGGATTGTTCTCCATAATTTCTAGCAATAATTCTAGAAACTTCACCTACTTCTTCAGATAAAAGAATAGTGTTGGTTAATACATCAAAATAACGTATTCCATGATGTTCAATCCAATTATGAACTAATTTTTGTATATTTTTTATCTTCAATTTTATTGATTTCTTTTTTCTTCAAGTAAAATTTTTACATGATTCACAATGGAATTGCGATCAATTCGATATTTTTTTAACAACTCCATCGGTTTTCCACTTTCTCCAAAAGTATCGTTTACAGCTACCAAACTTTGATGAACGGAGAATCTTTTTTTAGTAGTAATAATTCTGGCTATGCTCTCTCCTAAACCTCCCCAATAATTATGTTCTTCTGCGGTTACAATACATTTGGTTTTCTCAATGGAATTTAAAATGGTTCTTTCATCTAATGGTTTGATGGTATGAACATTAATAACCTCACAGGAAATTCCTTCTTGTTCATACAATATTCTAGCGGCTTCTAAAGATTCCCAGACTAAATGACCAGTACTAACAATAGTAATATCTTGGCCTTCTGTTAGAAGAATAGCCTTTCCTATTTCGAATATTTGATTTTCATCCGTAAAATTAGCTACAGGAGGTCTTCCGAATCGTAAATATACCGGACCTAAATGATTGGCTATAGCTATAGTAGCTGCATAAGTTTGATTGTAATCACAAGTATTAATTACGGTCATTCCAGGTAGCATTTTCATCATTCCGATATCTTCCAGACTTTGATGTGTAGCTCCGTCTTCTCCAATAGTTAATCCTGAGTGAGAAGCGCATATTTTTACATTTTTATAAGAATAAGCAATGGATTGACGTATCTGATCATAGACACGAGATGTTGCAAAATTGGCAAATGTACCAGCAAAAGGAATATATTTACCAATGCTAAGTCCAGCAGCTATTCCAATCATATTTGCCTCTGCGATTCCAATTTGGAAGAATCGTTCAGGAAATTCTTTAGAAAATCGATTCATAAATAGAGAATTGGTAAGATCAGCACATAGGGCAACAACTTTATTGTTTGTCCTACCTAGGAACGTCAAAGCATTTCCAAATCCAGCTCTTGTTTCTTTCAATCCTTTATTCTCATATATTTTCATCATAATTATTTTTTTATTGGATAATCTCCTAAAATTTTAGGAGGAACAGTAAGTTGAGATAACGCTTCTTTTAATTCTTCTTCATTAGGAGATTTTCCATGCCATACATTACTTCCTACCATAAAATCGACCCCGTATCCCATTTTGGTATATAAGATAATTAAAACAGGTTGTCCTTTTCCAGTCTCACTTTTTGCTTTTTTTAAAATATTAATAACCTTCTCAATATTATTTCCTTCTAATTCTTCCAATACTTTCCAATCAAAAGATTGGAATTTTTTTTTCATATTACCGAGAGGTAAAACTTCATCAGTAGTTCCATCTATTTGTTGTCCATTATAATCTACAGTAGCTATATAATTATCTATATTTTTTGATCCCGCATATAAAACAGATTCCCATATTTGTCCTTCGTTCAGTTCCCCATCTCCATGTAAACTGTAAATAAGACTATAATCTTCTCCACTAAGTTTTTTGGATAGAGCAGCACCAATTGCTACAGACATTCCTTGACCTAAGGATCCTGAAGAAATTCGTATTCCTGGAAGGGATCCATGGACAGAAGGATGTCCTTGTAAACGAGAATTCAATTTTCTAAAAGTAGATAATTCTTCTATAGGAAAAAAACCAGAACGAGCTAATATACTGTAATAAACAGGAGAAATGTGTCCATTGGATAGAAAAAAAAGATCTTCATATTGACCATCCATAGAAAATTTTTTTGGATCGTAATGCATTATTTCCTGATATAAAGCTACAAAGAATTCTGTACATCCTAAGGATCCACCAGGATGTCCAGAATTTGCGTTGTTTACCATACGTAATATATCTCTTCTTACTTGAGTACATAAGTTCTTTAAATAACGTACACGTACATTCATATTAAAATTTATAAAATTTTATTTTTGCACAAAAGTAACAATTAATTATGAGTATATGAGTATTATCAACAAAAAAGCAAGATTTCAATACCAGTTTTTAGAAGAATATATAGCTGGGATTCAGCTACTTGGAACTGAAGTAAAATCTATAAGACAAAACCGAGCTAATATAACGGAAAGTTTTTGTCAAATAAAAAATGGAGAATTGTATTCCATTAACATGTACATAGCTGAATATCAATTAGGAATTAATCATAAAAGTAAAAGAGAAAGAAAACTATTATTAACTAAAAAAGAATTAATGAGAATAGAAAAAAAATTGAAGGAGCCTGGATTTACTATTATTCCTACTAAATTATTTTTTAACGATAAAGGATATGCTAAAGTACAAATTTTTTTGTCAAAAGGTAAAAAAATATATGATAAGCGTGAATTTATTCGTAAGAGAGATCTTCTTCGGGAAGAAAAGTTTAATAATTTTTAATTTAAAATTTTTAAAATCATATATTTGTTGA
Source organism: Blattabacterium sp. (Mastotermes darwiniensis) str. MADAR (assembly GCF_000233435.1). Lineage (NCBI taxonomy): Bacteria > Pseudomonadati > Bacteroidota > Flavobacteriia > Flavobacteriales > Blattabacteriaceae > Blattabacterium > Blattabacterium sp. (Mastotermes darwiniensis). Next base: position 143,916 of record NC_016146.1, on the reverse strand, counting down.
TATTCAAAGAAATTTTTATGAAAAATATGAAAAAAGTTAATTTCTTTATTATTGCTTTATTTTCTTTATTTTCATTTGTATTCGCTCAATATGACCAAAAAAAATGGTACATTCGAATAGGATATAATGATATGAACTATTATCCAATGGATAATCCTTTTAAATGTTTTTTACAGAAAAAAAACCATAACGTAAATTCTCTTGTTCCCAATATAGAATTGGGGCATAATATCAATCCAAACATTGGTTTATATTTGGAAGGTACGTTGGGAATGGTTGACAATGAGAGATGGAAAATCAAAGAAAGTTTTTTTTTAAAACTTGGTCCTGGAATTAATTTTCATTTTTTCCCTAAATACTGGTTGGATCCTTATATGAGATTAGGAGGTGGTTATCATCAATTTGATTATAGCAATAAAACATTAACAGTTTCCGATTCCAAATATTATAAGTTGAATAGAAAAAATTTTTTTCTATTGGATGGAGGATTTGGAATGAATTTTTGGATCGTATCTAATTTAGGGCTAAATTTACAAAGCACCTACAATCAGGTTGTTCCTTCTCCTTATTTTTTAACTGAAAAAGCAAATTTTTGGAAAAATACCATAGGTTTAGCATTTCGTTTCGGAGAAAATTATCTTTCTGATAATGATGAAAACCAAACAGTGGAAATACAAGATAAAGAAAATTCTTATTTTCCTGAAGAAGAAAAAAAACCTTTAGAAACAGAAATTTCTAAAAAAGAGGATTTAGACAACGATGGTATTTTAGATAAAGAGGATTCCTGTCCTGATAAATTTGGATTAAAAAAATTTAAAGGATGTCCTGATACGGATTCCGACAATATTCCAGATTCCGAGGATTTATGTCCAAAAAAATATGGAAGTAAAGAAAATAATGGATGTCCTGATCAAATAGTTTTTAAACCTATTTTATTTAATTTTGGAAAATTTACATTATCTCCTAGTTCATTAGTCATCATTGATGAAATTTATGAAATCATGATGAAAAAACTTCCTAATGATAAATTTTATATAAATGGATACACAGATTCTTATGGAAAAAGTTCTTATAACAAAGTATTATCTCTAAAAAGAGCGAATTATGTATTTAAAATTTTGGTTTCCAAAGGAGTAGATCCTTCTAGAATGGAAGTTAGAGGATTAGGAAAAAAGAAAGGAAGACGGGTGGAAATAACAATAAAAAAATAAAACCTCTATGATTTTCTAGAGATATAAAGACTTAATTGATAAAGAATCAGTAGAGGAATTAAAACTATTATTGTACTTAATATATCGCCAGGAGTAATTGCTGAAGCAATGATTAATATGATCAAAAAAGCATGTTTTCTATATTCTTTGAGAAAGGTATAGGATATTAATCCTATTTTAGTAAGAAAGTATATAAAAAGGGGAAATAAAAAAGTGAAACCCATGGATAACATAGAATTCATCATCAAAGATATATAATCCGATAAATCAAATATATTTTTTGGAAAAGAACTAATCCTAAAAGTATAACCAAAATTTATTAAAAAAGGACATAATACAAAATAACCAAAAAAAATCCCTAATACAAATAAAAACGTAACCATGAAAATAATTCCTCGAGAATATTTTCTTTCCTCATCAGAAAGAGCAGGTTTTATAAATTTCCAAAATTCATAGAATACATAAGGAAAAGATAAAATAACTCCTCCAATCAAACAGGTCCATACATACATATTGAATTGTCCAAATATTTGTCTATTTTGAATTTCCAAATTTTTGGAAAAAAAAGGAATTGTATCATAATGCCCATCAAAAAAAATGTTTTTTAATATACGGTAAGTGATGAAATCCGTTTTTGCTGGACCAAAAAGAATATAATCAAATAAAACATATTGATTATTCATTAAAATAATCATAGCAATTATAATTGCACATAAACTATGAATCATATGTTTTCTGAGCTCCTCAATATGTTCCCAAAAAAGCATTTCTTTTTTTTCATTTTTCATATCAAACAAAAAATTGTAAATTTAAAAAAGGTTAAATTTTAATCAAAATAATCCAATGAAATGTGGAATTATTGGTCTTCCAAATATAGGAAAATCAACACTTTTTAACCTAATTTCTAATTCTAAAGCTTTATCAGAAAACTTTCCTTTTTGTACCAAAGAACCTAATTATGGAGTAACGAAAGTTCCAGATTCAAGATTAGATGAACTAAGAATATTTATTAATCCAATGAAAATAGTTCCATCAACAATAAAAATTATAGATATCGCTGGATTAATTAAAGGATCACATAAAGGAGAAGGATTAGGAAATAAATTTCTATCTCATATTCGTGAAACAAATGCTATTATTCATATGATTCGTTTTTTTAGGGATATGAGAGTCCTTCATGTAGAAGGATCCATAAATCCTATTAGAGATAAAGAAATTATAGATATAGAATTACAATTAAAAGATCTAGAGACTATAGAAAAAAGACTAGAAAAAAATAAAAAGTATAAGAACTCTATTAGAGAAAACACTCTACTACAAAAAATTTTTTCTTTTCTAAAAGAAGGAAAAAATATTAGAATGTTTCCATTTAAAAAGGAGGAAAAAAAGTACATAGAGGATTTACATTTATTAACCATTAAACCTATTCTTTATGTATGCAATATAGATGTATGCGATAAGAAGGATAATTATTTAAAAGAAATAAAAAAAATGGTAGGAAAGGAAAAATCCAATTTAGTTGTTGTCTCCTTGAAAAAAGAATCTACGTCCCAGAAAAAAAATGGGATTTCAATAATTGATAAGGTGATCCAAGAAGCATATAAGTTGTTAAAATTACAAAGCTTTTTTACAATAGGAAAAAAAGAAATACGTGCTTGGGCTATTCCAAATCATTGGACTGCTTATCAAGCTTCTTCTATCATACATACAGATTTAAAAAAAGGATTTATTTGTGCTGAAGTCATTCATTACAAGGACTTTATTAAATATAGATCCAAAGAAAAAGCAAAAAGAGCAGGAAGAATGTTTTTGGTAGGAAGAGAATACCTTATTAGAGATGGAGACATTATCCATTTTAGATTCAATCGATGAAAAATTTTTCTTTGTAGGAATTAATTCCTTTTAAGGTTTCAAAAATTAATTGTATAGTGTTTTCTATATCTTTTTTATGAACCATTTCTACTGTAGTATGCATATATCTAAGAGGAATTGAAATTAAAGATGAGGTTACTCCCTTATTGGAATAAGCAAATGCATCCGTATCTGTTCCAGTATACATGGATGAAACCAAACGTTGAAAAGAAATTTTTTTTTGATTAGCAGTATTAATAATAAATTCTCTAAGATTCTTTTGTATCGAAGGAGCATATCCAATCACAGGTCCTAATCCACATTTAATATCTCCATGTATTTTTTTATCAATCATCGGAGTGGAAGTATCATGTGTCACATCAGTAACAATAGCCATATGAGGTTTTATAGATTTTGAGATCATTTTAGCCCCTTTCAATCCTACTTCTTCTTGAACAGAATTAACCACATACAATCCAAATTGTAAATCAATTTCATGCTCTATTATCATTTTTGCTACTTCTGCAATTATAAATCCCCCTATTTTATTATCCAAAGATCTACCAACAAAATAATTCTGATTCATGATAAAAAACTCATCAGGATAGGTGATCATACAACCTATATGAACTCCCATTTTCTCTACTTCTTTTCTGTCCAATGCTCCAATATCCACAAAAATATTATTTATATTAGGTTTTTTTTCTTCTGAATGTTTTCTTCTTGTATGAATAGCTGGCCAACCAAATAATCCATGCACCAAGCCTTTTTCTGTATGTATAACTACTCGTTTAGATGGAGCTATTTGATAATCGGATCCTCCATTACGAGAAACATATATTATTCCATCTTCCGTTATATAATTCACATACCAAGAAATTTCATCTGCATGAGCTTCAATAATTAATTTGTATGAAGAATTATTAGGATTAATGATTCCTACAACAGTTCCATACAAATCTGTTTGTATTTCTTCTACATAAGGACCTATGTAAGTTTTCCATATTTTTTGTCCTTCACTTTCGTATCCAGTTGGGGAAAAACTATTTAAATATTTTTCAATAAATTTTATGGATTTCCCACTTATTGAATAAAAATTTTTATTTTTCATCTATTTTATATATTGATCCATCCCTCAAATATAAACTTAACAGATCCAGTTAAATAAATATTTTCGTATCTATTTTGTATTTTTTGAAAGGAAACCCATAACTTTCCTCCTAAAGTGTATACTAAAAAAATTCCATTATTGAAAGAAAGTGCTCCAGTTTCATATGCCGCAATAACAGAAGCCGTAACTCCTGTTCCACAGGATAAAGTTTCATTTTCTACACCTCTCTCATAAGTACGTACTTTTAGCGTATTCTTTCCAAGGACTTCGACAAAATTAACATTTACTCCTCTATGAAATCTAATTTTTCTCCCTTTTTTATAAACATCTATTTTTTTTATGTTTTTCACAAAAATGACATGATGTGGCGATCCAGTATTTAAAAAAACATATTTTTGATGAATTTTTATTGTATCGACTTCTATATCTATTAGATTTATGGATATCATCTCCTTATCCTGTATTATTCCATAATGATTTCCATCTATAGCTCTAAAAAAAATCTTATTTTTTTTTGTGATTCCTAACTTTTTGGAAAAAGAAACAGCACAACGTCCTCCATTTCCACACATTGTACTTTCCTTTCCATTAGAATTATAATACTTCATATAAAAATCACTTTTACAATCGTTTTTAATTAAAATAATACCATCTGCTCCAATTCCAAAATTCCTATTACATAGTTTTGGAAAAAAAGAAGGATCCTCTTCCGGAATTTTTTTTTTCCGAATATCTAGCATAATGAAATCATTTCCCGTTCCTTGATACTTAAAGAAATAGATTTTCATAAAAAAATTTAACCTTTATCTTTTTACTTTACTATACTATATTATGAATTTACTATTAATCTCTATATTTGTGGTAAATGGACAATAAAGATAAAAGATAAAGGAAATAAATCAATAAACATGAAGAAAATAGTGGTTTCTATTGTTATTAGCAGTATTATGAGTTCAATAATGACTATTGCTGCATACAAAAAATATACTAAAGAAGAACCAACCATTTTTCCATATTATGGATCTTCGTTCGAAAAAAGAAACTCCTCTAATCCATCTTCATTGATTAGTTCTTCTGGATTGCCTGATTTTACAAGAGTAGTAGAAAAGACAATACATACGGTTGTTAATGTAAAAAATTATTCTAAAAAATATAGTAATAAATTGCATTTTGATCCATTTGACTTTTTTTTCGGTTTCCCTGATGATTTTGGAGAAAGAGGAAAAATACCTCAAAGAAATGATTTACCAGGACTTCATGGATCTGGAGTCATAATATCTCCTGATGGATATATTGTTACCAATAATCATGTTATTAGAGAGGCTGATAAAATAGAAGTTACTCTTAGTGATCAAAGAACTTATAGAGCCAAACTTATTGGAACAGATCCAAGTACAGATATAGCCTTGTTAAAAATAAATGAAAAAAATTTACCTTTCATTTATTTTTCGGATTCTAATAAAGTGAAAGTAGGAGAATGGGTTTTAGCGATAGGAAATCCTTTTGATTTAAATTCTACTGTTACCGCAGGAATCATAAGTGCTAAAAATAGAAGTTTAGGAATTTTAAGAGGAGAAACACAAGCAGCTATAGAATCTTTTTTTCAAACAGATGCCGCTGTTAATCCTGGAAACAGTGGAGGAGCTTTAGTCAATACAAATGGAGAATTAATTGGAATTAATACAGCTATTTCTTCCAATTCAGGAAATTTTATAGGATATAGTTTTGCTGCTCCTTCAAATCTAGTGGGAAAAGTAATACGGGATATCAAAAAGTATGGAAGCGTACAACGTGCGTATTTAGGAGTTAGAGGAATGGATCTTTCCAAATCTGAATATTTGAAAGCTTATAATAAGGAAAATCATCAAAATATAAAACCACAACAGGGTTTTTTAATTGGAGAGGTATTGGAAGGAAGTGGAGCCTATGATGCTGGTATTAAAAAAGGAGATATTATTAAAAGCATAGACGGAAAATCGATTCAAAATGTTGCGGATTTATCTTTCATTGTTGGTACAAGACATCCAGGAGATAAAGTAAAAGTGAATCTTATACGTAACGGAGAAATAAAAACCTTTAACGTAATTCTAAAAGATTCACAAGGAAGAACAAGAATCAGAAGGAAAGAGGAAATAACTCCATCGGAGTTACTAGGAGCATCCTTTGAAACTCTTGGAAAAGAGTATAAAAAAGATTTTGGAATTGATTATGGGATAAGAATAACAGAAATAAGAACAGGTCGTTTGAGTGCTATAGGAATGGAAGAAGGAGACATTATTTTATCCATTAATGGAGAAAAAATGAGAAATTCTAAGGATGTAGATCGTGTATTAAAAAATCACTCAGGAGATGTAACTATAAAATCCATTAAACAAAATGGTCAAGTATACATAGCAGGATTTGAAATGAATTGATTAAATTAATGTTTACTTCTATTCCAATAAATAAAAAATGTGATCATTCCAATAATTATATTTGGCATCCAAAAAGATAAATAAGAAGGAATATAATCTTTTGTAGAGTATACTTTAGATATTTCTATGAAAAAAATATATAAAAAAGCCAATATTAATCCGATAAGGATATTTTCCCCTATTCCACCTTTTTTTTTACTCCTTCTTGAGGACATCGATAATCCTAGAATAGAAAATATAAAAGTAGAAAAAGGAAAACTAATCCTTTGATAATATTCATTTAAATACGTATTTATGTTACGGTTTCCTATCTTTCTTTCTACATCTATAAATTTTTTCAGTTTTGAAATGGTCATGTTTTCTGCTATATATTCTTCCGGGAAAAGTTCTTCCGGTGTCATGTAAAAATTTTTCTTTATAGAAAAACCTTTAATAAATAGATCTTTTCCATTTTTTCTTATATAGGTTTCCATATAATTCTGTAAGATATATATGCGATTTTTTTTTACCCAATGAATATTTTTAGCCTTTAGAAGATATACTAATTCTTTTCCATCAAATTTTTGATAGACACATTCGTGTCCTATATTTTCTTTCATAGAAAAATTTCTTATGAATAAATATTCATTCTTTGAAATTTTAGAACTTATGGACTTATTGTTTTCGTATTTATTCTTTTTTATTGAACTCAATAAATATTGATAATGAAATTTATTTTTCATTTTATTAGCTATAGGCAAAAAATAGAAATTGATGATTAAAGAAAGAAACCCTATAATGAAAGCTGAAATTAAATAAGGAATAGTTATTCTCTTAAAACTAATTCCGCTGCATAAAATAGCGTTCATCTCTGAATTTTTAGTTAATCTAGATGTAAAAAAAATAATGGAAAAAAAAACGGAAATTGGGGAAAAAGTATTGGCCAACCATATAGACCAAAATGGATAATAAAGGATTAAAGCCTCCTTGATTGATCCTTGATTATTTTCCAACCTGTGCATACGTTGAGAAATATCTATTACAACAGATAGTATTTGTAAGGAAATGGTAATGAATAGAAAGTAAACAAGAATATTTCGAATAATATAACGATCAAGTATTTTCATTTTATAAACGTTCTTGTAATAAAGGAATTGTAGATTTTTTCCAAGAATAAAAGGTATTTTTCATCAGATGATTCCTAGCTACTTTTATTAGATTAAAATAAAAAGAAAGGTTGTGTATGGAAGCAATTTGTTTGGCCAAATATTCTTTTGAAGAAAAAAGATGTCTTACATAAGATTTGCTGTAGTTTTTATCTACATAAGAATTTCCTAATTCATCCAAACAGGAAAAATCTTTTTCCCACTTTTTATTTTTGATATTCAGAACCCCTTTCCAGGTGAATAAGGTTCCATGACGTCCATTTCTTGTAGGAATCACACAATCAAACATGTCTATCCCAAGAGATATTCCCTCTAAAATATCTACAGGATTTCCTACCCCCATTAAATATCTAGGTTTATCTTTAGGTAAAATATCGGTAACTATATCGGTAATATACTGTGTTTTTTCTTTATCCTCTCCTAAGCTTAAACCTCCTATAGCATTGCCTTCAGTTTCCAATAAGGATATCTCTTCCGCAGAATATCTTCTTAGATCGGTATAAATACTTCCTTGAACAATGGGAAAAAAACTTTGTTTGTAATTATACTTTTCTGGATGACTTTTTAAGTAAGAACAACATCTTTTTAACCAAAAATGTGTTATTTTTAGAGAATCTTTTGCTTCTTTATAACTACATGGATAAGGCGGAAAATCATCAAAAGCCATAATCATATCCCCACCTATAAAACGTTGGATTTCCATAGATTTTTCAGGAGAAAAAAAATGGGAAGAACCATTAATAAAAGATTTAAATATTACACCATCTTCGGTTTTTTTATTCGATTTTCTCATAGAATAAACTTGAAAACCTCCACTATCTGTTAATATGGATTCCTTCCAATTCATGAAGGAGTGAATTCCTCCTGCATGATGTAATACTTCAATTCCAGGACGAAAATACAAATGATAAGTATTCCCGAGAATAATCTTTGATCCTATATCGTATAGTTCATGTTTTGGTATGGATTTTACACTTCCTTTTGAAGCTACTGGCATAAAAATAGGAGTTTCTATTTTTCCATGATCTGTTTCTATTATACCTGCTCTTGCTTTAGAAAATCTATCCGTCTTGATTAAAGAGAATTTCATTAAAAAATTTTTTTTATAAAAATTAAATAAAAATTTCACAGATTCATATGTGCAACATATGAGTATAAAGCATAATTTAGTCTTCATAGGAAAAGAAAAACCTAAAAAATGAATTTAAAACCTTATCATAAACCAGTTCTAATAAAAGAAAGTATAGATAATCTTGTTACAGATAGAAATGGAATTTATATCGACGTTACATTTGGTGGTGGAGGACATTCTTATGAAATTTTAAAAAGATTAGATAAAGGAGCTACTTTAATAGCTTTGGATCAAGATAAAGAATCCATAAAAAATAATCTCATCAAGGATGGACGATTCCATTTATTTCACAAAAATTTTATACACCTAAAACAGGTATTGAAAGTTCTTCATATTAAAAAAGTGTCAGGTTTATTAGCTGATTTAGGACTATCCTCTTTACAAATGGATAACCCTATAAGAGGTTTTTCTCATCAATTAAATTGTACTTTGGATATGAGAATGAACCAAGAAAATACTTATTCGGCTTTACATGTTCTCAATGAATATTCAAAAAAGGAATTAATTCATGTATTTTACAAATATGGAGAATTCAAAAATGCAGCAAAAATTTCTGAAAAAATATTAGCAAGACGTTTAAAAAAACCCATTAAAACAACCTTCGATTTAAGGAATATTTTTATTCTAAAAAAATCATCTTTTAAGGAAAGAAAAAGATTTTTTGCTAGACTTTTTCAATCCATCCGAATGGAAGTTAATAATGAAATAAATATTTTAAAAGATCTTCTACTAAAATCTTCTGAAATAATTCTACCAGGAGGTAGGATTTCCGTAATTTCATATCATTCAATAGAAGATAGAATTACCAAATATTTTCTTAAAAGAGGTTTTTTTTTTAAAGAAACAAACAATATAGATACAATTCCATTTAAAATTATCCATAAAAAAGTAATCAAACCAAGTCCTCAAGAAATTAGAGAAAATCCAAGATCAAGAAGTGCTAGATTAAGAATTGCGGAAAAACTATAAATCATGGAAACTAATATAAAAGATATACTGAAAGGAAAGTTTTTAGTGAAGGAGTATGCATCTCGTAGTTGGAATTTCATTGTCTTTGTTACTGTACTATCTTTAATAAGCATAACAAGTTCCCATATGATGGATCGAAAAATTAGAATAATTACAAATCTTGGAGAAGAAATAAAAGAATTGAAATCTGAATACGTGGATATACATAGTCGATGTCTGCAAAAGCAACAATATTCCGTTTTGAATAAATTAGTAAATATTAACGGGTTAAAATATTTAGAAGAACCTCCATACGAATTGATTGTAGAAGAAGAAAAACAATAAATGGATGTAGTATAAAAAGAGAATAATGAAAATGAAACGGAAAAGATATATTTTATTGTATAAATCCTACTTAATTGGTTGTTTATTCATTTTTATTGCCTCTCTAATTATTTTTAATTTATTCCATATTCAAAATTGTTCAGAAAAGTACAAAAAGTCTGTTATAGGACAAACAATTAGAACCAATTTAATTAAGGCCAAACGTGGTAATATTTATGCTTCAGATAGCAGTATTTTAGCCATGTCCATTATAAGGTATGATATTCATATTGATTTTAGATCAATATCGGAAAAAGTGTTTCGAGAAAATATTTCCTTTTTGTGTGATTCTTTGTCCTCCTTATTTAATAAACCAAAGTCTTTTTTTTATAATAAATTCCAATACGAAAAAAAAAAGGGAAATAGATATTTTTTATTAGCGAAAAATTTAGATTATCCACATTTAAAAATATTACGAAGATTTCCCATTTTTAATAAAGGACAAATACGAGGAGGTTTTATTGTCGAAAAGAAAACGAGCAGAGTCCATACACTAGAAAATATAGGAAAAAGAACATTAGGATACGATGATCATAGAGGAAAAGCTGGACTAGAAGGAGCCTTTAGTAAATATCTTAAAGGAAGGGATGGCAAACGATTGGAACAACGTATTAGCTCTAAAATATGGAAACCATTGGATTCAGTAATTGATCCAGAAGATGGAAAAGACGTTTATTCTACCATAGATACATCTTTACAGGATATTGCTTATCATGCCTTACTTAAAGAATTATACATTTCTCATGCAGATCACGGATGTGTTGTTCTCATGGATGTAAGAAGTGGAGAAATAACGGCTATGATTAATCTAGAAAGAACGAAAAAAAATACTTATGAAGATTTAAGAAATTTTTCGGTATGGGAAGGAAATGAACCTGGATCTACTTTTAAAACAATGGCTATTCTTGCAGCTTTAGAAGATAAAAAAATAGATACGAACATGATGGTGAATACAAAAGGTGGAGTTATGGAATTAAAAGGAAAAATAATACGCGATAGTCATTACAGAGGATATGTAAAAATGAATCCTAAACAAATATTGGAAAATTCTTCAAATGTAGGAATAGCAAAAATTATTTATGAGAATTACAAAAATCATCCAGAAAAATTCATAGAACATTTGATTAAATGGAAATTAGATAAAAAAATAGGAATAGATATTCCAGGAGAAAGTAGACCTTTTATCCCAAAACCTGGAAAAAAAAATTGGAGCAGTATTACGTTGCCATGGATGACTTTCGGATATAACCTAAAACTAACTCCTTTACAAATTCTCACTTTTTATAATGCTATTGCTAACGAAGGAAAAATGATTAAACCTGTTTTCATTAGAGAAATTAAATTTCATGGAAAAAGTGTTAAAAAGTATACCAAACCTATTGTTATGAATCCTTCTATAGCTTCAAAAGAATCCTTAAAAAAAATTAAAAATATGCTAGAAGGAGTCGTAAAAAATGGAACAGCTAAAAAATATTATCATCCAGAATATCCTTATGCAGGAAAAACTGGAACTACACAGTTAGATTATTGGATAAAAAGTACTCCTCTATCTTACAATAGTTCTTTTGTAGGGTATTTTCCTGCAAAAAAACCAAAATATTCTTGTATTGTAATCATTTCAAGACCAGAAAGAGGATATTACGGAATAGAAGCAGCAGTCCCAGTTTTTGACAAAATAGCTAGGTATATTTATCCAATAATAGGAAAAAAAATACTTGACCAAACGAAAGTAGATAATGATTTAATCAAAAAAATTAAAGAGTCCAAAAACTATTATTCATTGAACCATTCTTTGGATCAAAAAAGAATGCCTAATGTTATTTCATTTCCTGGAAAAGAGATCATTCCTTTATTGGAAAATAGAGGATGGAATATCCGATATCAAGGAATAGGAAAAATTATTCATCAGTCCTTAAAACCTGGAAATAAATTGATAAAGAATAAAATTATATTTCTTAAACTAGAAGAATGAAAAAACTATTAGAAGATATTCTAAGAGAAGTAGATGTATTAAAAATGATAGGATTTTCTTCTAATAAATGGATAGAAGGGCTTTCGATATGCTCCAAAATGATAAAGAAAAAAAATATGATTTTTTTCGCTCATAAAGGAACAAGGACAGACGGACATAGATTTATTATAGAGGCTATCCAAAATGGAGCTAACACAATAGTTTGCGAAAAAAAACCTTTTTTAATCCAAAAATCTATCACTTATGTACTTGTGCAAGATTCAATAATCGCTTTAGGAACTATTTCTTCTAATTTTTATGATAATCCTACAAGGAAAATAAAATTGGTAGGAATTACTGGAACAAATGGAAAAACCTCTGTGGCTACCATGCTTCATTCTTTATTTTATAAGATGGGAGAAAAAACCATTCTTATTTCTACCATTGGAATTAAAATCTTATCTAAAAAATTTACTACTGAACATACTACTCCAAATATCATTGATATTAATAAATATTTAAATATTTCGATGAAACAAGGATGTAAATATGGATTTATGGAAGTGAGTTCACATGGAATTCATCAAAAAAGAATTGAAGGATTGTTATTTGCAGGAGGAGTATTTACCAATATTACACATGACCATTTAGATTATCATCAATCCTTTGAAAATTATCTATCAGTTAAAAGGTTTTTTTTTGAAAATTATTTGCAGAAAAATTCCTTTGCATTAATCAATGCAGACGATAAAAATTCACATGAAATAATAAAAAATGTTTTTGCTAAAACCTATTTTTATGGATTGAAAAAGAAAGCAGATTTTAGGATTAAAATTTTGATAAATAATATCAATGGAAATCGATTGATAATTAATGGTCATTCATTTTTTACAGGTTTTATTGGAGAATTTAATGTTTACAATCTATTGGCCAGTTACGCTACATCTATATTATTGGGCAAAAACAAACATGAAATATTGAAAACAATAAATACTATCAAACCTATAAAAGGACGTTGTGAACAATTTTTTTCAAATTCCGGAATTCGTATTATTGTGGATTACGCCCATAATCCAGATGGAATAAAGACAGTTTTAAATACTATTAAAGGAATCAAAAAAAAAGAGGAAAAATTAATTTGCGTAATAGGTTGTGGAGGAAATAGAGACAAAGAAAAACGTTCCTTAATGGGAAAAATTGTTTATGAAACATGTGATAGATCTATTTTTACATCGGATAATCCTAGGGAAGAAGATCCAGAAAAAATATTAATAGATATGAAAAAGTTTATATCCAATAAGAAAAATAAAAAGGATATTTTAACGATTGTTAATCGAAAATTAGCCATTCAAACCGCTATTCGAATTGCAAAAAGAAAAGATATAATTGTTATAGCAGGAAAAGGACACGAAAATTATCAAGAAATTCAAGGGAAACGTTATCCTTTTGACGATATGAAAATTGCTAAAAAGTTCTTAAAAAATTTAAGAAAATGATTGATTGATGGCTATGGCTATGATAATCTTTTGTCATATTTTTAAGCATTTAATTCCTGGTATTAATTCTATTCTTTTAAGATCTGGAATCTCTTTTTTTTTATCAATGATTATATCATTGATTGTTAATAAGAAAATGATTGCATGGAATGAAAGAAAAAAAAGTATAGGAGAACGAGTACGAGATCTTGGGATTACTGGACAAAAAGAAAAAGAAGGAACGACTACAATGGGAGGAATACTCATTATAATTTCTACTTTAATTCCTACAATTTTTTTTTCAAAATTGAACAATTTATATGTTATTATTTTGATAATAACTACATTATGGATTGGATCGATTGGTTTTATAGATGATTACATAAAAATAAAATATAATAAAAATGGGCTTAGTATCCTGGGAAAAATATTAGGTCAAATCCTCTTAGGACTTTTTATCGGAAGTATCATGTCTTTTAATAACAATAATATCCTCACCACTGAAATGAATACTGAAGTGGAAGAACATCGTTTTAATACGACTCTTCCTCTTATTGTTTCTAATAATGAATTCGACTATGCCTATATTTTAAGTTGGTATAATCAAAAATGGAAAAAATATGCATGGATTATTTTTATTCCTATCGTTATTTTCATGGTTACATTTCTATCCAACGGAGCAAACATAACCGATGGAATTGATGGTTTAACGGCTGGAATTTCTTCTATAATTTTGGCTACCTTATCCTTATTCTCCTTAGTTTCCAGCAATAAAACATATTCCTCTCATTTTCATTTTATCTATATTCCTCATATAGAAGAAATCTTAATATTCTCTTTTTCTTTTTTGGGATCTTTAATTGGTTTTCTTTGGTATAATATTTATCCAGCAGAAATTTTTATGGGAGATAGTGGAAGTTTAACTATAGGGAGTGTAATTGCAACAATATCCATCCTAACTAAAAAAGAATTAATTCTTCCTATTCTAGGTGGAATTTTTTTTGTAGAAAATATTTCTGTAATAGTACAAGTATTGTATTTTAGATTCTATAAAAAAAAATATGGAATAGGAAAAAGGATTTTTCTGATGGCTCCTTTACATCATCATTTTCAAAAACTAGGTTATCATGAAAGTAAGATAGCCTACCGTTTTTTTATCATACAAATGATACTTTCTATGATTGTATTTATTTTATTAACCTTATAAATAATGAAAAAAAATTTAATCGTTGTATTGGGTGGAGGAGAAAGTGGGGTAGGAGCCGCTTTATTGTCTAAAAAGATGGGATTTAAACCATTTGTATCTGATTCTGGAGTTATTCTCAATAAATACAAAAAAATTTTAGTAGAAAATGGAATTTCTTTTGAGGAAAAGGGACATACAGAAAATATAATTATTCAGAAATCTATCAAAGTTATAAAGAGTCCTGGAATTTCTAGAGAAGATCCATTGATCAAGAAAATTAATTATCTTGGGATTCCCATTGTTTCTGAATTAGAATTTGGAAAAAATTATCGGAATACTTCCTATATTATTAGCATTACAGGAAGTAATGGAAAAACAACTACCAGTCACATAGTTTACAAAATTCTTAAAAAAGAGGGAATCCATGTAGGAATTGCAGGAAATATTGGACGTAGTTTTTCACGAGAAGTCCTAAATAAAAAAAAAGATGTTTATGTATTGGAAGTTAGCAGTTTTCAACTGGATGATTGCTTCAAATTTCGTTCAAATATTGCAGTATTATTAAACATTACAAGGGATCATTTAAATAGATATAATAATTCCTTTGAAAAGTATATTTTTTCTAAATTTAGAATTGCTACTCATCAAAATAAGGAAGATATTTTTATTTATAATCATGATGATCCCATTATAAGAAAAGAATTTAAAAAATATCCAATTGTATCCAATTGTATTCCTTTTTCTATAAAAGAGAAGTTACACGTAGGTGCTTATATAAAATGGAATCATATTTTTTTTCGGAATAAAAATCAAGAAGAAATAGGTATTCTCAATGTAGAAAAAATTCCTTTAAAAGGGGATCATAATTTATCCAATGTTATGGCTGCAGTTCTTGTTTCATCGACATTAAATGTTCAAAAAAAATCAATCATTTCTACTATATTAGAGTTGACCCCTATAGAACATCGTATGGAAAAAGTACTAAATATTAATGGAGTACAATTTATTAATGATTCTAAAGCTACTAATGTGAATTCCGTTTTTTATGCATTGAAAAGTATGAATGCTCCTACGATATGGATTGCAGGAGGACAAGATAAAGGCAATGATTATGAAGAACTCCTTCCATTGGTGAAAGAAAAAGTGAAAGCCATAATTTTTTTAGGAAAGGAAAATAAAAAATTTGTAAATTTTTTTCAAGATGTTATTGATATTATGGTGGAAACAGAAAGTCTTAGACAAGCTGTTCGTATAGCTTATCTGTTATCCATTCATGGAGATAATATTCTGTTATCTCCTGCATGTTCCAGCTTTAATCTTTTTAAAGATTATAAGGAAAGAGGTCATAAATTTAAACAAGAAGTAAGAAAACTTTTCTATGAGAAAAATAGATATTTTTTTGAATAGATATATAAAAGGAGATAGATATTTATGGGCTTTCATTACCTTATTATCCATCTTTTCCTTTCTCCCAGTCTATTCAGCCAGTACCAATTTAGTTACTACGTATGGAGGGACAAATACAGTATTCCGTTATTTATTCAAGCATGCTCTTTTTTTGCTAGTTGGTTTTTGCATTCTTTTTTTGACTCAGTTTATAGACTATAAATATTTTTATCGTATGTCTATACTTACCATTCCTATAATTTTAGTTTTGCTTTTTTTTACAATCATCCAGGAAAAAGAACTAGATGGGGTCAATGCATCTCGTTGGTTGCATATTCCCATCCTTAATATATCCTTTCAAACTTCCAACATTGCTGGACTAGTTCTTTTTATTTACTGTGCTAGATATTTAGCATCCAAAAATAAAGAACGTATGAACTTTATACATTCCTTTTTTCCTTTAATTTTTCCTATTTTTTTCATTCTTGGACTGATATTTCCAGCAAATGGTTCTACGGCTGTAATTGTTTTTATTTCAGTTTTAATTATTCTTTTGATAGGAGGATATCCTTTTACAGGGGTTATAGGAATTTTATTGATGGGAATTGTAGCAGCAGGAATATATATTTACTCAGTAATAAAATGGGGAGAAAAAAAACCAATGAATCGAGTTTATACATGGAAAAATCGTATAGAAAATTTTTTGGATAAGGATTCTGAAGAAAGTTATCAAATAAAACAATCTAAAATGGCTATTGTTTTAGGCAATAAATTTGGTCGTGGACCAGGGAAAAGCGTTTTTAAGGCTTTCCTTCCACAATCTTCTTCAGATTTTATCTATTCTATTGTTATAGAAGAATATGGATCTTTTGGAGGGATACTTCTTCTGTTCATTTATATCCTTATTTTGCTTAGAATTATGGTAATTGCTACGAAAGTCCCAAATTATTTTTGTACTTTATTGGTCCTTTCTGTAGGTTTGCCTATTATTAATCAAGCACTCATTAATATGGGAATAGCTGTTGGTTTATTTCCTGTAACGGGACAAACTTTACCACTAATTAGTGCAGGAGGAACTTCTATGTGGGTTACATTTTTCAGTTTTGGAATAATACTTAGTGTTAGCAGAATCATATATGATAATCCTATAGACCAAAGAAAAAAAATTAATAATGAATAAGATTTTTACACCTAGAATAATTATTGTAAGTGGAGGAACAGGAGGACATATCTATCCTGGAATAGCTATAGCAGATGAACTGAAAAAACAGATTCCAAAAGTAAATATTTTATTTATTGGATCTAAAAATAATATGGAAATGCAAGAAATCCCTAAATTTGGATATAAAATTGAAGGGATTTGTATTTCAGGTGGAAGAGATAAATTTTTTTCTTTATCAGGATTTTTTATTTTATCTATGGAATTAATGTATAGCTTCTTTTTCTCAAGGAGAATTTTAAAAAAGTTTTCTCCTGATATAGTTATTGGAACAGGTGGATACGTTAGTTTTCCTACTTTATATGCTGCAAAAAAAAATAAAATTCCCATTTTTATTCAAGAACAAAATTCCTTTCCTGGGTTTACCAATAGAATATTCTCTTCTTATGCTAAGAAAGTATGTATTGCTTTTGAAGAATCGAAAAAATATTTTCCAAAGGAAAAGACTATAATAACTGGAAATCCAGTAAGATCTGAAATATTACAATTACCTAGTAGAGAAAAAGCTTGTTTCTATTTAGGATTAAAAATGGATAGACCTATTATTCTATCTATGGGAGGGAGTCAGGGATCCAATAGTATTAACAACGCTTGGATAAATGGGTTAAAAAAATTGATACATTTTGATATCCAACTTATTTGGCAAGTAGGAAGAATGGATATTCATAAAATAAAAAGAAACCATACACTTTCCTATCATAAAAATTTTATTGTAATGGAATTTATTGAAAATATTCCGATCTGTTATGCTGCAGCAGATATTATTGTGTCTAGAGCTGGAGCTTTAACCATATCAGAAATATGTTTGATAGGAAAACCCTACATATTGATTCCTTTACCTTGGTCTTCAGATGATCATCAAAATAGAAATGCTAAAATATTGGAGGATAAAGAGGCGGCTATGATAATTAAAAATGAAGAAATAGATAAAAAATTAGTGGATACCACTATAAAACTCCTGAATGATCCTAACAGGAAAAAAAAAATGAGCAGAAATATTTTACAGTTAGGAAAACCTAAAGCAACGAACGATATTGTCAACGAAATTTTACAGATTATTTTATGATATTGAATCTCAATAAAATTGAGGCCTTTTACTTTTTAGGAATAGGTGGAATAGGAATGAGTTCCTTAGCAAGATATTTTCATTCTATGGGTAAAAAAGTTTCTGGTTATGATAGATATAGGACCTCTTTAACCACAGAATTAGAAAAAGAAGGAATATTCATAAATTATAAGGATGATACAGAAATGTTACCCAAATGGATTAATTCTTCTTCTACACAATGTTTAATTGTCTATACCCCATCTATTCCAGATAATCATAGACAATGGATTTTTCTAAAAAAAAGATATGGAAAAAATATCAAAAAACGTTCTCAGGTATTAGCTCTAATTACAAAAAATAAAACTTGTATAGCTATAGGAGGAACACATGGAAAAACAACCACTTGTACCTTACTAGGACATATTTTATATAGTGCTGGAAAAAAGTTTACAGCTTTTTTAGGAGGAATTTCTGAAAATTATCAATCTAATCTTATTTTAAATGGAACGGAAATTTTCTTGGTAGAAGCCGATGAATTTGATCATTCTTTTTTATATTTATCTCCAAATATCGCATGTATTACCTCTTTAGACAGAGATCATATAGATACTTATCCTAAAAAAGAGGCCTTGATAAAGGCTTATGTAGACTTTTACAATAAACTAGAAAATCCATATAAGAAACTTTTTCTTTGTCAAGAAGAAGAATATTTTCCGTATGTTAAGAACAACGTTATCCATTATTCTGTAGAAGAAAAAGAAGGAGATTATTATTCGAATAATATTTCTATAAAAGAAAATAAATGGTATTTCGATTTTCATACTCCAAAAGAAACATGGAAATCTCTATTCTTACCTATTCCAGGTTTGCATAATTTAAAAAATGTGACTGCTGCATTGGCTATATCTGATTATCTGAAAATAAACAGTGAAAAAATACGTAAATCCTTATTTTTATTTAAAGGGATTAAAAGGAGATATTCTATCCATTATAAATCTAGAAAAAAAATATATATAGATGATTATGCTCATCATCCTACAGAAATTAACGCATTGATTAGTACTATAAGAAAGTGTTTTCCGGATAAAAAAATATTAGGAATTTTTCAACCTCATTTATTTAGTAGAACAAAATTCTTTGAAAAAGATTTTGCCAAAAGTTTAGAAAATCTTGACCTTTTAATTTTATTGGATATTTATCCAGCCAGAGAACTACCCATTGATGGCATTAGTTCCAATAATTTATTAGATAAAATAAAAATGAATTATAAAAATAAAGAATTGTCTACTATATCCAAAGTTTTAGAAATAATTCCAAAAAAGAATTTTGATATTCTACTTACAATAGGTGCGGGAAATATAGATACATTGATTCAACCAATCAAAAAATGGTTGCATAAAAAATATGGATAAATCAATGAAAAAATATAAAAGACCCTTTATCCCTATTTTATTTTTTTTATATATGAGTCTTATGATATTCTTTTTTTATTTTTCTCAAAAAATACATAAAAATAGAAATTTAGAGAAATTAAATATTATCATTGATCCATTATCCAAAAATCATTTTTTGAATGAAGAAATTATTAAAAATATTCTATTTCCTAGAATAGAAAAAATTGAAAAAAAAATCGGTCAATTGTGTATATTAAAAATGGAACAAAAATTAAATAATTCCCCTTTTATAAAAAAATCTGAAGTATTTCTTAGTGTAGATGGAATTCTAAATATTAAAGTTTGGCAAAAGGAACCAATTTTAAGAATAAAAAATGGAAATGAAGAATATTATCTTACTAAAGATGCGGAAAATTTAAAGCTTTCTTCTTTTTATTCTTCAAAAGTTCTTTTAGCAAAAGGATCCTTTTCAAAGGAAGAAAAAAAACATTTATCTGATTTAGTACAAACCATAAACTCTGATGAGTTATTGAAAAACCAAATTATTGGTATAAAAAAAACCGATTTATTTATTTTAATTCCAAAAATAGGAAATCATCATATTATATTAGGAAACCTAAAAGATTTTAAAATAAAATTGAATAAATTAAAAGCTTTTTATAAGCAGTATCTAAATAAAATAGATATTAATCGATACAAAAGTATTGATTTACAATATAAAGACCAAGTAGTTGCAAAAAAAAGATAAGTCTATGGAATATCAAGATATAGCTATAGGTCTTGATGTGGGGACCACAAAGATTGTAGCTATGGTAGGAAGGAAAAATGAATATAATAAAATTGAAATTTTAGGGATAGGTAGATCTAAAAGTATAGGTGTACATAGAGGAGTGGTCAACAATATCACTCAGACAATTGAAGCTATTCGTGAAGCCGTCAATGAGGCAGAACATAGTTCTGGTTTAAAAATAAGAGAAGTTATTGTTGGAATTGCTGGACAGCATATTAGAAGCCTACAACACAATGATTATATTACAAGATTAGATTTTGAAAACGTGATTAATCAGAAGGATATCCAACAATTAATCGATCAGGTACATAAACTAGTTATGCTTCCAGGAGAAGAAATAATTCACGTACTTCCACAAGAATATAAAGTCGATAGTCAATCAGAAATAGGAGAACCTATAGGAATGTATGGAAGTCGTTTAGAGGCTAATTTTCATGTAGTAGTAGGACAAGTTTCTTCAATTAGAAATATAGGAAGATGTGTAAAAGCTGCAGGATTGAATTTATCCGGTCTTACTTTAGAACCTTTAGCCTCTGCAGAAGCTGTTTTGAATACAGAAGAAAGAGAAGCCGGTGTTGCTTTAGTGGATATAGGAGGAGGAACTACGGATATTGCAATATTTAAAGATAACATCATTCGTCATACTGCCGTCATTCCTTTTGGTGGAAATGTAATTACGGAGAATATTAAAACGGATTGTTTAATCATCGAACGACAAGCAGAACTACTAAAAATAAAGTTTGGATCTGCGTGGCCAGGAGAAAATAAAGAAACAGAAATTGTTTGCATTCCTGGATTAAGAGGTCGTGAACCTAAGGAGATTACCTTGAAACGTCTTTCCAAAATTATTCATTCAAAAGTTGGTGAAATTTTGGAACAAGTTAATATAGAAATAAAGAATTATGGGAATGAAGAACAAAAAAAACGGCTTATAGCAGGAATAGTGATGACAGGAGGAGGATCTCAACTTAAACATATTAGACCTTTAACAGAATATATTACTGGAATGGATGTTCGTATAGGTTATTCCAATGAACATATTGCAGGAGGAGAAAATGGAATGATCAGCAATCCAGAATATGCGACGTCTATAGGTTTAGTGATCAAGGGACTTGAAGATAAAAAAAAATATATTTGCACTGAAATTGGATCCAAATATGATGTAGAGAATACTTCAGAATTATTCTATACAAAATTATACGATAAAAAACGTCGATATTCTCATAATGAGGACAAAGAGGATAAAAAAAAGAAAAAAAATAAGAATAAATCTAAATCTTTTCTTGAAATTTGGGCGGATAAGTTCCGTAAAATACTGAATGATACAGAATAGAATAAACAATGAAAAAAGAAAATATTTTTATACAAAAAAAAGAGAACGTCCCATTTGGATTTCAGAAAAATCGTTCAGCTGCTATAAAAGTCATTGGTGTAGGAGGTGGAGGAAGTAATGCTTTAAGTTATATGTTTGAACAAGGAATTACTGGTGTAGATTTTATAGCTTGTAATACGGATTCTCAAGCGTTGAATAATAATCCTGTGCCAGTAAAAATTCAATTAGGAGCTTCTATTACAGAAGGGTTAGGTGCTGGAGCGGATCCAGAAATAGGAGAAAAAGCAGCCTTAGAAAGTCTAGAAGAAATAAAAAGTATTTTAGATTCTAATACAAAAATGACCTTCATTACAGCAGGAATGGGAGGAGGGACAGGAACTGGTGCAGCTCCAATTATTGCAGGTATTTCTAAGGAAAAAGGAATTCTTACTGTAGGAATTGTCACTATTCCTTTTCATTTTGAGGGAAAAATGAGATTACAACAAGCTCAAAAAGGAATAGAAGCATTAAGAAAAAATGTGGATTCTCTTATTGTCATTAATAATGATAAATTGAGAGAATTGTATGGAAATCTTGGATTTAAAGCAGGATTTTCAAAAGCAGATGAAGTTCTTACCACTGCAGCTAAGGGAATTGCAGAAGTCATTACTCATCATTATAAACAAAATATAGATTTAAGAGATACTAGAACGGTTCTTAAAGAAAGTGGGACGGCTGTTATGGGGTCTGCTATTTCTATTGGCGAAAATAGAGCAAAGGAAGCAGTTGTACAAGCTTTAGATTCTCCATTATTGAATGATAATAAGATAACTGGAGCAAAAAATGTTCTTTTGCTTATTGTTTCAGGAAAAATTGAAATTACTATAGATGAAATAGGAATTATCAGTGATTATATACAAGCAGAAGCGGGAAACAATGCCAATATTATTATGGGAATTGGAGAAGACGAAAATTTGGAAGAAAGTATTTCAGTTACTATAGTAGCAACTGGGTTTCCAACGGAAGTACAAAGGGCTATTAATCACGAAGAAAAAAAAATATTTCATAGGTTAGAAGAACCTTATAAACAAACATTAACGAAAATAGAGGAAATACATTCTTATTCTCAAGAACCTTTTTATTACAAAAAGAAAACTATTAGTAGTGATTCAGGAATCCATAATAAGAAATCCTTCAATTTCAATCCAAAAGAAAATATTTTTAATAAATCTATTAATCATGATTCCAGTTCTTCTTTGGGAGAAAAGAAAAGATATATGTTGGAAGATCATTTTGATCTCCCTATTTACTACAAAGAAAAAAATAAGACAAGTAAGAGGAAACGTTCTCATCCTCTTTCTTATTATAATAAAAAAAGTAAAAATGAAGACATTAATAATTTTTAGATAAATTCTATGGAAAATCCTAGAATTCCAAAAGGGACAAGAGATTTTTCTTTTGTGGATATGAATAAAAGAAACTATTTGATTGAAATTATTCGAAATAAATTTGAACTTTTTGGTTACTATTCCATAGAAACCCCTTCTTTTGAAAATCTTTCTACTCTTATTGGAAAATATGGGAAAGAAGGAGATACCCTAATGTTTAGGTTACTGCATTCCGGTGATCTTTTAAGAAGAGTAATTTCAAATTTATTGAGGGAAAATAAAGAAATTACAGTGGATATTATTACTAAATTTTTGACCGAACATGTATCCAATAAAGCACTTAGATATGATTTAACGGTTCCTTTTGTACGTTATGTAGGAATGCATAGAAATGAAATTGTTTTTCCTTTTAAGAGATATCAAATACAACCAGTATGGCGTGCCGATAAACCACAAAAAGGAAGATTTAGAGAGTTCTATCAATGCGATGCGGATATAATAGGCCCCGGCCCCCCTTACTCCTTATGGCAAGAAATTGAATTAATTAAACTTTGTGACGAAATTTTTACCAAACTAAATTTTCCTATAATTATTCATATTAATCATAGAGATATTTTAGGAGGATTAGTGGAAATTTCTGGAATAGAAAATTCTTTATGGAAAGATTTTACTACATCTTTAGACAAATGGAATAAGATAGGAAAACATCTAGTAAAAAAAGAAATGCTACATAAAGGTATTTCTTCTAAATCTTTTGAAAAAATAGAATTTTTTTTGGATATGAAAGAAGATTTTTCCAAAAAAATAGAATATTTAGATTCAGCATTCAAAGGTTATAAAAGAGGAAAAAAAGGAATAAAAGATCTTAATTTTATCTTTCTAAAGATAAAAAATATTTCCTTAAAAAATACAAAATTGGAATGGAATATTTCTTTAGCTAGAGGAATGAATTATTATACAGGAACCATATTTGAAATATTTCCAGATAATGGATTACGTACTAAAAATTCTATTGGAGGAGGGGGAAGATATGATCAATTATCTAAATATTTTGGAATTAACAAACTTTCTGGAGTAGGAGTTTCTTTAGGTTTGGATAGAATCTATTTATCTATGGAAAAAAAAAATTTATTCCAAAAAATTTCTATTTATCCTTCAAAGGTTTTGTTTATTAATTTTGGAGATGAAGAAGTTTTATATGCATACAATATGATAAATTTTTTAAGAGAAAAAGGAATTTCCACTCAATTGTATCCTAATTCTGTGAAAATCAATAAACAATTTAGATATGCCAACGATAATAATATTCCATTTACTATTAGTATAGGGAAAAATGAAATAGAAAGAAATAAAATACGAGTGAAAAATATAAAAAAAAGAATAGAAATAGAATATGACAATATCAATGAGGTAGTTCATCAATTAAATTCGCAAGATATTTAATTTTTTGCTTCTTTATTCCAGATAACATAACCCTCTATAGCCAATACTGTAAGTAAAATAAATAATAAACCTGTTAATACAAGACCTTTCAAAAAATAAAGGGGAATAGAAATTATGTTTCCAACTATCCAAAATATCCAATTCTCTACTTTCTTCATAGCCATTTGATACATTCCAGAAAAGAAAATTCCCGTTGTAAATACATCCATCCAATCGGAATTGTTTTTAATTTTTCCATTGAAAGAATAAACCATAGAACTGAAAATACAAGTGAATACAAACAATAAAGCAGTATAAAAATAATCTTTTTTATTGGAAAAGGTTATAGAAATTTTTTTATTTTTTTTATCTTTTTTGTAGATCCATATATACCATCCATAAAAACTCATTCCTGTATAATATATATTAATAATAAAATCTCCATAAAGAGAAGTAACGAAAGTTAAATAACTGTATATAGTAGTACTCACTATTCCTATTGGATATAAGTATATATGATTTTTTTGTGCAAAGACAACACTAGAAATACTAAACCCTATAGCTATAAATTCTAAAATTATAGAAACCAAACTTATATTATTATGATAAGGGAATACAAACATATTATCTATCTATAATGTACACTAGGTAATGATCATCTATTTTTCTGTAAAAAGCAGAAAACCTTTTACTATAAGAATCTTTCATAATCCAACAGGATATGCAAGAATCGCTTTTTAGGAAAAAAGGAGATACTTTATAGTTAGTTAAAAAACTTGATGAAATACCACCTTCTAACTTATATAAACTTTCTTTAACCCCCCATATGATATGAAGATAATCTTCTTCGTAATTTGGATGTATAAAAAGAGATTCATCTTCTCTAAGGAATTTTTTCTTTATTATTACTATTTTTTTTCTTATTCTTTCTATATCTATTCCTATATGATAGGAGCTAATTGCTATAGCAATCTTGTCAAAAGAATGACTTAAGGAAATATATTTCTCTTGAGGAAAAAGAAAAGGTTTTCTTTTTTCATTGTAAAAAATATTCATGTTGATTCCTATATATCTTAGAGCGTAACGTACTCCTAAAAATTCTTTTTTACGTTTTTTGGATAAAGATAAAAAAAACCTTTTTTCTTTCGTAGAAAGAATCAATTTTTCCAACCACATAGTTTTTAAATGTCCCCATCTAAAAACAATAATCATAGAATGAAATTTTTTAAAAATAAACATATTCCCAGAAATTCATACTTTTCTTGTTAAGAAATCAATTAAATCTATCCATTTTTTTTGTACTATTGTGAAAATAGGTTGGTTATAACTGTTTTTTTTGTATGAAACAAAAAATTGAGAAAGCATTAGAAAATGTTTTTATTATTGAAAATAAAAAAAATATTATTGAATCTGGAATAGTAAAAAAAATAGATGTATTTAAGGATGAAATAAGAATATATATAAGTTTATACAATCCTACAATGCATATCAAAAAAAAATTAGAAAAAGATATCTACAAAAGTATAAAATATCAAAATATAGATACCAAAAAAATACGTATAAAAATAGAAATTCAATTAGAAGATAAAGATACTGAGAGAAAAATACCTGGAATAAAAAATATAATAGCTGTAGCTTCGGGAAAAGGAGGAGTTGGAAAATCTACGATATCCACCAATATATCGGTTTCTTTAATGAAAATGGGTTTTCATGTTGGTTTATTAGATGCTGATATTTATGGTCCTTCTATTCCATTAATGTTTAACCTAGAAGAAGAAAAGGTACATTCCTGTATTATTAAAAAAAATAAGGGTTTGTATGGAATGAATCCTATAACTAGTTATGGGGTTAAAATTCTATCATTAGGTTTTTTTTCTAAATATGGGGAGGCCATTGTTTGGAGGGGACCAATGGCTACTAAGGCTTTAAGACAATTGATTCATGAAACCAATTGGGGTTTATTAGATTTTTTAATTGTAGATTTACCTCCAGGAACAGGGGATATACATTTATCTATTCTGCAAGAAATTTCATTAAAAGGGATTGTTATTGTTAGTACACCTCAAAAAATTGCTTTATCAGATGTCCATAGATCTGTGGGAATGTTTCGTATTCCATCCATAAAGGTTCCAATACTTGGGATCATAGAAAATATGTCTTTCCTTCTTACGAAGGAGAAGGAAACAAAAAAGAAATATTATTTATTTGGAAAAAATGGAGTTAAAAATTTTGCCAATGAAATGAATATTTTTTTTCTTGGAGAGATCCCTCTGTTACAAGAAATACGAGAATATTCTGATTTAGGGATTCCCGTAGTTTTAAAAAATGATCAAATAAAAAAAATTTTTGAAAAAATAACTAAAAATATAATAGAAAAATTATCATAATATTTTATAAATTCTTTGACCATTAATATTAGAATAGGAATAGAGTTTGCTGTTTCTTGAAAAAAGGAGGTCATCCAATTGTAAGACCCCTTTTTATTATGTTCTTGTTCTTCCCCTAATCCGACCATGATAGATATGGAAAATACTCGTAAATTCATCCATTTAGCTGTGATTACGTATGGAACGATATTCATTCCTACACTATCTCCTCCAATAGATCGTATCATTGCATATTCTGCGGTAGTTTTATAATTTGGATAGGGAAAAGCGACATAAACCCCTTTCTGTATAATGATATTATGATTCATCGCAATATTCTCTGCAATTTCCAGCATTTTTTGATCGTATGTTTCTGTAATACCAAAAAACCTATTATTTTCTAATATTTTTTTCATTTCATAACTTTCTGGAAAAAAATTGATATGGTCTTTGACCAACATTATGTCTCCAATTTTGTAATTGGGATTCACTGATCCAGAAATATTAATTAATATTAATTTATTCACTCTCATTTTTTTAAACAGAAGAATAGGAAAATGGTTGTTCCCATTTTCCTCATAGAAAGAATACAAAGGGATAAAAAATACTACTTTTTTTTCTTCTATTTTTCCGAAAATAAATTTTACATAGATTTTTTTTTCCTTTAAGTCTGGGATTTCTTCGTAAGAAATATCTATAGGATTTTTTATTTCTTCGATTAGTTCATTAAACTGATATCCCAATAATATTATTCCAAAATCAGGGATGTATTTTATTTTTTTTTGTATGTATTTTTTTGATTTTTCTAATAAAGTCTCTAAAGTCATTGATGATCCAATTTTTTTTTAAAGATTGAAAAGGTAAATAAAATTCAAGGAGAAAGAAAGTATTTTCAGTATTTTATGATATTTACTTCTATGGGTAAAACAATACCCAATTTTTTTTTGAGTTCTTTATTTATTTTTTTTGAAAAAGAATAGACATCCATCCCACTAGCTTTTCCATAGTTAACTAAAACTATAGGATTTTTTTCATAGACCCCCACATCCCCTATCTTTTTCCCTTTCCATCCTATTGTTTCAATCAAGGAACTAGCAGATAATTTTACTTTATTTTTATTTTTCCAATAAGTAATAGTTGGATGTTTATATTGTAATCTTTTTAAATACAGTATTCCTACTATAGGATTCATGAAAAAACTACCAGCATTTCCGATTTTTTTTTTTGGAAGTTTTCTTTTTCTAATGTTGAATATAGCCTTCCTTAAATCGTAAGGAGTAGGTTGTTTGATATTCATGTTTTCTAATTCCTTTCTAATTTCAATGTAGGATGTATTCAACTTTTTATTTTTTTTACCTAATAGGAAAGTAACAGATAAAACAATAAATTTATTTCTGTAATGTGGATGCTTAAAAAAAGAGTTTCTATATTCCAGTTTACATTCTTCCCGTGTGAAACTTTTTATTATTCCATTATCGGTTTCATAGACTTTTACTTCTAATAAAGTATCCTTTACTTCCACTCCATAGGCTCCAATGTTTTGAATTGGGGAAGCCCCAACTGTACCAGGAATAAAGGATAAATTCTCTAAACCAATGAATCCTTTTTTTATAGTCCAACCTACGAATTTATTCCAATTTTCTCCAGCAAAAGCTTGAACAATTGCTTGAGAATTGGTTTCCTTAATCACTTTCTTCCCTTTTATCCCAATTTTTATTACTAGTCCTTGATAATAATTTTTTAAAAAAAGAATATTACTTCCATTTCCCAAAAAAAATTTTTTAATATAAGGATATCTACAAAAAGTTTTTTGTATCTCTCCTATACTTTTCACATTTACAAAATAATGGGCATAAACATTTATTCCAAATGTATTAAAATTTCTTAGAGAGAAGTTTTTTTGAAAATCTAACATAATAGAAAAATATTTTCATAAATCAACAAAGACAATTTTGTACGTAAATATTGTATGATTAAATTTATTCGTTTATTATTTATTTAACAAAATCATTATTATGAAAAAAGGAGGAAGTTTTTTTTGGGGTTTTATTCTTGGAACTATGGCAGGTATAATAGTAGGAATTCTTTTATATCCTCAAAAAAAAGAGCATAAAATTAAAAATATACTAGGGAAAAAAACAGAAGAACTGAGAGATAATTTACAAGAAATAAGTAAAAAAATTGGAAAAAAGGTACATAGAATTAAATCTGAATTTGAATCAAAGTGGAAAAAAAATAAAATAGATGATAAAAATGACAAAGTAGAAGAAGAATTGGGGACTTAATAAGTTTTTTTTTAATGTTCACTTTTATTAAAAATTTTATCAATAGAAAATTGGAATACTTTCAAAATGAAGCTATAAAAGTGATAGTATCCCTAATGACCGAAATATTCATGAACTTTTTTTTACTTATATTTTTCATAATTATTTTTTTTTTAGGTAGCCTTTATTTCTCTTTTTTACTATCCTATTATTTTGGAAGTTATATTTTAGGATTTGGAATTATTACTTTTTTATATTTTATTCTTCTGTTGGTATTATTTTTTTTCTGTAAAGATTTTATACGATGTTTTATAAAAAATTCCCTTCTTAAAATTTTTAATAGAGGAAAATAAAAAAAAAAATGAAATTAGAAGTTATTTATGGCATACATCCATTAATAGAAGCCATTAAATCTAAAAAAACTATTATAAAAAAGCTCTTTTTTCAAAGAGGCTGGGAACAAGGATCTAATACTTATAAAAAAAAAAATTAATCAGTATTTCAAAAGAAAATAACATACCCATTTATACTGTTACGAAACAGAAATTTCATCGATTTAAAAATAAAAATCATCAAGGAGTTTTTGCTATTCTTTCTCCAATAGAAACTTATCATATAGAAGATTTACTTCCTGTGTTTTATGAACAAGGAAAAAATCCAATTTTGCTCATTTTAGATTGTATTACAGATGTCAGAAATTTTGGATCTATAATTCGTACTTCTGCCTGTGCAGGGGTAGATGCTGTCATCATTCCAAAAAAAAATACAGCTATGGTTGGATCTGATTCAATCAAAACTTCTTCAGGAGCTTTATTTAAAGTTCCGATATGTCAAGAGAAAAACATTTTAAGAACTATAGAATATTTGATTGAATCAGGATTAAATATTGTTTCTGCTACAAAAAAATCCAATAAATATTGGTATGATATTGATTTTTCATCTCCTACGGCTTTAATTTTAGGAAATGAGGAAAATGGAATCCACCATAAATATTTAGAACTTTCCTATGAAAAAGCAAAAATACCAGTAGGAAAAAAAGGAATATCTTCTTTAAATGTTGCCGTAGCTTGTGGAATACTTTTATATGAAATATTACGACAAAGAAAATTCATTAAAAGATAATTTAAAAATCAAATGGATCCTTTAAAAATCACTTTTAAATTGTCTTAAAAAACGAATATCGTTATCAAAATAAATTCTAATATCATGGATTTTATAAATCAGTATGGCAAGGCGTTCTATTCCTATTCCAAAAGCAAATCCAGAATAAGTTTCTGAATCAATGTTTACGTTGTTCAATACTTTTGGATCTATCATCCCACATCCCATAATTTCTAACCATCCTGTATTATTATTATGGTCACAATAATATACATCCACTTCAGCACTAGGTTCTGTAAATGGAAAATACGAAGGACGGAATCGTATTTTTATTTTTCCAAAAAGGGATTTTATCAAATACTGAATGGTTTGTTTGAGATCTGAAAAGGATACTTTTTTATCTATAGAAAAACCTTCTGCCTGATGAAACATAAAATGGGAACGTGAGGAAATTGTTTCATTTCTATATACTTTTCCTATAGACAAAACACGAAAAGGAGGACTATTTTCTTTCATATATCGTATTTGCACAGAAGAAGTATGTGTACGCAACAAAATATCTGGATTTTTGTATAAAAAAAATGTATCCTGCATATCCCTGGATGGGTGATCTATAGGAATATTTAAAGCCGTGAAGTTATGCCAATCGTCTTCAATTTCAGGTCCTTCTACATAAGAAAAACCAATTTTTCTAAAAATTTCTATAATTCGATTTTTTATAATCGATATGGGATGTAAAGATCCTATTTCTATAGATATTCCTGGCATTGTAGGATCGAAATTTAGAATATTTTCATTTTTCATGAAATATCTTGAATGATTCCTTTGTATTTTTTCTTGAACCTTCTTTTTTAAATCATTGATAATTTTCCCAAAAATCTTTCTTTTATGAATGGGTTCTTTTTTTAATTCTTTAAACAACATTGTTAAAATACCTTTTTTTTTTCCCAAAAATTTAATTCTGAATCTTTCTAAGTCCTCAGATGTTTGAGCCTGAAAAAATTTTATTTCTTCTTTTATTTTATCCATTTTTTTATCCATAAAAAATGATCATTTTTTTTTTATCATCCATCAATAATATTTTCCTCAATCATATAACGAATGATAGCTTTTTTAATTAAAAAAGATTGTTCTCCCTTAGGAATTTTTTTTTTAGATAGATAATGTGGCCATCCTTCTTTATCCTTTCCAATAAAAACATAATACCCAAAAGGTTCTAAAATTCTACATATTGCGATATGTAAAAGGTTCATTTTCTCTTCCCTTTTAAAGAATCTATTTTTTCCTTTTCCTAGCTCTTGGATTCCTATCAGGTAAATAATTCCAATGAGATCAATTTTTCCTTCTATGTAAAAATGATTACGTATATATAAAACTACTTTATTCCAATTTATATGAAATTCTTTTTTCATATTATTATGTTCTTAAAAATATTTAATTTATGATTTTAACAGATATAATTATTTTAATTATAGTTATTTATGGGGGATACAAGGGGTATAGAAAAGGGTTATTATCCCAGTTATTTGTATTCATGATATTTTTCATGCTTATATATAAGGGAATCGATTTATTTCACTTATTTTCAGAAATATTACCAAAAAAAGTAAATATAAGGAAGGAAAAACCATTTTCAACAGTTTTTTCTCTAATAATTTTATTTTTTTTTATAATTATTATAGCTTTTTTCACTAAAAAAATCATAGAATTTATTTTTAGAATTACATGGATCAATCCACTTGATAAATGGTTAGGTGGTCTATTAGGATTGATCAAATATTTTTTTTATCTATCAATATGTATTCTTTTACTTAAAGAAGCAAATGAAAAAATAAATTTAATTCCTTATAATTTTTTTCAAAATTCCTTTGAAAAAGAATTTCAATATATTAGAAAAGGTCCAATTTTTAATCAACTGGAAGAATTATACTTTTTATTTTCAAATGAACTTTAAAAGAAATATTTTTTCTATAAGATCCAAAAAAGAATTTGAAACTTTAACCTTGGATATATTCAATTTTCAAGTAGAAAATAACAAAATTTATAGAGATTATCTTCAATCATTAAAAATTAATCCATATCGTATTCAAAATATTTATGAAATACCTTTTTTACCTATTTCTTTTTTTAAAACACATAGTGTTTGGAGTAGTCCAAAAAGTATCGTACCAGAAATAATTTTCACCAGTACTGGAACTACAGGAATAAAAAGTAGGCATTATGTAGCTGATTTGAATGTTTATATTAATAGTATTTGTAAAGGATTTGAATACTTTTATGGTCCAATAGAAAACTTCCAATTTTTAGCCTTCTTTCCTCTTATCCATAGAAAGGATTCTTCCTTAATTTATATGATAAAATATTTGATACAACAAACATATAAAAATAACAGTCATTTTGTTTCCTTAAAAGAAAGAAAACCTCTCTCCCTTCATTTTCATGAAAAAAAAAATATTTTACTTTTTGGACTAAGTTTTTCTTTATTAGATTTTATAGAAAATAATAAGTATACTTATACTATAGAAGAGTCTGGAAAAAAAAATATTATTCTCATGGAGACAGGAGGAATGAAGGGAAAAAGAAAAGAAATAATTCGCGAAGAGTTACACCATCTTTTAAGAAAAGGTTTTTCTCTAAAAAATATTCACTCGGAATATGGAATGACGGAATTGCTTTCTCAAGCATATGCAAAAAAAAACGGGATATTTAGATGTCCTCCTTGGATGAAAGTATACATCAGAGACCAGGAAGATCCTTTTATTCATATAGGAAAAAATAAAATTGGTGGAATTGATATCATCGATTTATCTAATTATTTATCCTGTCCTTTTATTTCTACCAATGATTTAGGAAAAAAAATCAATGACGATGAATTTGAAGTATTAGGAAGAATGGATTTATCAGATTTGCGTGGATGCAATATGATGACCTTTTTTTAAATTTTTATGTGTTTCAACAACAAAATAGAATCGTCTTTTCTTGATGAGGAAAAATGGGATAAAAAATCGGTATATAATAAAAGTATTTCTTCTATATTTTCTGTAATATTTTTTGATTGTAAAAGGATGTCCAACATTAATAAGGTATTTTTTGTTCCATATTTTTTATGGAGAATTCCCATCACCTGTTGATTCATTTGTTCCTCTATCTTTTTGATAATTTTAATTTTTATGGTACGATTAACTTGTCCCACATGTTTCTTAAAACTTTTATTTATGGTTATTTTTTTTATGATATGGAAATGTTCCAGCATAAAATGCTCAATCGTAAGCAAATTCTTTTTCTGATGGAATTTTAAAGGTTTATGGCTATTAATCACATGAAATAAAGTTCTATTGGTAATAATATCTGAAGAGTTCATGATTTCTTTAGTTTTGTTATATATCCGTATATAAAGTATTCCAAAAAAAGGTTCAATAGTCCTATTTTTTCTAATCACTCTAATTAAAGAATTTTGTATCCACGTAAAATTTTCCTTTACTTTTAAAAAGCTTTTTCTACTATATTGAAGGCTTTTTAAATTATATTTAGTAATTCCTTCTATACTACTTTTATAAATCTGTTCTATAGATTCCAGTATAGGACCTAAGAGATCCGAATTATCGGAATTTTTGTTTTTTAAAGTTTTCCCTAAAGTAAAGGGGCCTAAAAGTGTTTTTTCCTCTTCAATTTTTTGATATTGTACTTTTTGAGAGTTTTTATAACTCTTGTAAAAAACAACAATCAATAAAACAATAAAAAATATCAGTGCCCATACTTTTATCAAATACAAAAACGACACCGTGATCCCTGCCATGATAAATGCTATAAGACCTGTTAAAAACCAGCCTCTTATTACTTTTAGTACTCCTGATACTCTGTAAACAGCACTTTCTCTATCCCACGCTCTATCTGAAAGAGAAGTTCCCATAGCCACCATAAAAGTTACGAAAGTAGTGGATAGTGGTAATTTTTGAACAGTAGCTATAGAGATCAATATACTAGATATAGTTAAATTAGAAGAAGCCCTAACTAGGTCAAAAGCTACGTTGTCATCTTTTTGTGTTGGTTGCTTAAAATTTTTTTCTATTCTAACCAAAAATCGTTTCGGAAATAAATTAAAAAATTTATTTCCGAAATATAAAAAAAATCGAACTATTCCTCTTGAAAAAGAATTGGATAAAAATTTTTCTTGAACTTCATTCTGTCGACTTAAATTAATTTCCGTATTGGTGATTGTTTTTGTTTTTTTAGAAAACCAAAGTGTCAATATCATAATTATACCTGAGAATATCAAAATTAAAGATGGAACTTGTACATTTCCAGATAAACTTTTCATATTAAATTTTTCAGCAGGAGGACTTCCTGCTGCTTTCCATATATTATAAGATTGTATACTAGCTATAGGAACCCCTATAAAGTTGACTAAATCATTACCTGCAAAAGCCATTGCTAAGGAAAATGTTCCATATAATACGACAAATTTTAAGATATTATATCCTAAAAAAAAGAATACCTTCGTCACAAAGATCCAGGTTGTAAATAGTACAAGAAAAAAAACAAAAAAATGGTGATTCACCCACCTCATAAAATTTTGGATCAATAAGGGCAATCCTGTTGGATGATCATCCACTACTACTTGTAAAGGACTATGCAATCCTTTTACAATCAAAAAGTAAGTCATACTACTCAATGAAATAGAGGCCCATATCACTCCTACATATTTTAATCTACTTTCATATTCAAAACTTAATAAAAGTCGTATGAAATAATGAATAAAAGCTCCGGAAAAAAAAGAAATTATAATGGATAAAAAAATTCCTATTCCTATTGTTAATGTTTTTTCCGCTTTAATGTATTGACTCAAATGATGAAGTGGTTCATTACTTAATGGAGAAGCCATTTTTATCATGGATAGACTAAATGCTCCACCTAATAAACAGAAAACCATCGATACTGTGGTAGAAGTAGGTAATCCGAAAGTGTTAAAAACATCCAATAAAATAATATCGGATATCATAACAGCTAAAAAAATAAAAATAAGATCGGAAAAAGAAAAAAAAGACGGATCAAAAACACCCTTTCTCGCTACTTCCATCATTCCACTGGATAAAAAAGCTCCCAATAAAATACCTAAACTAGAAAAAACCATGATAGTTTTACGAGAAGCTACTTTAGATCCAATAGCGGAATTAAGAAAATTTACGGAATCATTAATCAAACCAACAATAAGATCAAAAACGGATAATACAAAAAGAATCACTATAATTGATGGATAAAAAAGTTTCATAAAGAGGTAAGTATTAATTAATAAATTTCACGAAAAAAACAAAAGTATATTATTTGGTTTGTTTTTTTTCAATAAAAGCAATTTGATATTATCAAAAATTGTCAATAATTTTTGACTATTTTACAATTTTTTCAAAGATTCTTTGATTAGATTTTCCACAGTAAATTCTGGATTATTATCTAAAATATCTTCTAATACTTTTTTAGATTCTTTAGGAGAAAAACCTAGAACAATCAAAGCACTTAAAGCTTCCTTTCTTATTACAGAAGGAGTATTCATTTTTACGTTTTTTTCTTTTTTAGGAATAATTCCTTTAGGAATTTTATCTTTAAGTTCTATTATAATTCTATGAGCCGTTTTTATTCCGATTCCTTTAACTCTGTTAAATGCTTCTATATCTTCTTCTGATATAGATTTTTCTATTTCATATGGAGTTAAGGAAGACAATAAGGTTATAGCAGAACTCGGTCCTATCCCATTCACAGATATCAAATGAGAAAATATTTTTCTTTCTCTCCTATCAAAAAAACCATATAGAACATGTTGGTTTTCCTTTATAAAAAGATAAGTATAGATATATATATCTTCTCCTTCTTTTTCTACCAATAAAGAAGAATAAGTGTAAGAGGATATATGAATGTAATAACCGATTCCATTACAATCTATTATTAAATAAGATTTATTTTTTTCAATTAACTTTCCTCTTAGATGTGTTATCACTTAATATAGAAAGTTATTTTTTTCTAAAAAAAATTCTTATAGGAACTCCTCTGAAATCGAAGTAATAACGAATTTTATTTTCGATAAATCTTTTATAAGATTCTTTTATATACTGAGGATAATTAGAAAAAAAAATAAATTTAGGTGTAGATGTAGGCAACTGAGTACAATATTTTATTTTAATCAACTTTTTTTTATAAGTAGGAGGATTTATTTTAAAAATGGGTAACATCACTCTATTCAATAAATTCGTTTTTAATTTTTTTTTACGTATTTTAAAAATATGATAAGCTATGGGGATAATTTTATTTATCCCCTCCTTATTTTTAGCCGATACAAAAAGTATAGGAACATTATCAAATGGGGCAATATTTTTTCGAATAAAAATTTCGAAATTTTTCTTCCTGGAACAGTTTACATGTAATAAATCCCATTTATTAATAATAATTATTATTCCTTTCTGATTTTTTTCAACTAATCTAAAAATATTCCTGTCTTGCGATTCCCATCCACGAACAGCATCAACCATCAAAAGACAGATATCTGTGTATTCAATTGTTTTAACCGTCCTCATAGTAGAATAAAAATCTATACTTTCACTTATTTTTGATCTCTTTCTTACTCCAGGTGTATCGACTAAAATACATCGATATCCAAATTTTTGGTAGAAAACATCTAGACTATCTCTAGTTGTTCCAGAAATATTTGTTACAATATGATGATTTTTTTCTAAAAAGGAATTGATCAATGTGGATTTCCCTACATTGGGACGTCCGATAACCGAAAAACGTGGAAAATAACCTTTTTCCATTATTTTTTTTTCTTCTAATTCCTTCAATATTTCTACCAATCCATCCAACATGTCTCCAGTTCCACTCCCATTTATAGCGGAAATAAAATAATAATTACTAAATCCTAAACGAAAAAAATCTGTATTATGATACATGTATGTTCCGTTATCTACTTTATTCACGATCAATAGAATTGATTTTTGATACTTTCTTAGTATTTGAGAAATTTCTATCTCTACATCGAGTAAGCCTATTTTCATATCGATCAAAAACAAAATTACATCAGATTCTTTTACAGCTATTAAAATTTGTTTCCTAATTTCTGTATCCAGAATATCCATCTTATTATTATATCCTCCTGTATCTACTACAGAAAAAGTAACTCCATTCCATTCAGAATTTCCATAAATACGATCCCTTGTTACTCCACTTTTAACATGTACTATAGCTTTTCTTTTTCCTACAAGACGGTTAAACAATGTCGATTTTCCTACATTGGGACGTCCTACTATGGAGACTAAATAACTCATTTTAAAAAATTATTATATTAACAAAGGTAGAATTTTTTCACTATTTTACGTTAAATATTAATTCAAAAAAAAATGCGTATAGATATTGTTAGCGTAGCTCCTGAAATACTAAAGGGGACCTTGTATAATTTTCTCATTAAAAGAGCTATATATAAAGGAATTATGGAGATTTATATTCATGATTTACGAGATTATGGTTTAGGAATATGTAAGAAAGTGGACGATTATCCTTATGGAGGGGGATCCGGAATGGTTATTCGAATAGAACCTGTATATAGGTGTTTTCACAAACTATTCTCAGAAAGAAATTACGATGAAAAAATTTTCATGACTCCTGATGGTAATATTTTTTCACAAAAGGATGCTAAAGAATTAACTTACAAAAAAAATATTCTTATTCTTTGTGGTCGTTATAAAGGAATTGATCAGAGAATTAGAGATCACTTAATTTCCAAAGAAATATCTATCGGACCTTATATTTTATCTGGGGGAGAACTAGCGGCAGCTGTTGTAGTAGATGCTATAACCAGATTGTTACCTGGAGTACTTAATAATCCAGATTCCATGATGACGGATTCGCTTCAAAGAGGTTCTATTTACACTCGTCCGGTAATTTATAAAGGGTTATCCGTTCCAAAAATACTTTTATCTGGACATCATCAAAAAATAAAAGAGTGGATCCGTAAACAATCCAATCCATAAGAAGAAATACAATATGGTCCTATGGTCCCATAAATTAATCGTTCTATATTTTCACTTTTTTATATCTATCTTTATCGATCGATACAAAACAAAATAAAAAAATTAGGATTATGAGGAAAAGTGAAACAAAAGATTATACGGCAGATAGTATACAATCTTTAGAAGGAATAGAACACATAAGGATTAGACCTTCTATGTATATTGGAGACGTAGGAATTAGAGGATTACATCATTTGGCTTACGAAGTGATAGATAATTCCGTAGATGAATCCTTAGCCGGTTTTTGTGATAAAATATGGGTAACAATTCACAAGGATGGATTTATTACAGTTCTTGACAATGGTCGTGGAATTCCAATAGATATTCATAAAAAAGAAGGTAAATCAGCTCTTGAAGTAGTAATGACTAAAATTGGAGCAGGAGGAAAATTCGATAAAAACTCCTATAAAGTTTCTGGAGGATTGCATGGAGTAGGGATATCCTGCGTAAATGCCTTATCCAGAACTCTTATAGTCACCATTTATCGTAATGGAAAAGTTTACCAACAGGAATATTTTAAAGGAAAAGCTCTTTATGATGTAAAATGTTTAGGAAGAACCAATAATAAAGGAACAAAAATCCATTATTTGGCTGATCATTCTATTTTTAGTTCTATCACATATGATTATGACATATTATCCAAACGTTTGAAAGAATTATCTTTTCTAAATAAAGGATTACACTTGTTTTTAAAAGATGAAAGGAATAAAAAGAAGGAATATTTTTCCTCTAAAAATGGATTAAAAGAATACCTTTCTATTTTGGATAAAAATAAAGATACATTAACCAAAAACATTATTTCCATTGAAGGAGAGAGAGAAAGTACCATTGTAGAAATAGCGATGCAATACAATACTTCTTTCAAAGAAAAAATTTATTCTTATGTTAATAATATCCATACTTATGATGGAGGGACTCATATATCTGGATTTCGAAGAGCTTTAACAAGAACGTTAAAGAAATACGCGGATGTATATGGTTCATTATCCAATAAAGATAAAAAAATAGAATTAACAGGAGATGATTTCCGAGAAGGAATTACAGCTATTATTTCTGTCAGGGTGATGGAACCTCAATTTGAAGGACAAACTAAAACAAAATTAAGCAATCACGAAGTAGGAGGAGTTGTAGAAAAAATAGTTGGGGAAAGATTGAATATTTATTTAGAAGAACATCCTAGTGATAGAAAAAAAATTATAGAAAAAGTGATCTTATCCGCTAAAGCTCGTCAAGCTGCTAAAAAAGCAAGAGAATTTATACAAAAAAATAATCCAATCCACAATAGTTTTTTACCTGGAAAATTAGCGGACTGTTCCTTCAATAAACCAGAAGATTGCGAAATCTATTTGGTAGAAGGAGATTCTGCAGGTGGAACTGCTAAACAAGGTAGAGATAGAAAATTTCAAGCCATCTTGCCTCTGCGAGGTAAGATACTAAATGTAGAAAAGGCCGTTCAGTATAAAATATTTGAAAATGAGGAAATAAGAAATATATTTACCTCCTTAGGGGTTTCTATTGAAACTGAAAACAATCAAAATAATTTAAATATCAAAAAACTTAGATATAATAAAATTATTATTATGACAGATGCGGATATAGATGGTAGTCATATTTCTACTTTGATTTTGACATTGTTTTTTCGTTATATGAAACCATTAATAGAAAAAGGACACATTTATATTGCTACCCCTCCACTTTATTTAATCCGAAAAGGAAATCGTTTTCAATATTATGCTTGGAGTGATCAGGAAAGAGAAAATATTCTTCACCAATTAGGGGGTAGGAAAAATGTAAATGTACAACGTTACAAAGGATTAGGAGAAATGAATGCAGAACAACTTTGGGATACTACTATGAATCCAAAAAAAAGAACCTTACGAAAAGTGAATATAGAAAACCTTTCGAAAGCTGATAAAATATTTTCCATTCTTATGGGAGATGAAGTTCCTCCACGTAGAAATTTCATAGAAAAAAATGCAATACATGCAAAAATTGATGTTTAGAATATTTTTTATCCATCGTGTAAAACAATTTTTTAATGAATTATATTCAGTCAATCCTATTAGGTATTATTGAAGGGATTACAGAATTTTTTCCTATTTCTTCTACAGGACATATGATCCTTGCATCTTCCTTAATGGGAATACTGAATAAAAGGATAACAAAATTATTCCTAATATCGGTTCAACTTGGAGCTGTTTTTTCGGTTGTTCTTTTATATAGAAAAAAGTTTTTTTTTCAAAAATTGGATTTTTATTTAAAAATTTTTATAGCTAGTTTTCCCATAGGATTGTTTGGTT
This sequence comes from Blattabacterium sp. (Mastotermes darwiniensis) str. MADAR, assembly GCF_000233435.1. Lineage (NCBI taxonomy): Bacteria > Pseudomonadati > Bacteroidota > Flavobacteriia > Flavobacteriales > Blattabacteriaceae > Blattabacterium > Blattabacterium sp. (Mastotermes darwiniensis). Next base: position 103,067 of record NC_016146.1, on the reverse strand, counting down.
TTTTCTTCAACAGTAGAATAACTTTTTTTTTAGAAAATCCACTTATTGTAGCTATTTCTCTTCTTATAGGAGGACTAGTTATTTTGAAAGCAGAAAATTATTATGAAAAAAATTTTTCTAAAAAAAAGAATCATAATCTTACTTATTTTAAAGCTTTTATTATTGGATTATTTCAATGTCTTTCTCTAATTCCAGGAGTATCTAGAAGTGCTGCTACTATAACATCTTGTATGCTTCAAAATATTGAAAGAAAAAAAGCTATTGAATTTTCCTTTTTTTTATCTATTCCGGTTATTGTAATTGCTACATGTAAAAAATTAATGGAACATTACTTCCCCTCAATTTATTTAAGTTTTTCCTTATTTGATTTCCGTATAGGTTTTCTTTTTTCAAAAGAACTTATTTTGCAAGAAATAGGATTATTATTGATTGGAAATATAATAGCTTTTATTACAGGAATCATATCCATAAAATGTTTTATGTCCTATATAGAAAGAAAGAATTTTAAACTATTCGGATATTATAGAATTATTTTGGGATTTTTCTTTATTGTTATACATTATTTGGTTAAACCAATTGGAAATGATTAAAACGGTCCATACTACTAATTTTTCTTTTTCCAAAGATGGAATTTTTGATGTGCTTCTTCATCCCTTAATACTCCTTTTTTAACTCCTTCTAATAAATGTTTTTTGAGGTACACTCCATTTCTTCTAAAAATAGATTTCACTGTATCTGTAGGTTGTGCTCCTTTTATCAACCATGATACAGAATTTTCTATTCTTAGTACAGTTGAAGGAGGATCCGTATGAGGATTATAAGTTCCTATTTTTTCAATAAATTTTCCATTTCTTGGAGAACGGGAATCGGCTACTACTATATGGTAAATAGGCCTATGTTTTTTTCCAATTCTTTTTAATCGTATTTTAACAGACATAATTTTGATGAATGAATTACAATTACGGTAAATATAAAATATATATGGATAATTCGTTGCACGCATCCGGATTAATGTTTTTGAAAAAAAATGGTATATATTTACATTTTTCATAGACCCGTTGTGTAACGGTAGCACAGCAGATTTTGGTTCTGTTAGTTGGGGTTCGAGTCCTCACGGGTCTGTCACCGAATTATCCTTTTTTTTTAGGTTGGATTTTATTACAAAATGAATATTGGAATGAAAATAAAAAAAAAAAAAATTTTACTAATAGCATTTTTAAGTTTTTTTGCATATGTGGTCATACACTTATCCAAAAATTTTTTGGGATTAAATCCATTGACTCTTTGTCTATTAAGATGTGTTGTCATCTCTATTTTCATATTTTATTCCTTTTTGAAAAAGGACTTAACGACTTGGATATTGTTATCCATTATCATAGGAATAGAATTCGGAATAGATCAACCGAAAATAGCTATGGAAATGAGATTCTTATCTCAAATATTTTTGAGGCTTATCAAAACTATTATAGCTCCAATATTATTTTCCACTTTAGTAGTTGGCATAGCAAGTCACTCCAATATTAAACAATTAGGGAATATGGGATGGAAATCCCTATTATATTTTGAAATAGTTACAACTTTAGCCTTATTCATTGGTCTTATTGCTATTAATGTATCCCAAGCTGGAGTAGGAATTGTTATGCCTTCAGGAATAACAGGAAACCAATTGCCAAAAGTAGAAAGTAAAACTTGGCAAGATACCATACTTCACGTTTTTCCAGAAAATTTCATTAAATCTATATATCATGGAGAGGTATTACCTATTGTAGTTTTTTCCGTAATTTTTGGAATATCTATGGTATTCTTGGATAAAAAAAAACGTATACCAATATTGATATTGGCAGAGAGCCTTTCAGAGATCATGTTTAAATTTACCAAAATAATCATGTATTTTGCTCCTATAGGGGTTGGATCTGCTATAGCTTATACAGTAGGACATATGGGGTTGGATATATTATATAATCTTTTTCAATTGTTATTGACGCTTTATATCGCTTTGTTTCTATTTTTAATACTGGTTTTACTTCCCATACTCTTATGGATTAAAGTTCCTTTGAAAGGATTTGTAAAAGCCTTAATGGAACCTGTATCATTAGCGTTTGCCACTACAAGTTCAGAATCCGCTTTACCTCTTCTTATGGAGAATTTAGAAAAATTAGGAGTTCCTAGAAAAATTATTGCTTTTGTGATTCCTACTGGTTACAGTTTTAACTTAGATGGGACTACTCTTTATTTATCTTTAGCTACTATTTTTGTAGCACAAGCTTCTGGAATTCCTTTAAGTTTTAGTCAACAAATATTTATAGGTTTAACTTTAATTTTAACTAGTAAAGGGGTTGCTGGTGTTCCTAGAGCTTCTTTAGTAATTCTTTTAGCTACTGTAGCTTCTTTTGGTTTACCTAACTGGCCTATATTAGCCATTATAGGAATAGATGAATTAATGGATATGGCTCGTACTACCGTAAATGTTATAGGAAATGGATTAGCTAGTTGTGTGATTGCTCGTTCTGAAGGAGAATTTGATGATAAAAAAATGTTAAATTATATAGGAAAAAAACGTGAGAATAATGATTGATGAATTTAATAAGTATTTTTTTATTACGTAAATTTTGAGAAGTAATTGTTTTTTTTATAAAAAAGATCAAAACGATTTTATCGTTTCAAACGGAGTAATAACAAAAAAAAGTCCTTCTAATATAGCTCTAATAAAATATTGGGGGAAGCAGAAAAATAGGATTCAAATTCCATTGAATTCGTCTATTAGTTATTCTCTAGAAAATGTTTACACGATAACAAAAGTTATTTATTCTCTTGGAGAAAGAAAAAAAAAAGATCTATAAGGATTTTTTTTTCCGGAAAAGAAAAAACTAGTTTCCTTCCAAAAATATTGGAATTTTTTCATAGAATATCATTGTATTGTTCTTATATTCGATATTTTAATTTTGTTATAGAAACCGAGAATACTTTTCCACATAGTAGTGGAATTGCTTCTTCAGCTTCCTCCATGAGTGCTTTAGCTTTGTGTATCATGGAAATAGAAAAAAAACTAGATTCTTCTTTAAAAAAAGATTTTTTTTTAAGAAAAGCTTCTTTTTTAGCCAGATTAGGATCTGGAAGTGCTTGTAGATCTATATACCCTGGACTTGTAGTTTGGGGTAGACATAAATCCATAAAAGGCAGCAATAATCTTTATGCAATTCCCTATCCCTATAAAGTTCACCCTATTTTTACAAGTATTATAGATACTATTTTGGTAATAGATGAAGAACCTAAACCAATTTTGAGTTCAAAAGGACATCAGTTAATGAATAACCATCCTTATGCTAAGGATAGATTAAAATGTGCTAATAGAAATATGGAAAGACTAATATCTATATTGAAAATGGGGGATTTAAAAAATTTTGGAGAATTAATAGAACATGAAGCTTTGACTCTTCATGCTCTGATTATGACCTCTAATCCATATTTTTTATGGATGAAACCAAATACACTTCATGTACTTTATAAAGTATGGGATTTTAGAAGAAAAAGCAAAAGCAATATCTATTTTACACTAGATGCAGGATCCAATGTTCACCTTTTATATCCTATACAAGAAAGAGGATCCATCAGAAGATGGATCTATAGGGATCTTTTCTCTTATTGTAAAAAAATTATAGAAAGTTTTTGTCAATAAATTAATCGATTGTCTATATTTGTTAGAAAGAAGGAAATGGTGGACGTAGCTCAGTTGGTTTAGAGCATCAGATTGTGGTTCTGAGGGTCGCCGGTTCGAATCCGGTCGTCCACCCAAAAAATTAATTCAATACTTTTTTTATTCTTGTAAAGGCTTCTATAATTTTATCTTCTGTGGAAGCATAAGAAATACGTAAACATTCATCATTTCCAAAAGAACTTCCACTAACAGTGGCAACTTTAGCTTTATCAAGTAAAAATGAAGATAAATCTTCTGAATTATGGATAATTCTTCCATAAAATTTTTTTCCAAAAAGATCTGAAACCTTTGGAAATATATAAAAAGCTCCATTTGGCTTATTAGTTTTAATTCCAGGAATTTCCTTTATCATATCCAAAACTAAATTTCTCCTTTTTTTAAACTCCTTGATCATATATTCTATTTCAATTGGGGAAGCTTTTAATGCGGAAATAGCTGCACGTTGTGCGATAGAATTAGCACAAGAAGTCATTTGCCCCTGTATTTTATCACAAGACCTAGCAATCCATTCTGGAGCTCCAATATATCCAATTCTCCATCCTGTCATAGAGAAAGCTTTAGACAATCCATTGAGTGTAATGACTCTATGATGAATATCAGGAAAAACAGCAATACTAGTATGTTTTTCAGAATAACAGATATGTTCATAAATCTCATCAGAAAGAATAATTACTTTTGGATGTTTTTTTAAAATTTCTACTAAATCTTTTAATTCTTTATAGGAGTAAACACTTCCTGTAGGATTGCATGGGGTATTAAAAATAAATAATTTTGTTTTTTGGGTAATAGCTTCTTCTAATTGTTTTTTATGAATTTTAAAATTGTTTGTTATAGTTGTAGGAATGATAACAGGAGTCGCTTCACACAATTTAACCATTTGATAATAACTAACCCAATATGGAGAGGGAATGATAACTTCATCATTTTTATCCAGTAAAGATAAAAGAACATTCATAATAGATTGTTTCCCTCCAGTAGAAATTACAATCTGAGAAGGAAAATATTTCAACCCATTATCACGATAAAATTTTTTGCATATTATTTCTCTAAGTTCTAAATATCCGGAAACTGGAGTATAGTAATGATATCCTTCATCAATAGCCTTTTTTGCAGCATTCAAAACGAAATAAGGTGGGGAAAAGTTAGGTTCCCCTACACTTAAGTTAATGATGTCTTCTCCTTTATTTTTTAATTCTCTAGCTTTACTAGACATAGCTAAAGTTTGCGAAAAAGATATATTTTGTATCCGTTTGGATAATAATCTATTTTTCATAGATAGAAAATTTGAAATGATGGCAAATCTAAATAAATTTGATTATAAATTATGATTATGGAATTAATTAAAAAGTATTTTCCAGATTTATTGGATCAACAAATCAATAAATTGTCTTTATTGAAAGATTTGTATGCCTATTGGAATTCTTATGTAAATATTATTTCTAGAAGAAAATTATACAATTTTTATCAACAACATGTTCTTTTTTGTTTAGGAATTGCTAAAGTATTTTCTTTTTTTCCTGGATCGTGTGTTATGGATTTAGGAACGGGAGGTGGTTTTCCAGGAATACCTTTATCTATAATTTTTCCTCATACAGAATTTATATTAGTTGATTCCATTAGTAAAAAAATTAACATTGTAGAAAAAATTATCCATAATCTACAATTAAAAAATGCGCATGCTATTTGTATACGTGCAGAAAAATTAGAATATAGATTTGATTTCGTTGTCAGCAGATATGTAGCAAAAATAGAAAAAATACATAATTGGATAAAAAATAAATTTAGATGCAAATCTAACTGTAAAATTAAGAATGGATCCTTATATATAAAAGGAGGAGATCTTTCTGATGAATTAAAAAAATTCCCTCACGCGGTAGAATATCCTCTAAGAAATTATTTTCAAGAATCATTTTTTATAACTAAAAAAGTTATTTGGATTTCCAATATTTAAAAGTTATGAATCCTAAAAAAATTATTATAGAAAAAGTCAAACAAAAAGGAGGATGGGTGAATGCTCATGCACACTTGGATAGAGCTTATACTCTAACCAACAAGAATTTTAAATACTCTTATTATTCTCTTAAAAAAAAATGGTATTTAGTTGATGAAATGAAACGTTTAGCTACAGAAGAGGACATTTATATTCGTATGGAAAAAGCTTTGGAATACTTCTTAAGGCAAGGAACACAAGCATTATGTACTTTTATTGATGTGGATGAAATTATTGAAGATAGGGCATTAAAAGCGGCTAAAAAATTGAGAAATAATTATGGTCGTTCTATTCATCTACGTTTCGCCAATCAAGTTCTTAAAGGAGTTTTGGATAAAAAATCGAAATATTGGTTGGATCAATCAGTGGAATTTGTAGATATTATTGGAGGATTACCCGCTAAGGATTATGGAAGAGAAGATGAACATATCGATATTTTACTAAAAATAGCTAAAAAAGAGGGAAAGTTAGTACATGTACATGTGGATCAATTTAATACCAATGAAGAAAAAGAAACTGAAAAACTAGCGAAAAAAACTATTGAATATGGGATGCAAGGAAAAGTAGTCGCGATACATAGTATTTCTTTAGCAGCACATGATAGAAAATATCGTTATGAAATATACCAATTAATGAAAAGAGCTCATTTAATGGTAATATCTTGTCCTATTGCTTGGATTGATCACACTAGAAGTGAACGTTTTACTCCTAGCCATAATTCCATTACTCCAGTGGATGAAATGGTTTCTGAAGGAATTATAGTAGCTTTTGGAACCGATAATATCTGTGATATATACAAACCTTTTTCTGATGGAAATCTTTGGATAGAATTGCGTGTTATGTTAGAAGCTTGTCATTATTATGACATCGACCATTTGGTGGAAATTTCTACGAAAAATGGATTAAAAGTATTAGGAGTCAAATAATCTTATTCTCTATTTTCTGGACGCATTTGCGGAAAAAATAAGACTTCCTGAATAGAATTTTTTTGTGTCAGTAACATCACTAATCTATCTATTCCAATTCCAATACCTGCAGTAGGAGGCATTCCAAATTCTAAAGCACGTATAAAATCTTGATCAATAAACATAGATTCATCTGTATTTTTTTCTGATATTTGTTTTCGAAAACGATCAAGTTGATCTATAGGATCATTAAGTTCTGAATAAGCATTAGCAATTTCTTGTCCATTGATAATAAGTTCAAAACGTTCTGATAAATTTTTTTTATGACGATGTCTTTTAGTTAAAGGACTCATTTCTACAGGATAATCAATAATGAAAGTCGGATTTTTATAATGTTTTTTGCATTTTTCTTCAAAAATGTTCTCAATCATTTTAGATTTGTTCATTTTTCTATTTTCCACTATATGCAATTTTTTACAAATTTTTCTTAATCCTTCCTCTTCCATATCTTTGATATCCAATCCAGTATTTTTTTTAATGGCCTCAAAAATAGGGATTCTAGGGAACGGAGTTTGAAAGCTAATCCAATTGTTTTTTTTTTCTATATTATATTCATTTTGTACTTTTTTGTAAATACACTTCATAAGTTCTTCTGTGAATTTCATCATCCAATAATAATCTTTGTAAGCAACATAAAGTTCTAGCACAGTAAATTCTGGATTATGAAGACGATCCATTCCTTCATTTCTAAAATTCTTAGAAAATTCATAGACTCCATGAAAACCACCAATTATTAGTCTTTTCAAATAAAGTTCATTAGCAATACGCAAATATAATGGAATTCCAAGTGAATTATGATAGGTTATAAAAGGACGAGCTATAGCTCCACCAGGAATGGATTGTAGAATAGGAGTGTCTACTTCTAGATAACCTTTATGGTCTAAAAAATTTCTAATTTCTCGTATTATACGAGTTCTTTTTAAAAAGATTTCTTTCACATGATCATTCACAATAAGATCTACATAACGCATACGATAACGTTGTTCTGTATTAGAAAAGGCATCATATATTTTTTTATTTTTATCCACTTTTACTTGTGGTAATGGACGTAAAGATTTAGACAGTAAAGTTAATCTATGAACATGGATAGTAATTTCATCCATCTTTGTCTTAAATAAAAAACCTTTAACTCCAATAATATCTCCTATATCTATAAGTTTCTTTAAAAGAATATTGTAGGAATCCTCTTTCCCCATTTTTTCTGAGTAAAAATGATTCTTATTAAAGTATATTTGTATACGTCCAGTATGGTCTTTAATTTCTCCAAAAGATGCTTTTCCTAAAATTCGCAAACGTATTAAACGTCCAGCTATACTGATGGTTTCTTTCTCTATAAAATTTTTTTGTATATCAACAATGGTGTTGGTAATGCAATACTCCTCTGTTGGATAAGGATTGATTCCTAATAGTCTTAGTTGATTTAGTTTTTTTCTACGTATAATTTGTTGTTCGGATAAGTTAGGCATAAAACTCTTTTTATTCAGAAGCGTAGTAAAAACAAAATACGAAGGTACATTTGTTTTTTTTATTATATTCTTATTTGAAAGAAATTTTTCAAAAATAAAAAACTATGAGAAAAAAAATCCTCTTCTTCGAGGACTTAGGAAAAAAAGAATATAAAGAAACTTGGAAATATCAGAAAATATTATTTGATGATATCATACAAAAAAAAGTAAATGATAGACTTTCTCAAAAAATAGCAGGATATTTGCTATTTGTGGAACATCCCCATGTATATACCATAGGAAAAAATGGGAAATATAAACATTTATTAGTTTCATCGGTTTTTTTAAAAAAAATAAAGGCTACATTTTATCAAACAGATAGAGGTGGAGATATCACTTACCATGGTCCTGGACAATTAGTTGTATATCCAATTTTAAATATGGATTATTTCTTTACGGATATCCATAAATACCTACGTCTTTTAGAAGAAGTGATTATCCATTTTTTATTAAAAAATTATGAAATAAAAGGAAAACGAGAAAAAGGACAAACAGGAGTTTGGTTAAAGGGAAAAAAAGGTAAATCTAGAAAAATATGTTCTATAGGAATTAGAATGAGTCGTTGGGTAACTATGCATGGATTTGCTCTAAATGTAAACACAGATTTACGGTATTTCGATTATATCATTCCTTGTGGTATTTTAAATAAAGAAGTAACTTCTTTAAAGAAAGAATTAAACAATAAGATATCTTTTTCAGAAGTTAAACATCTAGTAAAAAGATCTTTTCAAGAAATTTTTGATGTAGAATTCATTAAAGAAAAGGTTTAGCAATCATTACCCCATCTTTATCTAATTTAGTTAGAAATACCTCTTGTAAAGTGTTTCTAAATATAGGATTCGAAAATATCTTTGTTCTAATATAATTTTCAGTATATCCATACAAATACTCATTATTTATAGAATTTTTCTCAAACAAAACAGTTTTTTTAGTAAAAATTTGTCTTTCACAAAAAGAACTATATTTTTGTTTGGAAAGTCCTCTTAATATTTTGTTACGTTTCCATTGTATTTTTTTAGAAACCTTTTCCTGTTGTAGGTATATAGATGTTGTATTCGGTCTTTGAGAATAAGAGAATATGTGTAGAGAAGAAATCTCTAATTTTTTCAAAAAATGATAAGTTTCTAAAAAATGTCTATGCGTTTCTCCAGGAAATCCAACAATAATATCTGAACCTATATAAGCATCTGGAATAAAATATCGGATTATTTTCACTTTTTCTTGATAAAGTTCTCGTCCATAACGTCTCTGCATTTTTTTCAATATGTAGTTACTTCCAGATTGTAAAGGTATATGAAAATGAGGAACAAAATGTTTGCTTTTCGATAAAAATTCTATACATTCTTCTCTCAATAAATTAGGTTCTATTGAGGATAAACGGATTCTTCCTTTTTCTTTTATTTGATCTATAGCCTGTATCAAATCGAAAAATGTATAGGAACGACGTTCATGATTTCCGTATATTTTCTTTCCATAGTCTCCAATATTTATTCCAGTCAATACTATTTCTTTAACCCCTTTATTAAAAAGAAACTTTATTTGTTTCAAAACATTTTCTATACTCTCGGAACGAGAGTATCCTCTTGCCATTGGAATAATACAATAACTACACTTGTAATCACATCCATCTTGGATTTTAAAAAAAGAACGAGTTCTATCCCCAATAGAATACGATGAGAAATAAGAATAATATGTATTTCTTGAAATAATTTTTGCAGGATATCTTTTTAATAAAAATACTCGATCTATATAATCGGTTATTTGAAATTTTTCTTCATAACCTAATACAAGATCTACACCACGAATATAAGAAACTTCTTTAGGATTAAGTTGTGCATAACATCCTATCGCAATAATAAAAGCTTTTGCATTTTTACTCAGAAAAAGACGTACCATGTACTTAAATTCAGTATCTGCCTTTTTTGTTACAGAACAACTATTGATCACATATATATCTGAACAACTATTGAAAGAAACATGTTCATAATTTAAATTCGAAAATTTCCTTGCTATCGTAGAAGTTTCTGCATAATTTAGTTTGCATCCAAGGGTATAAAAAGCTACTTTTTTTTTTCCCATTTTTATGAAGTTAAGAGGAAAAATAATCTAACAGTCCACAATGACTTGCCTTCATAGCTTTTTTCCCTTTTGTCCAATTTGCTGGGCAAACTTCTCCACTTTTTTCATAGTACTGAAGAGCGTCTACCATACGAATAGCTTCATCGACATTTCTTCCTAAAGGAAAGTCATTAATTAAAATATGTCGTATAAACCCTTTTTTGTCTATTAAAAATAATCCTCTATAAGCAATAATTTCTCCCGTAGCTTTTAATTCTTCATTATTTAAAATCCAATTTCCAGATAAAACTCCATAGTTGTGGGATATTGTTTTATTTATATCAGAAACGATAGGATAAGTTACCCCGTATATTCCACCTTTCTCTTTTGGTATTTGTAACCAAGCCCAGTGAGATTGTTCCGTATCTGTAGATATAGCAATGATTTGTACATTTCTTGATTCAAAATCTTTACTTCTTTCTTGAAATGCGTATATCTCTGTGGGACAAACAAAAGTAAAATCCTTAGGATAGAAAAAAAGCAATACATACTTACTCCCCTTAAACTGTCCCAAAGTAAAATTGGGAACAATGTCTTTTCCATTCAATACAGCGTTAGCCGTAAAATTAGGCGCCTTTTTTGCAATTAATGTATTCATTTTTTCAATTTTTTATATGCACGAATTTACCAAAATTATTATAAGAATCAAAAATAAAAAAAGAATTTCATTTATACATATCGATGTAACTTTTTATTGATTTCATTTTTTAAACTTGTTAAATGCATTATTTTTTTTATAAAAAATTTATTATCCTCCCTATTTTTTTTAAAATTATTGATCTCTTGTTGAATCAATTTCAAAAAATATTGGGACTTATATCTCAATAAAAGATCCATAAGATATCTATCTATGTTTGCATTTTTGGATGGAACTTCAATTCCTTTTCTATTCCATTGGGATAATGAATATAATTTTTTCTTTTTTTCAAAAAATTTACATTTTTCTATGGTTTTTTTTTGTAACCATATTTTATCAAATATTTTTTGATGATAATTCAAAGAAAAACGTAAATTGTGACATTGAAAAGTATGGAATATTTCTTCGTAAACCGTAGTGTAGTATCCTTCTTTTTTTATTATCTTATCCCCATAGAATAAAATTAATTGTATCAATTTTTTTTCAAGTATAAGAAGATAATTTATGTTTTTTTTTTCTAAAGAAATCTTCTTTTCCTTATTATAAAAAGTTTTTTTACTTATCTTTCCCAATTCATAAATTAGAATTTCTTGACGTATTTTTAGTTTTTTAGAAGCTTCTTGCAGGTATAATTCTCTTTGAATAAGATTGGATATTTTTGAAATACTATTCAGAATATTCCAAACTAAAAATGATTTTTTAATTGGATCATCTTGGTGGAATTTTTCATATATTTTTTGTTTGAAAGAAACAAAATTATAACTGTTGTTGACTAAAAAATCTCTCAATTGAGAAGAAGAATATTTTTTGGACAAGATATCTGGATCTTCTCCATTATGAATAAATACTAAACGTAGGTTTATTTCTTGTTCTAAAATCATATTTATTCCTCTTAAAGAAGCTCTAATTCCGGAAATATCCCCATCATAAAAAAGAATAATATTTTTCGTAAATTTCTTGATCAATAGTATTTGATCTATAGTGAGTGAAGTTCCAGAAGAGGAGACAACATTTTTTATACCAGATTGATGTAAAGAAAGTACATCTGCATACCCTTCTACTAAATAACAAAGATTTTCTTTCAAAATCGTTGTTTTAGCTTGAAAAAACCCATACAAGATTTTACTTTTCTGAAAAATATCATTCTCAGATGAATTTAGATATTTAGTTGAACGGGAATAGCTACTGATAGACCTCCCACCAAATCCTAGAACTATTCCTGATAGATTATGTATTGGAAAAATTACACGTTGACGAAAACAATCAAAATTATTGGATTGTTTGAATCCAGTAAGACCAGATTTTTTTAAATCACGTATTTGAAATCCTTTTTTCAAAGCTTTTTTGGTGAATGAATTACAAGAATAAGGTGCATAACCTAATTCAAATTTATGAATCGTTGTTATATCAAAATTTCTTTGTTTCATCAAATAGTTCAACCCTTTTTCTTTCCCTTCTTTTGTAAAATGCAATTGTTCAATGAAAAAACATTTTGCATAATCCTGTATTAAGTATAAATTTTGATCATGATTAATTTTCCTAATGGTTGAATTTACTTCATATTCATGAATCTTTATATCATACTTTTTAGCTAGATAATGTAAGGATTCTACATAAGAAAAATTTTCGTGCTCCATTAAAAATGTAATAATATTCCCCCCTTTTCCAGAACTGAAATCTTTCCATATTTTTTTTGTAGGAGAAACTATCAGAGAAGGTGTTTTTTCATTAGAAAATGGACTAAGACCTCTATAATTGAGACCACTTTTTTTCAAAGAAACAAAATCTCCTATAACTTCTTCTATACAGGAAGCAGAAAATATTCGTTTTATAGTTTCTTTGGAAATCATATAAGACAAAAATTACGGATTTTAATTGTTGCCTAGTTTCATTCTATGAATAATTGTTTTTGGGTTTTTATTAGAAAAAATGGTAGTTCCTGCTACCAATATGTCTGCTCCATTTTTGAATAATAAAGAAGCATTTTCTAAATTTATACCTCCATCTACTTCGATAAGTGCAGAAGAATGTTTTTTTAAGATTAAATCCTTAGTATCTTCTATTTTTTGATAGGTTCTACTAATAAATTTTTGTCCGCTAAAACCAGGATTTACACTCATTAGCAAAACAAAATCTATATCTTGAATAATATCTTGTAAAAGACAAACTGGAGTGTGAGGATTTACTGCTACCCCCACTTTCATTCCATATTTTTTAATGGAAAAAATGGTTTTGTTTAAATGAATACAAGCTTCATAATGAATATGCAAATGATCGGCTCCACAACCTTTTAATTGTTCTATATATCGTTCTGGTTGCAAAATCATTAAATGTACATCCATAGGTTTATGGGCATATTTTTTTACATATTTTATAAACAAAGTTCCAAAAGAAATATTAGAAACAAAAGAGGAATCCATAATATCAATATGGAACCAATCCGCTTCACTTTCATTCAGCATTTCTATATCCCGATACAAAAATGCCAAATTTGCTGAAAGTAAGGATGGAGCAATAATTTTTTTCATATTTTATTTTTTAAAGATCATGAAATCATTGGTTCAATAATAATTCCCGTCTTAGAAAAACCTCCATCATGATACAAATTTTGCATCGTTACTTTTCTTGTAAAATCCGAAAAAAGTGTAATTATATAGTTGGCACAATCTTGTGCGGAGGCATTCCCTAAAGGGGATATTTTTTCTGAAAAAATAAAAAATTGATCGAATCCTTTGATTGACTTTGCGGACTTTGTCATACTAGGAGATTGTGAAACCGTATTAACTCTGACTTTTTTTTTTATTCCCCAATGATAACCAAAATTACGTGTTATACTCTCCAGATAGGATTTATAATCCGACATATCTCCATAATGAGGAAAACTTCGTTGAGAAGCCACATAGGTTATAGCAACAATAGATCCCCATTTATTCATCGCATTTTTATTCCAAGCAGTTTGCATAATCTTATGATAGGATACAGAAGAGATTTCCCATCCCTTTCTCAAAAAATCATAATTAAGAGAGGTATAAGGGTTTCCTTTTCGAATATTGATGGACATAGCTATGGAATGCAAGATAAAATCGATCTTTCCTCCAAAATGATCCAAAGTTTTATCAAACAAAATATTAAGATCTACGATAGAAGTAGCATCTGCAGGAATAACCATAGATTCTGTTTGATGAGATAATTCATGAATTTTTCCCATCCTTAAAGAGGCAGGAGTATTGGTTAAAATAAAAGACGCTTTTTCTTCATAAGCACGTTCTGCTACCTTCCAAGCAATAGAATTTTCATCCAAAGCTCCAAATATAATTCCTTTTTTCCCCTTCAATAGATTGTAAGACATAGTCAAAAATTTAACAAAAATACCTATTTTTAATTAAATGTTAAAAACATCTTTTATGATAGATAAATAATCCAATTTTTCCCATGTAAAAAGTTCTACTTCTTGTTTTTTTTGATTCCCTTCTATATCCGAAAAATACTTCCATACTTTTCTTGGATTTTTACCCATATGGCCATATACAGCCGTCTCCTCATATATTGGTTGACGTAATTTCAATCTTTTTGTTATAGCGTAAGGACGTAAATCAAAAATTTGCTTTATTTTTACTACAATATCTTCATCAAGAAGTTCTTTTTTAGAAGTTCCATAGGTATTCACAAAAATACTCATCGGTTCTGCTACACCCACCGCATAGGCTATTTGGATCAATAATTCATCTGCGACTCCTGCCGCAACAAGATTTTTTGCAATATGCCTAGCCGCATAAGCTCCAGATCTATCCACTTTAGAAGGATCTTTTCCAGAAAATGCACCTCCTCCATGAGCCCCTCTTCCTCCATAAGTATCCACTATAATTTTTCTTCCGGTAAGTCCAGTATCTCCATGAGGTCCTCCAGTAACAAATTTCCCTGTAGTATTGATGTAATATTTCGTTCTATCAGTAAATAATTTTTTTATGTCTTTCGATAAGATATTCTTTACCCTTGGAATCAAAATATTTTGAATATCGTAAACGATACGATCATGCATTTTTTCTTTTGTGTCGAATTCATCATGTTGAGTGGATATCACGATAGCGTGAATATGTATAGGGACATGTTGATCCGAATATTCTAAAGTAACTTGAGATTTTGCGTCTGGACGTAAATAAGGCATTTCTTCTCCTTCATTTCGTATGAATGAAAGTTCCTTTAATAGATGATGAGACATTTCTAATGATAAAGGCATATAATTTTCCGTTTCCTTAATCGCATAACCAAATACAATTCCTTGATCCCCAGATCCTTGGGTATATTTATTGTTACTTTTTATCCCCAGTAATAAATCCTTAGACTGTTCTTGAATAGAAGAAATGACTCCACAAGAATCGGCATTGAATCCATATTCATTTTTGGTATATCCAATTTTTCGAAGGATATCACGAGCTATTTTATGAACATTTACCCATGTTTTAGAGTTTACTTCTCCAGCTAATACAATTTGTCCCGTGGTGACTAAAGTTTCTATAGCTACTTTTGCTTCTGAATCATAAGCCAAAAAGTGATCCAATATAGCGTCCGATATCTGATCCGATATTTTATCAGGGTGTCCTTCTGAAACAGATTCGCTGGTGAATAAGTAAGGCATTTTTTTTTCTCTATGCTATATCCTATTTTGAATATTAATAGATTCTTTATGCAATAGGTTGAAAAATCCTTCAAGGATATCTTCCGAAATTCCTAATTTTTTACCAAATTTTAGATTTTTATTCAAAATAAAATTCCATCTATTTGGTTGTAAAACAGATATATTGTATGTTTTCTTTAAAGTCCCTAATTTTTTGGAAATTTTCATTCTTTCTGCTAGAAGAGCAATAATATTTTCATCTATTTCATCAATTAATATTCTTAAAGAATCTAAATCCTTTTGATTTTTAGATTTTATATTATCATCATTATTGGAATCTTTCAACTTTTTTAACATTTCCAAAAGTTTTTCCGGAGTGATTTGTTGTTGAGCATCACTCCAAGCATGATCCGGATCACAATGACTTTCTATCATCCATCCATCATATTTAAAGAAGTGATAAGCTGTTTTCGCTATTTCAAAAATACCTGTTTTATTTCCGCAAATATGTGAAGGATCACAGATCACTGGAATTCTAGGAAGAATACTCCTAAAATTTAATAATAGATTCCAATTAGGTTGATTACGGTATTTAGAGGTTTTATAAATGTAAAAACCACGATGGATTACCCCTAATTTTCTAACTCCTTTTCTAAATAAACGTTCTAAAGCTCCTATCCATAATTCTATATCAGGATGTATAGGGTTTTTCACCAAAACAATTTTATCCTCTTTTCCTTCTAAAGAATCCGCTATCTCTTGAACAGTGAATGGACTTGCAGTACTTCTTGCTCCTATCCAAAGCACATCTATATCAAAGGACAACGCCAACTTCACATGTTCTGCATTGGCTATCTCTGTAGCTACCATTAATCCTGTATTTTTCTTTACATTTTTTAGCCATTGAAGTCCATCCTTTCCAATTCCTTCAAAATTATTTGGTTTAGTTCTAGGTTTCCATATTCCTGCTCTAAAAACCTGTACATAGGAAGTATTCAACCTTATAGCTGTTTCCTTTATTTGTTGTTCGCTCTCTGCACTACAAGGCCCCGATATGGTTATAGGTTGATCCAATTTTTCAATCCAAGATCTGTCTATACTATTATTCAGAATATCTTTTTCCATCACAATACATTTAATTTATACATATTTTTTCTTTTATATCGTTTGCTTTTTTTATATATCGATCAATTTTATGAAATTCTTTATTTTTTAAATATTTACGAAATCTTTTCAAGTGATCAATATAAATATCTACAGCTTGAATCAGATTGTTCCTATTAGAAATAAAAATAGGAAGCCACGTTTCAGGCTTACTTTTCGCTAAACGTGTAGTAGAATCTAATCCACTTCCCTTCATACTATTAAAAATTTCTTCTTCTTTAAATCTTTTTAGAACTGTTGAAGCTAAAGAAAAGGAGACAACATGAGGTAAATGAGAGATATAAGAAATATAAAAATCATGTTCTTGGGATGTGAGATAAATCATACGCATATCCATTACAGAATAAATTTTTTCTGCTATAGATATCGCATCTGGATCACTCAATTCAGAGTCACAAAAAATACAATTTTTTTTATAAAAAAGATCTGAATTCGCAAAAATAGGTCCAGATTTTTCAATACCTGCAATAGGATGTGTAGCCACAAAACGACTTCTTTTTGGATGAGAATAGACACTATTACAAATTTCATACTTAGTGGATCCAGTATCTAAAATTACTGTATCACTACGAATTTTGTGAAGGATACTTGGAAGTATTTTCTCTATTCCATCTACAGGAATAGATAAAATAATAACGGAAGATTGCAAAATAAGATCCTGTAAAGGAATTATTTCATCGACAATTCCAAGTTTCACCGCATGTAAAGCATTTTCCTTATTATAGTCGGTCCCTATAAATTTATCTCCAAAATTGGATTTTCTTAAACCCAAACTAATAGATCCCCCGATTAAACCTAATCCTATAATTCCAATATTCATGAAAAAATTCTATTTTTCGCTTTTTCCAAAACTTTTACAGGACAACACATGGACAATCTTACATATCCTTTTCCATTATCCCCAAAGATACTTCCAGGTGTAATAAATATGTGATAATCTTTTAGAATTTTATCGGACCATTCACGATCATTTTTATCAAAATCTGTAATTCTAGCCCAAACAAATATTCCGGAACTTTTTCTTCTATATTCCAAATATAGACGATCACATATCTCCCATATAATTCTTTTACGTTTAAAATATTCTATATTGAGTTTTTTAAACCATTCTGAATTTTGATTCATGGCTTCTATAGCACCCATCTGTATGGGATAATACATTCCAGAATCCATTAGACTTTTTACTTTTATAATATTTTTAATAAATTCTTTTTTTCCTATTATCATTCCAACACGCCATCCAGCCATATTATAACTTTTGCTTAAAGAATTTAATTCTAAAGAAAACTCTTTAGCTCCTTTAACATTAAAAACACTCAAAGGCCGTTGGTTATTCAATAGGAAACTATAAGGGGTATCGTGAACGAGTAAAATACGATTCCTTTTGGCAAAGAAGACGATTTCTTCTAACTTTTCAAAAGTTAGAGTTGCACCTGTAGGCATATGAGGATAATTGATCCACATAATCTTCACATTAGATAGATTTTTCTTCTCCAAAAATTTTATGTTTGGACTCCAATCCTCCCTATCATGAAGATCATAATAAATAATCTCAGATCCTAAAAGTTTGGATATAGAAGAATAAATAGGATACCCAGGATTGGGAATCAAAACTTGATTTCCTTTGTCTAAATAAGATAGGCTAATATACATAATTCCTTCCTTAGATCCCATTAAAGGCAAAACTTCTTTTTCATGATCCACATTCACTTTATAAGTCTTTCCATACCAATCAGAAATTGCCTTACGTAAACTTTCTATCCCAATAGAACTTTGATAAGTGTTAGCTTCTTTTATTTCTGAGGCTTTTTTCATTTTATGAATAACTCCATTTGGAGGAAGAAGATCTGGATTTCCAATTCCTAAATTAATGACTTCTATTCCCTTATTCTCAAGATTTTGAATGTATCTCATCTTTTCGGAAAAAAAATATTCCGATATTTTATGTATCCTTTTTGCTACTAAAATCATCAAGATAATATTCTTCCATTTTTATATTCTCCCATAATAGAAAGTTTATGAATACAGGGTATTTTTTGTATACGTTCTTTCATCCTCTCATAATTTATTATACTATTGAATAGAATATCCACATAAAATGAATATTTCCATGGATTTTCTATGATGTATTGTATCTTAGTCATCTTGATTCCAAGATGAAATAGAAGACTATATATAAGACTCAATACTTTAGATATGCTTCCGGTAGTAATTTTTAAGCTGAGTGAAGCTTTATCAAAATCATTTTCTTTTTTATATTTTTTAGAAAAATTTTTAATAACAAAAAATCTGGTAAAATTACTTTTAAGGGTTTGTATATTCCTAGCAATAATTTCTAACCCATATTCATTAGCAGCTTTTTCTGATGCTATAGCAGCTAATCCTTTCTTATTTATATTTAAAATATATTTAGCGGCATAAGCTGTGTTAGAATATTTGTATGTCCTGATATCAGGATGTGACTCTATGAATGATTCACATTGCAAAATAGCCATTGGATGAGAATAAATTTCTTTTATGTCTTCTAGTTTTTGTCCAGGAAAAGCCATTAAATGATGTTGTATAGGCATAAAAACTTCTCCCACTATTCTTAAGTTGTATTCAGATAAAAGACTGTAGTTAGTTAATATAGACCCAGCTATGGTGTTCTCTATAGCCATAAACCCAATATCTACATTGGATTTAGCTACGGAATAGGCTATTTCTCTAAAGGAAGAACATTCCATCAATTTGTAATTACATCCTTCAAAATATCTGGAAACAGCAGCATGATGAAAACACCCCTTACCCCCTTGTATAGCTATTTTTTTCATAATGAGTTTCATTCTTCCTTCATGAATCCTTATCCTTCATTCAAGAAAACAAAGGTAAAAAATAATTTGATTTCATGCAATCGGAATCAAAAAATAAAAAGATGAAAAGAAAACGGTTAACTTTATATTTATATTTTCATTTTCTACTAATTATGTATGTATGCAAAAAAATAGGGATCCTATAATAAAAGGATGGAGAAAAGAAAATAAAGACCCTTCCCTTTCTGAGGTTTTTTCTTCGGTTTCCGTTCCTCAAAAAAAAGGAATCTGGAGAAAATTTTTTGCTTTCACTGGACCAGGACTTCTAATTGCAGTAGGATATATGGATCCAGGAAATTGGGCAACAGATATTGCTGGAGGATCTAAATTCGGATACATGCTTTTGTCCGTTATTTTTATATCCAATATTTTTGCTATTATCTTACAACATTTGGCTTTAAAATTAGGAATTGTTTGTGAACGAGATTTAGCACAAGCCTGTAGAGACCATTATCCACCATTTATTAGTTTTATATTGTGGTTATTATGCGAAGTAGCTATTGCTGCATGTGACTTAGCGGAAATCATTGGTTCTGTGTTGGCCTTAAAATTGCTTCTTGGAATTCCAATCACATGGGGAGTATTAATTACAACTATAGATGTTTTGCTCATTTTATTCTTTCAGTATAAAGGGTTCAGATATATTGAAAGTGTGGTCGCCATATTAATTGTTACAATTTTAATTTGTTTTAGTTTTGAAATTATTAGCTCTAAACCAGAAATTTTTCCTATTTTAAAAGGAATAATCCCTAATCCTGAAATAATTAAAAACTCACATTCTTTCTACATTTCTATTGGAATACTAGGAGCTACCGTAATGCCTCATAATCTTTACTTACATTCAAGTATCATACAAACAAGGAATTATCCACGCACTATTGAAGGAAAAAAAATGGCCATAAAATATGCAACTATAGATAGTACGTTATCTTTATCCTTAGCTTTCTTTATCAATGCAGCAATATTAATTATATCTGCAGCTACCTTTCATAAGACTGGACATACAGAAGTAGCGGATATTATGGATGCACATAAACTCTTAACCCCTATACTAGGATCTAGTCTAGCTGGAGTTTTTTTTGCACTAGCTTTACTAGCCTCAGGACAAAACTCTACACTTACTGGAACTTTAGCTGGACAAATTGTGATGGAAGGATTTCTTCACATACGATTAAAACCTTGGATTAGAAGATTAATAACTAGATTAATAGCTATTATTCCTGCTATGATATCCTCTATTGTTTATGGAGAAAAAGGAACTGCAGAATTACTAATAATTAGTCAAATAATTTTATCAATACAATTAAGTTTTGCGATTATTCCATTGGTAAATTTTACAGGAAATCCTGATAAAATGGGATCATTTGTTAATGGAACTGCTTTAAAAATATTAACTTGGTTGATCACTATCATCGTTGTTCTACTAAATTTATTCTTATTGTACGACTCTTTAGGTAGGCAATACTTCAAAATTTAGCAGTAACTCCCGTTGACGATGTAAACGTATACTAGCCTGATGTTTTCCTATTGTTTTAATCACCTTATTTCCAGGAATCCTGATAAATTTTTTCTCTATATGGATTCCTTTTTCATTTAAAGCTTTCATTACCTCTTGATTATTAATGGAACCGAATAGTTTTCCTCCCTTTCCTACCTTAGCTTTTATTTTTATAGTTAATTGTTTTAATTTTTTTTCTATTTCTTTGGATTTATCCATTAAAAAACTTTCTTTTCTATGGCGATGTTTCAATATTTCACGAATATTCTTTACTGTACCAGGAAGAGCTAATACAGCATAACCTTTAGGAATTAGATAGTTTCTAGCATAACCTGGTTTAACATCTAATTCTTCGTATTGAAATCCTAAATTTTCCACGTCTTTTTTGAGAATAACTTTCATAATTTATCTTAAATCATCGGTAACAAAAGGTAAAAGACCAATTTGTCTGCATCTCTTTATAGCAGAATTTAATTTGTTTTGATTTTTTTGTAAAGTACCCGTAATACGACGTGGTAAAATTTTACCTTGTGCATTCAGAAATTTTATTAAAAATACAGGATCCTTATAATCTATATACTTAATATTCCTTTGTTTAAAATAACAATATTTTTTTTCTAATTTTGTTTCTATTTTAAGAGGAGACAAGTATCTCAAATCGCTATCAGTCCCTTGTTTTGTATTGTTTGGATCCTTATAATTTATTATTGTCATTTTTCAATAATTTATCTCTTCTTTTTTCTGCATATTTTATCCCATATTTATCTAACTTTACAGTGAGGAAACGTAAAATACGTTCATCTTGTCTCAATTTAAAATCTAAATCAGATACTAAGTGAGAATGGAATAAAAATTCAAACAAATGATAACAACCACTTTTTTTCTTTTGAATCGGATAAGCTAATTTTTTTAATCCCCAATGTTCCTGATAAACAATTTTTCCATTTTGTTTGATCAGATAATTTTCATATTCCTTTGCAGTCTTTTTTGCTTGATCATCCGATAAAATAGGAGTTATTATCATAATATTTTCATAATGGTTAAGCATTTGAATTTTTTTACAAAAATGCAAATTTATATTTTTATGTTCTTTTTTCAAAAAATTTTTTCTTTTATTTCCTTCATTATATTCTCTATACGTTGTATACTTTCTTTTTTTCCTAGCATTTCCAAAATAATGAAAAGGTCGGATCCTTTTAGGGAACCTACTAAAGAAAAGCGAAATAGTTGCATTATCTTACATTTATTTTGAATTTTTGTTTCAAACAAAAATCTCAAATTTTCAGATGTAAATGGATGAATATCGGATAATAAATTTTTACAAATTTCTAATTGAACAATAGTATTTTTATGACAAATTTTATTAAAAAAACTGGATTCATAAGAACTAGGAGAAACAAAAAAATAAAAGGAATGTTCCCAAATTTCATGAATGAAATGAATTCTATCTATTGTTAGATGGATGACTTTCCATAAATAATCTTTTTCATAGAAAAGAGAACGATTTTGCAGTTTTCTGTAAAGAAATGAAAGCAATTCCTCTTTTTTTTTTTTTAAATATTGTTTATTGAACCAATTGGCCTTTTTTAAGTTAAAAACCATTCCAGATTTATTGATGTTTTCTAAAGAAAAAGAATCTTTTAATTCTTGTAAAGAAAAAATTTCTTTTTTCATTCCAGGATTCCATCCTAATAAAGCTAACATATTAACAAAAGCTTCTGGAAAATAACCTAGTTCTCTATATCCTTGTATAGTTTTTTTAGTTTCTGGAACTACCCATTTCAAAGGAAATATAGGAAAATCAAAACTATCTGCATTTCGTTTGCTGATTTTTCCTTTTCCATCATTTCTTAATATTAAAGGTAAATGTGCAAACCTAGGAGGATTCCAACCAAAAGCACGATATAATAATATGTGTAAAGACATGGAGGGTAACCATTCTTCTCCTCTGATGACATGAGTTATTTTCATCAAATAATCGTCTATAGTATTAGCTAAATGATAGGTAGCCTCCCCATTAGATTTTAACAATATTTTATCGTCTAAGTGATCTGTATTGACTAGAATAGTTCCACGTATCATATCATGAATTTTCAATTTTTCTCCAGGTTTAATTTTAAATCGAACCACATAAGAAGATCCAGAATTTAACTGGTAATCCAATTGTTTTTTTGTCATGTTTAAGGAATTTTTAAGGTGTATTCGCATACTCGCATTATAAGAAAAAGTTAATCCACGATCGGAATACTCCTTCCTTCTACTCTTAAGTTCCTGATCTGTGTCAAATGCATAATAAGCATGTCCTTCCTCTAACAATTTAGAAAGATAGAAACGATAAATTTCTCCACGTTGAGATTGATAATAAGGAAGGTAAAGTCCACCATAACCAACTCCTTCATCAGGTTCTATTTTACACCATTTTAATGTTTCCAAAATATACGACTCAGAATTAGGAACAAATCTTTTTCGGTCAGTGTCTTCCATTCTTAGAATAAAAGTCCCTCCATGTTTTTTAGCAAAAAGATAATTGTATAAAGCGGTTCTTATTCCACCTAAATGTAATGGACCTGTAGGACTAGGAGCAAAACGAACTCTTACACATGACATAATTGACATTATTTTCCAATACAAAATTTTGAGAATATATTTTTTAGTACTTCTTCATTGGTTATTTCCCCTGTTATCTCTCCTAAATAATGTAAAGCTCCTTTGATATGTATAGCAACTAAATCTTCTGGACGTCCTTGATTTAAAGCTTTATGGGCCATTAATACCTCTTTTAAGGATTTTTTAAAAGCTTCATAATGTCTATTTTGAGTCACAATAATATTTTTTTCTTTTATTTTTTCAATGAATAAATTACTTAAAGTATAGAGCATGCTTTTTATTCCGTGATGATTTTTTGCAGAAATTTCAAAAAAATAAGTAACCTTTGATTTTAGGTTGTAGTGATCTATAAAAGAGGAAATATCCGATTTATTAGCAATCACTAAAATTTTTTGAAGTGGATACTTTTCGTGTATAATTTTAATTTCGTTAACAATTTTTTTCTGTTTTTTTCTATCCTTGATGGAAGCGTCAAAAAGGTATAAAATTGCTTGGGAATCTTTTATTTTTTCCATTGTTTTTTGAATTCCCATCATTTCTATGGGATCTTTGGTTTCTCTAATTCCTGCTGTATCCACAAAATGGAAATGAATTCCATTCAGAATCAATTCTCCTTCTATGCTATCCCTGGTAGTACCTTCTATGTGAGATATAATAGAACGGTTTTCCTTAATCACGTGATTGAATAACGTAGATTTACCTACATTGGTTTCTCCAATAATGGATACATAAATTCCTCTTTTTATGGCATTTCCTAACGAAAAGGATTCAATTAAATCTTTTAATGTTTCTTCCAAATACTTTAAAAAAGAAAAAAGCTCTGATCTTTTGACAAGAACCACATTTTCTTCAGAAAAATCAAGCTCAAGTTCTAGTAAAGAAGCGAAATCCAATAATTTTTTTCGTAAATTTTTAATGGTATTAGTCAAAGTTCCTTTTATTTGTTTCAGAGATATTTCATGATAGGCTTTATTTTCCGAAAATATGAGATCTGCTATAGCTTCCGCTTGTGATAAATCTATTTTATTATTTGAAAATGCACGAAATGTAAATTCTCCAGGACGGGCTAAACGTAATCCTTTTCTGATTAGTAATTGCAATATCTGTTGTTGGATATAATAAGATCCATGACAAGAAATCTCTATCATATCTTCTCCTGTATAAGAAAGAGGAGATTTAAATATAGATACTAGAACTTGATCCAACAAATCCTTTTTTTTATCATCTACAATATACCCTAGATGAATCGTATGCGTAGATTGATCTTCCAATTTTTTTCCAGACTGAACAGAAATAAAAATGTTCCCAATAGTAGATATAGAATTTTTTCCAGAAATACGAATGACAGAAATGGCACTGGATCCAGGAGGGGTGGCCAAAGCAACAATAGTATCATCGTCTAGCATAAAAAATTATTTTTATAAAAAATAAGTATTTTTTCGTATTCTATGATTTATTTTGATGAATTTTACCATTTATTTTATGAAAATCTTCAACAAGTATATCCAAAAAAAAAGGAGTTAGAAAATATATTTTTCTTGTTAACTACTCATATTTTTAAATGTGGAAGAACGAAAGTTCTCTTAAAATTAAGTAGAAAAGAAAAAATAGATGATTTCATCTACAACCAATTGATAAGAAAATTATGGGAATTGAAAAAAAACAGACCCATTCAGTATGTAATTGGGAAAGCCTCCTTTTTTGGGATGGATTTTCTGGTTAATGAAAAAGTTTTTATTCCAAGACCAGAAACAGAAGAACTCGTTTCATGGATCATACAGGATAAAATGAAGAATAGTGAAAAAGTTCAAATATTTGATCTTGGAACAGGAAGTGGATGTATTGGGATTACTTTAAAAAAAAAACTTCCTAACAGTTATATTCATGCCATAGATTTTTCTCATGAAATCCTTCTTATAGCGAAAAAAAATGCAAAATTTCATAACGTAAAAATTTTTTTAAGAAAAGTTGATATATTACGAAATTTGATTTCTATTCCAATAAAAAAATATCCTGTTAATATTATTGTGAGTAATCCTCCTTATGTAAGAATATCAGAAAAAAAATTCATGCATCCAAATATTTTTCAATATGAACCTTTTAAAGCTTTATTTGTTCCGGATGAAGATCCCTTCATTTTTTATAAGAAAATTCTTTCTTGGATATGGAAAAAGAAAAGTTTTACTGGATCCGTAATATTTGTTTATTTTGAGATCAACCAATTTATTCATTTAGATTTTTTTATCGATTTTATGAAAAAAGCAGGTTTTCTGGATCTAGAAATAAGAAGAGATTTACAAGGAAACTTACGAATGATTCGTGCAATAAAAAAAACATAAAAAAAATGGAGCATCAAAAAAAAAACATTAAAAAAAAAATATATCGTTTAAGAAAAGAATTATTGAAATATAATTATCAATATTATACACTGGATACTTCTCATGTATCCGATTACGATTTTGATAAAAAATTAAGAGAATTGTCTCTATTAGAGAAAGAACATCCAGAATTATACGATCCTACATCTCCCACAATCAGAATCGGTGAAATCATTTATAAAAAAAATAATAGATCTACAATAATTCGTCATGGATATAAAATGTACTCCCTTCAAAATACCTATTTCAAGAAAGAATTGATGGATTGGATAAAAAAAATTCATAAATATTCTTCTTCTTCTTTCGTCTGCGAACTAAAATATGATGGAGTATCCATTAATTTAATTTATAAAAATGGGTTCTTGATCCATGCGGTGACTCGTGGAGATGGAAAAAAAGGGGAAAATGTGACAGCAAACGTACGAACCATACAATCCATTCCCATAAAATTAAGTGGAGAAAACCATCCTACGGATCTTGAAATAAGGGGAGAAATTTTTATTTCTATAAAAAAATTTATAAAAATAAATACAGAAAGAAAAAAACAAGGAAAAAAACCTTATTCCAATCCAAGAAATACGGCTAGTGGAATCATAAAAATTAAAGATACAAAAGAAGTAGACAAAAGAAATCTATCTTGTATTGTATACTCGGTTATAGGAAAAAATCTTCCTTTTGATACGCAATATCAATCTCTCAAATATCTACAAAAATGGGGATTTAAAGTTCCCGAATATGCTGTCCTTTGTAAAAGGGAAAAGGATATATTTCATTTCATGAACTATTGGAATCGATGGAAACATCTCCTTCCTTACCATATCGATGGCATAGTAATTAAGGTCAATGAATACCAAAAACAAACCCTTTTAGGATACACGAATAAATATCCTCGTTGGGCCATTGCTTATAAATTTAGACAAAAAAAATTATCGGAAACAAAATTATTAAATCTAAAATTTCAAGTAGGACGTACTGGAATCATTACTCCTGTAGCTCATGTTATTCCTACCAAAATTACTGGAACCATAGTGAAAAGAGTTTCGCTTTATAACAATCGTTTTATCCAAAAAATGAACCTTCATTATGGGGATTATCTTCTATTGGAAAAAGGAGGAGATGTTATTCCAAAAGTGACAAAAGTAAATGTTAAAAAACGATTAATGAATGCCACTCCTATAGATTTCATCAAAGCATGTCCATCATGTCATAGTTTTTTAATAAAAGAGAAAGAATTATTCTACTGTAAAAATAGAAAATGTCCTTCTCAAATCAAAGAAAAAATACAACATTTTGTAAGTGCAATGAATATACAATCTATTGGAAAAAAAATCATTAATCGATTATACAAAAATGGTTTTTTATACAGTATTTACGATTTATATCGATTAAAAAAGGAAGAAATTATTAAAATAGATGGAGTGAAAGAAAAATTAGCAGATAGTATGATAAAAAATATTGAACAATCCAAAAACCATTCTTATCATAGAGTTCTATATGGATTAGGTATTCCTCATGTAGGAGAACAGATGGCTAAAAGGTTAACAGAAATTTTTACGAATGTAAAAGATTTAATGAATGCGGATTCCAATATTCTAACATCTATTTCAGGAATAGGAAAAAAGATAGCAAACAGTATAAAAACTTATTTCTCAATTATAGAAAACAAAACAATGGTGGAAAGACTTATAGAACAGGGATTAAATTTTTACAAAAAATCTTCCAGGATTAAAAGCATGATTGAAGGAAAATCTTTTGTATTCACAGGAAAACTATCTTGTATGACTCGTCATACAGCTAAAAATATGATAGAACTTTTAGGTGGGAGAGTATTTAATACTGTGAATAATAAAATTAATTTCATTGTTGTTGGAAAAAACTTTGGTTCAAAATTAGAAAAAGGAATGAATAAAAATAATGTACAAATTTTGAATGAAGATGTTTTTATAGATCTCATTGAAAAGGCTAAAAAAGAAATAAAACTTTAACAGAATCAAATAGTTTCAAACAAAAAGTAGTCTATATGGATGGTTTTGTTTTTCATAGATAAAACAGTATATTTATTCATTCATTTGGTCAGTTGGTGATTGTATTATTGATCATCATAAGAAATCTATTTTTTTTATGTTACTAAAAAATATATTTACCGAATCTGGATTCGAGTCTGAAGCTGAGTTTATTCCTTTAATGAGTCAAGATGAAGAAGATCAGCTTCTTAAAGATGACATTCCAGAACAATTATGTATATTAACAGTGAGAAATATGGTTTTGTATTCTGGGATTGTTTTTCCAATTATAGCAGGAAAAAGTGGATCCATCCAACTATTACAAGATGCTTATGGATTTGATAAAACGGTTGGAGTATTAACACAAAAAAATTCCGTAATAGAAAATATTAGTGAAAAAGATTTGTACTCTATAGGAACAGTTGCTAAGATATTGAAGTTGTTAAAAATGCCTGATGGAAATACCACTGTTATTTTACAGGGAAAAAGAAGATTTAAAGTAAACCGTTTCATTCAAAAAAATCCATATTTTAAAGCGGAAATTCTAGCTTTAGAAGAAAAAAAACCTTCTTGCAAGGATAAGGAATACCTTGCTTTAGTTGAATCCATCAAGGAAATTGCTATAAAAATCATTCAGGATAATCCAAATATTCCATCCGAGGCAAGTATTGCTATTCGGAACATAGAAAGTCCTTCTTTTTTAATTAATTTTGTAGCCGCTAATATGAATTTAGCTACTAGAGACAAACAAAAATTGTTAGAGTACGATGATTTAAAAAAAAGGGCTATGGAGACGTTACGTTTTCTTAACGTAGAACATCAACAAATAAAGTTAAAAAACGATATTCAATCTCGTGTTCGTAGTGATATGGATCAACAACAGAGAGAATATTTTTTGCATCAACAAATTAAAGCCATACAAGAAGAATTAGGGGATATTTCTTATGAAAAAGAAATTGATGAAATGCGTGCCAAAGCTTCCAGAAAGAAATGGCCTAAAGAGGCTAAAAAACAATTCGATAGAGAACTACTTAAAATGCAAAGGACTAATCCTCAAATGCCAGAATATACGGTGCAAAGAAATTATCTAGAATTGATGATAGATCTACCATGGGAACGATACTCAAAGGATAATTTTGATTTAGAATTTGCCCAAAAAATATTGGATAGAGATCATTACGGTTTAGAAAAAGTGAAAGAACGTATTATAGAATATCTAGCTGTATTAAAATTAAGAGGAGATATGCGTTCTCCTATTCTATGCTTTTATGGTCCACCTGGAGTCGGTAAAACCTCTTTGGGTAGATCTATAGCTACCGCTCTTAAAAGAAAATATGTACGTGTTTCTTTAGGAGGTTTACACGATGAATCTGAAATACGTGGTCATAGAAGGACTTATATTGGAGCTATGCCAGGAAGGCTATTACAATCCATACGAAAAGTAGGAACTTCAAATCCTGTTTTTGTGATTGACGAAATAGATAAGATTGGATTAGGAACTAATGGAGATCCTTCTTCTGCTATGTTAGAAGTTTTAGACCCAGAACAAAATACCTCTTTTTACGATAATTTTTTGGAAATGGGTTATGATTTATCAAAAGTATTGTTTATTGCTACAGCAAATTCTCTTTCCAACATCCAACCAGCTCTTATAGATAGGATGGAAGTCATAGAAATGAATGGATACACGGTGGAAGAAAAAACCCCCATTGTCAAAAAGCATATTCTACCTAAACAACTGAAAGAAAATGGATTGAAAAAATCAGATTTAATACTTGGGACTAAACAAATTGAAAAAGTTATTGAAAGTTATACTAGGGAATCTGGACTAAGAACTCTAGAAAAAAATATTGCAAAATTAGCACGTTACGCAGCAAAGAATATTGCTATGAATAGAAAATATGTGAAACGTTTAAGTATTGAAAAAATAGAGGAAATTCTTGGAATTCCAAATGATCCAGATCGTTATGAAGTCAATAATGTCCCAGGTGTAGTTACAGGTTTGGCTTGGACTAATTTTGGGGGAGATATTTTATATATTGAATCCAGTTTGTCCAAAGGAAAAGGAAATTTGAGTATTACCGGAAATTTAGGAACCGTTATGAAAGAATCTGCGACAATCGCTTTGCAATATATTAAAGCTCATTATGAGGAATTAAACATTGATCCTAAAATGTTTGAAGAACAAAATGTGCATGTACATGTCCCTGAAGGGGCTGTACCTAAAGATGGGCCATCTGCAGGAATTGCTATGTTGACTTCTCTTGTTTCCAGTTATACAAAAAGAAAATTAAGACCTCATTTAGCTATGACCGGTGAAATTACTTTAAGAGGAAAAGTCTTACCTGTAGGAGGAATTAAAGAGAAAATTTTAGCGGCAAGAAGGGCTAATATTAAAGATGTTATTCTTTCACAGGATAATAAAAAAGATGTGGAAGAAATCAAACAAGACCACTTAAAAGGATTAACCTTTGATTATGTTAGAGATATGAATGATGTGATTAATTTATCCTTATTATAAAATAATCCGTAAAGAAAAGAAAGATGGAGAGATGGCAGAGTGGCTAATTGCGTCGGTCTTGAAAACCGTTGAGGTTTTTTCCTCCGGGGGTTCGAATCCCTCTCTCTCCGCTTTTAAGGGGAAGGGACTTAGGAAAACAACGGTTGACTCACAGGGTTAGGGTTCTTTTTCCTAATTTTCTTAGTTGTTTTTCAATACTTCCATTGGTTATTTTTTGAAATAACAATGTAGATTTACCCAATACATGTCCTGGACATATAATTTCTTCTTTGTTTTCTATTTTATTCCAAAAAAGAGTTTTCAAACGAAGCATTTTAAATAATTTATTTGCAGTATATGGAAGAAATAGCTCTGACAATTGCGCTAACATTCCAACGATTTGGAAAGAAACATAAAGAATGGTCTCTAATCGTTGTTGATTTGTAAACCCTTTCCAAGGTTCTTCTTCGGTTAAATACTTGTTGCCCATTCTAGCCAAATCCATAAAATAGACTAAAGCTTCACGAAATCTAAAAGATTCGATCAATTTTCCTATATTTTCTGGGTATTTTCTTATTTTTTTTAAAATATGTTTATCCATGATGGATAAAATTCCAGGATTTGGAATAATCCCATTGTTATATTTTTGAATTAAAGTTAGACTTCGATTCACAAAATTTCCAAATACAGCTACCAATTCAGTATTATTTTTTCTTTGAAAATCTTTCCAATTAAAATTATTATCTTTTTTTTCTGGCATGTTAGCTATAAGAATGTAACGAAGTGGATCCTGTTGATTGGGAAAATCTTTTAAGTATTCATGAAGCCACACTCCCCAATTTCTAGAAGTTGAAATTTTTTCATCTTCTAAATGAAGAAATTCATTAGCAAGTATCTTATACGGTAAAATATATCCATTATTATACGCTTTGAGTATAACTGGAAAAATAATGCAATGAAATACAATATTATCTTTTCCTATAAATTGAATGAGTTTAGTATTTTCATTTTTCCAATAAGGCTTCCAATCTTTTTTTTTTCGTTTTGCCCATTCTATGGTAGAGGATATATAGCCTATGGGAGCTTCAAACCATACATATAGTACTTTTTCTCTTACTTCTTTTTTTGTTGTTGTAATCAATGGAATAGGAACCCCCCAATTAAGATCCCTTGTAATAGAACGAGGTTTTAAGCCTTTATCCAACCATGATTTTGCTTGTCCATAGACATTCCCTTTCCAATCTTTTTTATGATCCTTTAAAATCCATTTTTCTAAAAAATTTTGATATTTGTTTAAAGGTAAATACCAATGTTTTGTTTTTTTCAAAATTGGAATACTTCCACTGATAGTAGATCGTGGATCTATTAATTCTTCAGGACTTAACGAAGACCCACAATTTTCGCATTGATCTCCATAAGCTTCTTTCTTTTTGCAATGAGGACATATTCCGGATATATATCTATCCGCCAAAAATTGTTTAGCTTCGTTGTCATAATATTGTTCAGATACTTTTTCAAAAATTTTTTTTTCTTTATGAAGTTTCTTAAAAAAAGAAGTAGAAATTTCGTGATGAATAACTGTAGAAGTTCTGGAATAATTATCAAAATGTATACCAAAATTGGTAAAGCTATCTTTGATCAAGAAATGATATTTATCGACTATTGCTTTAGGAGTCGTCTTTTCCTTTTTAGCTTGTATGGGAATAGGAGCTCCATGTTCATCCGAACCACATATAAAAAGGACCTCTTTGTTCTTTCGTCTAAGATAACGAACAAAAATATCTGCGGGTAAATAAACTCCAGATAAATGACCTATATGTATTGGTCCATTAGCATATGGTAATGCAGCTGTTACTGTATATTTGGATTCTTTCATAAATTATAACTATCTTTTATTGACAAAATTAATCTTATAAAGATTCATCATTAATGATGCAATATGAATAATAAAAAATTATTTTTAATAGATGCATACACAATTCTTTATCAAGGATATTATGCTTTTATAAAAAAACCTCTTTTAACTTCCAAAGGAATAAACACTTCTCCTATACTAAATTTTACCTCTTTGTTGATGAATCTACTGAATGAGGAAAAGCCTTCCTATATGGCCACTATTTTTGATTACAGTAATCAAATTATTCGTAAAAAAGAATACCATAAATATAAAGATCATAGAAAAAAAAAACCAAAAGATATTTCTATTGCTATTCCTTATCTTATAAAGATTTTAAAATCGTTTAGAATTTACTTTTTGTATGCTAAATATGGGTACGAAGCAGATGATGTTATTGGAACTATAGCCAAAAAAGCAGAAAAAAAAGGATATATGATTTATATCATTACTTTAGATAAAGATTTTTGCCAACTTGTAACAAAGAATATAAAAATTTACAGACCTCCTTTTAAAGGGGAACCAAAAAGAATATTAGGAATTGAGGAAATAAAAGAAAACTTTGGAGTTTCAAGTCCAAAAAAAGTTATAGATTTATGGAGTATGATGGGAGATTCTTCTGATAATATTCCAGGATTACCAGGAATAGGAGAAAAAAAGGCAAAAGAATTTATTCAAAAATATGGAAGTCTTGAAAAATTTTTAAATTCTACCCATCACCTTCGTGGTAAAATAAAAAAAAATATTGAAAAAAATAAAAAATTAGGTTTTTTATCTAAAAAATTAGCCACTATTGTGACTAACATCCCCCTTTTCTATTTCCATGAGGAAAAATTTTATATAAAAAAACCGAACTGGAATTCCATAGAAAAAATATTTTTGGAACTTGAATTTAAAATATTATTAAAAAAAGCCTACCAATATTACCTTTACAAAAATTCATTCTAAATTTTATTTTTTTCTATAGAACTTATGTTTGTTCATATAATCCCAAACTTCCGGTTGAAGTAAAGGTTTCATATTTTTTCCATTTTGAATGGAACTTCGAATGAAAGAAGAAGATATTTCAATAATTGGGGCTTTCAAAAACAATATTTTATTATGTCGAATAGGAATAAAAAAATGATTAGAACAAAAACCAATACGAGGATATACAAAAACATCATATTTATTCAAAATAATTTTATAATCTTTCCATTTGTTCATGGAATAGAAAGAATCTATTCCAAGAATGAGAGTAAATTTTTCTTTAGGATATTTTTTCTCTATTGCATCAAGTGTATGAATGGTATAAGAAGGATAATATCCAGATTCTATATCCAAAACACTCATTTTTTCATAATTCGAAATGGCTATACGTACCATTTTCATTCTATGAACATAATCTAAAAGATTCGTTTTTTTTTTAGTGGATTTTGTGGAGAAACCACGAACCAAATATGATCTATATCTAAAAATTCTACTATATGATTAGCAAGAATAACATGTCCTAAATGAATGGGGTTGAATGATCCAAAATAAAGTCCTATTTTCATACCAAACAAAAATAAAAAATACCTATTTTTCATCTAGTTTATCTGAACAAATTATCAAAAATACCCTATTTTGCATAGAATAAACATTGAGTTATGTAAAAAAAACATTGGATGTACAAAAATTTTCATAAAAAAAATATTATTGAAACTATTTTTGGTTTTTTTTTACTAGGAAACAGCATCTTTTTATTCTTAAGCTTTTTTTCTTTCCTTTTCCATTGGAAGAATGATCAAAGTCAAATAGGAAAATTTCTTGATGAAGGAATAGTGGTAGAAAATTTACTTGGAAAAATTGGAGCAACTATTTCTCACTATTTGATTTACTGTGGAATAGGAATTAGTGCCTTTTTTTTTCCTTTATTATTGTTATTGATAGGATTAAGAATTTTTTTTGTAGGAAAACTTATACTGAAAATTTATCAATCTATAATGCATAAATTTTTATTTTTTAGCCTATGGTTTCCAATAACATTTTATCTTTTTTTTCCTAAAAATGGAATATTAAGTGGAATTTTTGGTTTTGAAATCGGTATTTTTTTGATTGGTTTATTTGGAAAAGTAGGACTAGGAATACTAGTTACTAGTATCTTTATTCTTTATATCATGTTACGTATAAAAAAAAAAAATATTAGAAAACAAACTTTAAACGAAAATAGGGATTTTCTATTCAAACGTTCAAAAAAAAATTTTTTTCATCATGAAAAAAAGAAATTTTCTATGGAAAATCATCCTTTTTTTTCCAATAAAGAAAGTAGTACCAGTATTATAATCTATAAAAATGAAAAAAATTTAGTAGAAAAGAATAAAAATAAAATTATTCAAATACTTAACCATTATAACATAGGAATAGATAAAATAAAGTACACTATAGGACCTAATATAACTTTGTACGAAATATTTCCTAAGGTAGGTGTTCGTATTTCAAAAATAAAAAACTTGGAAAATGAAATGGCTTTAAATTTATATTCTTTAGGGATAAGAATTATAGCGCCTATACCTGGAAAAGGATCCGTAGGAATAGAAGTTCCAAATAATCAACGTTCTACCGTATATATGAGAAACATTCTTTACTCGGAAGAGAGTTTAAATAAAAGTCATAATATGGAACTTCCCATTTTCTTAGGACAAACCGTATTTAATGAAATTTTTATTGTAGATCTAGCAAAAATGCCTCATTTACTTATAGCAGGATCAACCGGACAAGGAAAATCCGTATGGTTAAATGCTGTGATTGTATTCTTGTTATGTAAAAAAAATCCAGAAGATTTAAAATTTATTTTGATTGATCCAAAAAAAGTAGAATTATCTGTCTACAAAAAAATTTCTAAATCTTATTTTGCTATGTTGCCTAATTCCATAGACCCTATCATTACAAACATACATGAAGTAAAAAAAATCTTAAATGCTTTATGCAAAGAGATGGATAAACGATACGATCTTTTAGAAAAATCTATGGTTAGAAATATTAAAGAATACAATGGAAAATACAAAAAATATCATTTGCCTTACATTATCCTAATTATTGATGAATTTTCAGATTTAAGTCTATCTTTCCAAAAAAAAAAAATAGAAATATATATTACCCGCTTAGCACAGTTATCCCGTGCTGTAGGAATTCATTTGATCATTGCTACACAACGACCATCGGTTGATGTGATTACTGGATTAATTAAATCTAATTTTACAGAAAGAATTGCATTTAGAGTTAGTTCTAAAATAGATTCTAGAACTATTCTAGACTGTACAGGAGCGGAACAATTAATTGGAAGAGGAGACCTTTTATTTTCCAATAAAAATGAGTTAATACGGTTACAAGGTCCTTTTATAGACCTATCAGATATTCAAAAAATAGTTGATTTTTATGGAGAAAATAAAAACAATGAATACTTCTTTTTACCGTATCCGGATGAAAAATGAGTAAAATACTTTTCTTATCTTTAAAAAAAGGTAGAGCAATGATAAAACTAAAAAAATTGGATCTATATATGATTCGTTTATTTATAGTTCCTTTTTTATTCACTTTTTTTTCGGTAATTTTTGTATCTCTAGTTCAATTTTTTTGGAGTAAAACTGACGAATTAACAGGGAAAAACATTCATATCTTCATCCTCATAAGATTTTTATTTTATTTTGTAATTACGATTATTCCATTAGTAGTGCCTATTTCGATATTGTGGAGTTCCATCATTACTTATGGAGAAATTTCAGAAAAACAAGAACTTATCGCTATTAAATCTTCTGGAATTTCCCTTTTTCGTATTATGATCCCTATTTTAGGTCTAACATTACTCCTAGCCTTAGGTTTGTATTTATTTTCGGATTATGCAATTCCAAAAGCCAAAAAAAAAACCAAAGAATTAGGATATCAAATTTCAATATCTCATCCATCTTTAAAGTTAAAAGAAGGAATTTTTGTAAACCTCTTTCCAGATTTTTTCATGAAAATAGAAAAAAAATATGGAATAGATAAAAACCATCTGGAAAATATTTTCATTTTTTTTTATGGAAAAAATTTATCAATCAATACTATTATTGCTAAAAAGGGTATTTTGATAGCAGCAGAAGATGGATCTTTTAGATTAAAATTAATTAATGGATATTTTTATAGTGATAACCAATATTATCAAAAAAAACCATCCTATTCCTATCAAATAGTACAATTTGATACTCTAATTCAATATTTTAAAATTCCAGAAAAAAAAATAAAAAATTTAGAGGATGATTATTATCAAACTTTTAATACAAAAAAATTAATCGAAAAAATAAATTCTTTAAAAAAAGTAACCAATCAATTGAATTATAATTTTCTTACAAAAAGAAAGAATTCAAAAGATAAGCTTCAACAAAAAATTATGAATGAAAGGAAAAAATATTTAGCTAAGTATCAACTAGAATTGCAAAATAAATTTACATTCCCAGTAACATGCATTATAATGTTCCTTATGGGAGCCTCAATAGGATCTATTGTACGAAAAGGAGGAATTGGGGTTACAACTATTATGGCACTAACTATATTCATCATTTATCATACTTTACTTACCATTGCTCAAAATCAAGGAAAAAAAGCTGACTTATTATGTCCATGGATAAGTGCTTGGATTCCAAACTTTACTTTTTTTCCAATAAGTATATGGATGACTTATAAAACAGTTATGGATGATTTTTATCAAAAATAGAGGATTCATTATTATGGTTTTTTATGATAAAAATTGGTGTAATCTAAATTGTATTGAAGAAGCATTACAGGATATCCAAAATGGAAAATTGATCATTGTGGTGGATGATCAAAATCGTGAAAATGAAGGAGATTTTATTGTTGCAGCAGAAAAAGTAACCCCTAAAATTGTAAATTTTATGATCACTCATGGGAGAGGGTTGGTTTGTGTTTCCTTAACAGAGGAAAGATGTGATCAATTGGAACTTAAAATGATGGTAAAAAATAACACAGATCCTAGAAAAACTGCTTTTACAGTATCTGTAGATGTCCGTGGATATGGCGTTAGCACAGGAATATCTGTTTCAGATAGAGCAAAGACCATCCTAGCACTAGTCCATGAAGAAAATCCAAAATCCTTTAACAAACCAGGTCATATATTCCCCCTTAGAGCAAGAAAAGGAGGTGTACTAGAAAGACCAGGACACACAGAAGCTGCCATTGATATAACTAAAATGGCCGGATGTACGCCTGGAGGAGTATTGGTAGAAATTCTTAATAAAAACGGATCTATGGCGCGTCTTCCACAATTAATTCAAATAGCTAAAAAATTTAATGTAAAAATTATTTCTATAGAAAATCTCATAAAATATAAAATAAAATATGATTCAATACGGAAAAAATGATGTAAAATTTTTGCGGTCTGGACGGGACTCGAACCCGCGACCTCATGCGTGACAGGCATGTATTCTAACCAACTGAACTACCAGACCCATCCTCATTTCATTATTCATTGACTGCTTATTAAAGGATCTAATTTTTTTCTTATCTCCTCTTTAGATGCTACTCCAATATGCATATCTTTTTTTTCTCCATTTTTAAAAAAAAACATGGTAGGAATGCTGCGTATTCCATATTTGGAAGATGTTTTTGGATTTTTATCTACATTTAACTTTACCACCAAAGCTTTTTCTTTATATTCGGTGAATATATCTTTTAATACAGCAGACAAAGTTCTACATGGAGAACACCATGGAGCCCAAAAATCCACTAAAACAGGAACATCCGATTCCATAACCATTTTTTCAAAGTTATCATCGTTTATTTCTTGTATCATATTTATTCCGTTTAAATCAAAGAACAAATTTACCTTTTTTGTTTTAAAATTGAAAGTCTTTTAACAGACGAATGTAAATATCTATTCCATCTATAATTTCTGAAATAAGAACATACTCATTAGGCGTATGAGAACGTTTGCTATCTCCTACACCCATCTTAATGGTTGGAAAAGGCATAAGACTTTGGTCAGATAGAGTAGTAGACCCATAAGTTTTTATTCCTATTGATTTAGATTTCAATACTATAGGATGATTTTTATCTAGGAAAGAATAATTTAAATGAGAAGAACGTGGTATCGTTTTAGAACAAATGTTTTTTTGTATGATTTCAATTAATTCTTCATTTGAATATAATTCATTAGTTCTAATATCAATGACAAAAGAGCAAAAATCAGGAATAACATTATGTTGGATCCCTCCTTTTATTTTAGTGACCGTTAATGTTGGAAGTCCGAGAATTTTAGATTTTCTATCAAACTGAAAATTTCTTAAGTATTCTATGTCTTTTGTGGCAATATATATAGCGTTAATCCCTGTATTTTTTGCAGAATGTCCTGTTTTTCCTTTAGCAATGCAATCTAATACAATCAATCCTTTTTCAGCTATGGCTACTTGCATTTTTGTTGGTTCTCCTATTATTCCTAAGTCGACAAATCCCAATTCAGGTAAAATAGATTGTACGCCTAATGAACCAGAAATTTCCTCTTCTGCAGTAATAGAAAGTACCAATCTATAAGGCAATACAGAGAAACTACTTAAATAAATAAAAGTAGCAATTAGTGAAACAACAGAAGCTCCCGCATCGTTACTTCCCAATCCTATTAATTGATCCTCTTTTTTTATTGCAGTAAAAGGATCCGTTTTCCAATTTTTACCTGGTTTAATTGTATCATGATGAGAATTTAATAGTATTGTACGAATATTTTCTTTTTTAGTAGCATAATTAGTACTTTCTGTCCATATATTGTTGTATTTTCTTTGGATATGAAATCCATATTTAGAAAGATAGTTCTCTATTAAAACAGAAACCTTTTTTTCTTTTTTGGATATAGATGGCGTATTGATTATTTGTATAAGAAGTTGTATAGCTTCTTCCTTTAAGAAATTCAAATTCACTAAAGACATAAAATAGTCTTATTATTCTCCTCATTTAAATACAAAGGGTTACCGATACTAACCTTAGATACTCCATTTCTTAATGCAAGAAAAGCATTTTCCAATTTTGGAATCATACCATTTTTAATAGTATGATTATTTTTTATTCGTTGAAATAAACGAAAATCTATTCTTTGAAAATAAGATTCCGCATCATGTAAATCTCGTAATACTCCTTTTTTATCAAAACAAAAATGTAACTCTATTTCATTTTCATCATTACAATCCTTAGTTAAAGATATGGCTATGTATGCAGCTATAGTATCTGCATTAGTGTTTAAAAGATCACCTTTCCCATTATGAGTAATAGGGCATAATACAGGAACAATATTTTTTTTTAAAAGGGATTTTATAAAATACGTATTAACACTTTTACTGGTTATATCCCCTACATATCCATAATCAATATTGTTGGTTTTTAAACGAAAAAATGATTTTAGACAATTTCCATCCGCTCCGCACAATCCCAAAGCATTACAATCATAAGATTGTAATAGGGCAACAATATTTTTGTTTATCATCCCTGCATAAGTCATAACCAATAGATCAAGTGTTTCTTTATCCGTAATTCTTCTTCCTTGTATAAATTTTGGAATAAGACCCATTTTCTCAGAAAGTATATTGGCCTTACTCCCTCCTCCATGAATCAATATTTTATTACCTGGTAGTAGTAAAAAAGATTCTAAAGAAGAAAGAAGAAGTTTTTTTTCTATAATTAAATTTCCTCCAATTTTTACTATATGAATTTTCATGACAAAGATTGTAAAATCTTCAAAAAAATTATTTGAGTAGCATAAATTCTATTTTCTGCTTGTTGCAAAACGATAGAATATGGACTATCCAAAACCGAATCTTCCACCACAATATTTCTCCTTACAGGTAAACAGTGCATAAATTTAGCTTCATTGGTTTTTTTCATCTTTTTTTCGGTAATCATCCAATCATAACTATGACAAAGTATTTTTCCATAATTCATATAACTACTCCAATTTTTCGCATAAATAAAATCTGCATTTAAAAATGCTTCATTTTGTTTATATGTGATAGAAACTCCATCAGAAAATTTTTCATACAAATCATACTGTTCTGGACAAGTAATGGTAAAATCTATTTCTTCGATTTTGGATATCCATTGAGAAAAGGAATTGGCTACAGAATGTGGTAATGGTTTTGTATGAGGTACCCAACTTAACACAACCTTACTTTTAAAAAAAGGTCTAAATTCGGCAATAGTCATTACGTCCGCTAAAGACTGCAAAGGATGCAATGTAGCACTTTCCAGGTTTACTACTGGAACTTTAGAATAGTTCAATACTTTCTTAAAAAGTATCTCGTTATAATCATAATCTCTGTCTATAAGATGAGGGAAAGTTCTTACTGCAAGAATATCACAATACAAACTCATTACAGAAATGGCTTCCTTGATATGTTCTTGAGTATCTTTCATCACATTTCCATCCTCCATTTCTATTTTCCATGAATCTCGATGAAGGTCTAATACCCAAATATTGCATCCTAAGTTATAAGCTGCTTTCTGGCAACTAATCCTTGTACGTAAACTAGGATTAAAAAAAACCAATCCAATTGTTTTATTTTTTCCAATATGTTGAAATCCATATGGATTTTTCTTAATAGTTATGGCTTCTTTAATGAGGTCATACACGTTTACGACATCTTCTACACTAAAAAAATTTTTCATAATTCATAATAATCAACAAAAATAGAACAAAAGAAAAAAATATAACTTTTTAGAAAAAAAAAATCGTAAATTGTTTTTCATTTTCAAGTTCATTCAATAAACCATGTTCAATTCTAATTTTTTGAAAAACAAATATTCTAATAATACGAAAATCATATTTTTTGAAAAAACAATGGAAAATGGATTACATATCATTTTACATCAAGACAATACAAATCCTTTAGTTTCTGTTTCGGTTTTGTATCATGTAGGAACTAAAAATGAATCTCCTGGTAAATCTGGATTTGCTCATTTTTTCGAACATCTTATGTTCGAAGGATCTAAAAATATTAAAAGAGGAGAATTTTTTAAATATATAGCCTCTAATGGAGGGAAAAATAACGCTTATACCAATCATGATGAAACTTGTTATTACGAAGTTTTACCATCTGATCGTCTTCCTTTAGCTTTATGGTTAGAATCTGAAAGAATGTTTAATGCTAAAATAGATGAGGAAAGTATTCATATTCAGAGAAAAGTTGTAAAAGAAGAAAAAAAAATGCAAATAGAAAATCAACCATATGCTAAAGCAATTTCAGAAATTATTCCTTCTTTTTTATTCCAAAAACATCCTTATAAATATCCAATTATTGGTCTATATAAAGATTTAGATACGGCTACAGAAAAAGATTACAATAAATTTTATGATACTTATTATGTTCCAAATAATGCAATTTTAGTTGTTGCAGGTGATTTTGAGATAAATGAAGCTATAGAATGGATTCATAGATATTTTTATTCTATTCCCAAAGGAAAAATAGATTTTCATATGAAAAAAATAGAGGAAAAACCTATTAAAGAGGAGGTTTTTTCTACATATATGGATAAAAATACCAAAGTACCCGGAGTTTTCTTATCCTACAGAATTCCAAAAATAATTGATCAAGATTCTTACGTATTAAAAATAATAGACCATGTACTTTCTTCTGGCGAAAGTTCACGTATAACAAAAAATGTAATAAATAAAAAACAACTGGCTTCTTATGCAGGGTCTTTCTTAGATATTATGGAGGATTATGGTATTTTTATTATATATGGATTAATCAATCCTGGAGTTACTTTGGATGAAGTAACAAAAGTTATAGATGAAGAAATAGAAAATTTGAAAGACAAAGGAGTGAATCAGTATGAATTGGATAAACAAAAAAATTATTTTGAAAAAAAAATTCTTTTTGATAATTATTCTATGAGTGGAATAGCAGGAAATTTAGCCCATTATTCTTTATACTATAAAAATACAGACTTAATAAATACGGATATAGAAAAATATCGAAAAATATCTGTAGAAGATATCAAGATCGTAGCTAATAAATATTTAAATGTAA
Organism: Blattabacterium sp. (Mastotermes darwiniensis) str. MADAR; assembly: GCF_000233435.1. Classification (NCBI taxonomy): domain Bacteria; kingdom Pseudomonadati; phylum Bacteroidota; class Flavobacteriia; order Flavobacteriales; family Blattabacteriaceae; genus Blattabacterium; species Blattabacterium sp. (Mastotermes darwiniensis). The sequence goes on along the minus strand of NC_016146.1, from coordinate 60,601 downwards.
ATTGTAGAGTGCGTTTGTATAATGTTCCATCAAATTATTAATGGTTAAAAAACAATCATTTTTATCCTTTAACTTTTCATACATACAAAACAAATATGTTCTTTCCAACATTCAATCGAAATTTACCACCTAGGTCTTTAAAAAAGAAGACTGTTATTAATATTGAACCACCAAAATTTTTTAAAATGCAAAATGGATTAAAAGTTTTGGTCGTTGAAAATCATAAACTTCCTTTAGTTAGAATAGGATTAGAATTAGATTATCATCCATTTCTTGAAAAAGATAAAGCTGGAATAAAAAAAGTTTTTGGTAAAATGCTACGTTCTGGAACAAAAAATCATTCTAAAGAAGAATTAGATGAAATTATTGATTATATTGGAACTACTTTGTATACCTCTTTTTCGGGAATATCCATTTCTACTTTAAAAAAATATTTGGAAAAATCTATTTCTATAATGAGTGATATTCTATTGAATAGCCAATTTGATAATTTTAAAGAATTAGAAAAAATAATCAAACAAAAAATTATAGATATAAATTTATCAGAAAAAGATCCAAATGCTATTTTGCAACGTGTTCGAAATGTTTTGTATTTTGGGAAAAATCATCCCTATGGAGAATATGAGACTTACGATACCATAAAAAATATTACTCTCAACGATTTAAAAAAGTTGTATCATAAATATTACATTCCAAATATTTCTTACCTATCCTTTATAGGAGATATTTCTCAGGAAGAAGCAAAAAAGTTATGTGATCATTATTTCTCTAAATGGAAGAAGGGTTCTTGTTCTCAGGAACAGGAACAAAAAAGAATGAATGTTTCAAATCATAATACAAACACAATAGAAATAGATATGGTGGATATCCCTTCTCTTACCCAATCTACCATTTGTTTCGGGAAACCTGTTCCATTTAGAAAAAATGATCCTACTTATTTTTCTTCTATTTTAGCAAATGGAATTCTAGGAGGAGGACCTCAAAGTCGTTTGTTTTTAAATCTTAGAGAAAAAAAAGCTTATACATATGGAGCTTATTCAATTTTAAAATCGGATAAGAATATAGGTTATTTTTCTGTTTATACTCAAGTAAGTAACGGGGTTACGGATAAGGCCATCAAAGATATTTTGAAAGTAATTGTAACAATTACGGAAAATAAAGTTTCTTCAGAAGAATTGAACATTAAAAAAAAAGAAATATGTGGTCAGTTTATTCTAGATTTAGAAGATCCAAATAGAATTAGTGATCTTTTTATTAGTGAATTAAAAAATAATCTTCCAAGTGGTTTTTACAAAAATTATTTGAACAGTATTCGGTCTGTAACTATATCGGATATATATTATTCATGCAAGAAATTTTTTTCCGTAAAAAATGGAAGAATCTTAATTATTGGAAGGGAAAATGATGTATTGCCTAATTTGAAAAAGTTAGGTTATCCTATTCGTTTTTTTGATAAATTTGGTCAAATATTAAAATGAATGAAATAATGAATGAAAATCATTCTTCTTTAGAGAATCGTATTATTTCTGTATTAAAAACTATATACGATCCAGAAATTCCGGTAGATATTTATGAACTTGGTCTTATTTATGATATCAAAATTTATAGAAAAAAAGAAGTAAAAATAATCATGACTCTAACAACATTGAATTGTCCAGTAGCAGATAGTTTGCCCATAGAAGTAAAAGAAAAAATTCAATCTTCCATTGAAGAAATTACAAAAATAGATGTAGTTTTAACGTTTGACCCTCCTTGGAGTAGAGAATTTATGAGTGAGGAAGCGCGTTTAGAACTTGGATTGTTATAATATGAAATACAATTATGAGCATTTTTAGTTTACTTTTTTATGGTTTATTAATCCTTTTAATTCTATCTTTTTTTTCTAGTTTTATTTTCATTGTACATCAGGAAACAGCGGCTATTATTGAAAGACTTGGTAGATTTCATAGGATTCGTCAATCTGGATTACATGTCAAAATTCCTATTTTGGATAATATAGTTGGAAAACTAACATTAAAAATTCAACAATTAGATATTTTGGTGGATACAAAAACTAAAGATAATGTTTTTGTAAAAGTAAAAATTTCCGTACAATTTCAAGTGATCAAAAATAAGGTATATGAAGCTTTTTACAAATTGGATAATTCTCATACACAGATTACTTCCTATATATTTGATGTAGTAAGGGCTGAGGTTCCAAAAATGCGTTTAGACGATGTTTTTGAACGAAAAGATCATATTGCTATTGCTGTAAAAAGGGAACTAGAAGAATCTATGTTAGATTATGGATATTCCATAATAAAAGCCTTAGTTACAGATCTAGATCCTGATGATCAGGTGAAACAAGCCATGAATCGTATTAATACGGCTGAAAGAGAAAAAGTTGCTGCGGAATACAAAGCGGAAGCAGAAAAAATTAAAATTATAGCTAAAGCTAAAGCGGAAGCTGAGAGCAAAAAATTACAAGGAAAGGGAACAGCAGATCAACGTAGAGAAATAGCAAGAGGAATTTTAGAATCTGTAGAAGTATTAAATAATGTTGGAATAAATTCACAAGAAGCTTCTGCTCTAATTGTTGTCACACAACATTATGATACCCTTCAGTCTATGGGAGAAAGTTCTAATGCTAATTTAATTTTATTGCCTAATTATCCTGGATCTGCTAGCGATATGTTGAATCACATGATCACTTCCTTTAACATATCCAATAAAATTGGAGAAACTATAAAAAAGAAAAATGAAGGAAAAAATAGTAAAAAAAATAAATAATATCATATGGAAATAATAGGAAGAGTTAAGAAATTGTTTGATATTCAAAAATTTGATAGTGGATTTCGAAAAAGGGAAATTGTTCTTACTACAGAGGAACCCTATCCTCAGAATATATTGATAGAATTTATTCAAGATAAAGTAGATTTATTGGGATCTATAAGTCCAGAAGATAAAATAAAAGTATTTATCAATATTCGTGGAAGAGAATGGACTAATCCAGAAGGAATTATAAAGTATTTCAATTCTATACAAGGATGGAAAATTGAGGAAATACAACAAAAAAACTCAAAGAAACAATCTACTCCATCTTTATCTTCTGATGATTTTGATGATTTACCTTTTTAACAGATGATTGTTTACCAATCTTTGATGGATAATGTTTTTTTCATGAATCCATTTTCGGAAGTGAGTATCTACAGGAAATATTGGTTCTTTAGATACGTAATATAGGAAAACAAAAATATTTTTAGGAATAATTCCATTTTCCATTAATGCATATGTTTGATCCCATTTATAAAAAAGAGTTTATGATTTTTTATAAACTTTAATATCATCTTTATTATCGTTTATTTTCAATATTATTTCATCTCCTCTTTTCAAAGATCCATTAATAATCCATTCCGATATGGGATTCTTTATAAATTTTTCTATTACTCTCTTTAATGGACGAGCTCCATATTCTTTATTAAATCCTTTTTTATTAATGAAATCTTTTACTTCGGAAAGAAAAGTTAACTTATATCCTAAATCCAACATCTGATTTTTTACTTTTTCTAATTCTATATGGGTTATTTTAGATATATCTTCTATTTTTAGAGAATTAAAAATGATGATATCATCTATTCTATTTATAAATTCTGGAGAAAAACTCTTTTTCAAAGTCTGTTCTAAGTTAGAATCCATCGATTTTCTTGTTTGAGTATAAAAACCGATTTCTTGACCAATTCTTTTTAATTTTTGTGTATCTGTATTTGAAGTACAAATGATGACAGTATTTTTAAAGTTAATTTTTCTTCCAACACTATCTGTAACGCATCCATAATCAAGAATCTGCAATAGTATATTGAATACTTCATGATGTGCTTTTTCTATTTCATCCAATAAAATAACCGAATAAGGCTTACGACGTATTATTTCTGTTAGTTGTCCTCCTTCTTCATACCCAACATAACCAGGAGGAGCTCCTATTAATCTAGAAACAGAAAATTTTTCCATATATTCACTCATATCAATACGTACTAAGGATTCTTCTGAATCAAATAGTTCCCTCGCAAAAACTTTTGCTAAATAAGTTTTTCCAACTCCTGTCTTTCCTAAAAAAATAAAAGATCCTATAGGACTATTAGGATCTTTTAATCCAGTTCTATTCCTCTGAACCGCTTTTACTATTTTTTCTACAGCTTCATCTTGTCCTATTATTTTTTCCTTTAATGTATCAATCATTTTATTCAACCTGTTCATTTCCGCTTGGGCGATTCTATTTACCGGAACTCCACTCATCATAGATACTACTTCTTCTACGTCTTCTTCAGAAACAATTTCTTTATTTTCTTTGGAGGTTTCTTCCCATTCTACTTGCGCTTTTATCAATTGTTTTTCTATTTTTTTTTCCGTATCACGAAGACGTGCCGCTTCTTCATATTTTTGATTCTTAACTACTTTAGATTTTTCTTTTCGAATATTATCCAATTTTTTTTCTAAAACAACCACTTCTTGTGGCACTTTAATATTCTTAATATGTACACGAGATCCAGCCTCATCTAGTGCATCAATGGCTTTATCTGGTAAAAAACGATCAACAATATATCGTACGGTTAGATTTACACAAGATTTTATAGTAGCTTCTGTATAAATAACATTATGATGACTTTCATACCTTCCTTTTATTTTTTTTAAAATTTCCATAGTTTCTTTTTCAGAAGAAGGCTGTACTATAATTTTTTGAAATCTACGTTCCAAAGCCCCATCCTTTTCTATATATTGTCTATATTCATTTAAGGTAGTTGCTCCAATACATTGAATATATCCTCTTGCTAAAGCAGGTTTGAATATATTAGAAGCATCCAAGGACCCTGTAGTACCTCCTGCACCAATCATAGTATGGATTTCATCTATGAAAAGAATTAAATCTTTATTTTTTTCTGATTCGTTTATGATAGCTTTCATTCTTTCTTCAAACTGACCTCTATATTTAGTTCCAGCGACTAAGCTAGCCAAATCTAAAACAACCACTCTTTTATTATATAAAACTCTGGAAACCTTTTTTTGTACAATACGTAAGACAAAACCCTCAGCAATAGCAGATTTCCCTACTCCTGGTTCTCCTATTAGAAGAGGATTATTCTTTTTTCTTCTACTCAATATTTGAGATACTCGTTCAACTTCTTTATCTCTTCCTACTACTGGATCTAATTTCCCTTCAATGGCTATAGAATTTAAATCTATTCCAAAATTGTCCAATACAGGAGTTTTACTTCTTATAGAAGTCCCTCCATAATAACTAGAACCCGTACTTCCGCCAGTCCCACCTCCAGATCCACCTCCGTAAGAAGCAGTAGTCCCATCGTTTTCAATATCTTCATCTGAATAAGTAGAAGAAAAAAAAATTCTCTGTTTCATAAAAACAAAAAATATTTGTATAAAGTATCTTATCAACAAATATACAATTCTTTTATTGTATAGAAGATGAAAATTTTAAATTTAATCTTTCTATCAATTCTTCTACACATTTGTTTTTTTTAGATAAAAAATTGTATTCTTTGATTGGATAATTTTCTAATTGTTTTATTATAGTTTTAAATTCTAAATGAGGATTCTTTAATTTAATTCTACAATGTTTGATAAAATAGGTTTGAATTAAGAAAAATTCACGAATTTCTAATTGAGAAGGAATGATCATAATTATCCTATTTTTTAAAATTTGAAATTTTATTTCATTTTTTAAAGTATTTAAATAAACAGGATTTATTTTTTCGGAAAACTTATGTATAAAATTTTTCCAAAATTCTTGTAAATATTGAATTTTTTTATTTTTTAAAAAAAAATAATTAGGATTATAGGAAGAAATACTATTAGCTAATTGTATTAGATATAATTCTATTGTTAATCTATTAAAATTTTTACTCATTTCATATTTATCTTCCATTTTACGACAAATCATTAAAGCGTTAATTAAAAAAGAAAAAGATAATTTTTTTGATTGATGGATATAAGATTGTATGGTTTTTTTTTCATCTTTTAAAAGAGAGATAGTTTCGTAATTTTTAGAAAGAAATAAATTTCTAAAATGTTTGGTTAAACCTATTATAAAACTGATAGGATCTACTCCTTTTTGAAATATTTGATCCAATAAAATTAATATTTTATATATTTTTTCATCCAATAGATAATCTATTATTTTAAAATAGTAAAAGGGATCCAAAATCCCTAGTTTTTCCATCACAAATTCCTTAGTAATTTTTTTTTTTTCATAGTTCCAGAAGGAAAGTTTGTCAAAAGTGGAAATAGCTTTACTCATTGATCCATTTCCATATTGTGCAATGAGAAATAAAGCTTCTTTTTCTATTTGAATTCCTTCTTTTTCCATTATTTCTTTCAAATGGAAATAAATTTCTTTTAAAGAAATACGTTTAAATTCATAAACTTGACTACGTGAAATTATGGGATCTAGTATTCCATTTTTTTTTGTAATACAAAAAATAAATAATGCATGTGAAGGAGATTTTTCCATCATATGGAAAAAGATATTGAAAGAGTCTTGAGAAAAAAAGTGCACATCATTTATGATAAATATTTTATATTTTCCTTTTTTTGGATGTAAACGAATTTTTCCGATGATTTCACAAATGATTTCTCTGGAATTATGGAAAATTCCACTAATTTCAAAAACATATGGAGATTCTTCTTCAGAAAATGAATTCAATTCACTAGCTAAAATTCGTGCACATGTATTTTTTCCAACTCCTTTTGGTCCAAAAAAAAATAAAAATTGAGATAAACGATTTTTTTCAATTGCCTTTTTTAAAACAATTATAACTTCATTTTGTCCAATCACTTCATTCCATTTTACAGGTCTATATTTTCTAGTCAATACAATATGATAAAAACTTTTATCCATTATTACAATTTAATATTTCTTTAATTTTATCAGATGCTTCTTTTAAAGTGGAAGTATAAAAAATTGGTAATTGACTATTTTCAAGTATTTTCTTTCCTATTATTTCATTAGTTCCTTGTAAACGAATAATAACCGGTATTTTTTTATCATGGTTATGGTGATAGGAATTAATAATTCCTTCTGCCACTGTATCACAACGAACAATTCCTCCAAAAATATTTATCAATACGGCTTGAACTGATGGATCTTTCAATATAAGACGAAATGCTTTTTCTACACGTTTCTTATCAGCATCTCCTCCTATATCCAAAAAATTAGAAGGTTTTCCTCCACAAGATTGAATCATATCCATAGTAGCCATAGCTAATCCTGCTCCATTCACCATACATCCTACATTTCCTTCCAATTTTATAAAATTCAATTTGGATTCGATAGCTTCTATTTCAATAGGATCTTCTTCTTTTTTATCACGCATATTGGCGTATTCCTTATGACGAAATAAAGCATTATCATCCAATATCATTTTAATGTCTACGGCTATAATTTTATTATCGAATGTATGAATTAAAGGATTTATCTCTAATAATAAAGCGTCACAAGATAAATAAGCATTGTAAAGAGAAATTAAAAAATCGCTGAAATATTTTTTAATCCCTAAATCAAATCCTATTTTCCTAGCTTGAAATAGTTGGATCCCCCATACAGGATCTATTTTTTCTAAATAGATTTTATCTGGATGTTTTTTAGATATTTCTTCAATATCCATTCCTCCTTCTTTAGAATATATGATAACATTTTTTTCTAGATCACGATCTAGCAATATCGATAGATAATATTCTTTAGTAGGATGAGAACAAGAATATACATTTTCAGAAATTAGAACTTTACGAACTAATTTTCCTCTTTTTGAAGTTTGTGGAGTAATTAAAGGTTTTCCTAAAATATTTTTAGATTTTTCATATACTTCTTCCATAGATTTTACAACTTGTATACCTCCACCTTTTCCACGACCACCTGCATGTATTTGTGCTTTAATAACTAAAGATTTTTTATTGGTTCGTTCTAAGATTACTTTTGCAGCTTTTACAGCTTTTTCTGGAGTATTAGCAACGATACCATCAGGAACTTTAACGGAAAAAGAATTTAATATTTCCCTACCTTGGAATTCATGTAAATTCATTTAAAATAGTTTTTTATTGTAAATTTAAACTAAAATTTAGTTATTTTTTTAAAGCTGAAAATATTCCATTGTACTTTTTTATAATCCATAATTAGCATATGATGAAAAAGGGAATAGTAATAAAAAAAAAAATGTTTTCAAAAAAACTTTCTATCAAACATATTATTAAACAACCAACAATGAGGAATCAATATTTCCCTCCTCTTTTTTTAATGATTCACGGATATGGAAGCAACGAAAATGATCTTTTTTCCTTTCATAAGGATATTCCAAAAAATTTTTTTATAATCAGTATTCAAGGATTTTATTCTATTGGATCAGATAAGTATTCATGGTACGATATTGATTTTTATAATAAGGATCGATTCATTAACATTTATCAAGCTAAAACAACTATTGATAAAATATCTTCTTTTATAGAAGAAGCCATTCAAAAATATCAATTGAACAAAAAAGAAGTATGGTTATGTGGATTTAGTCAAGGGGCTATTTTAAGCTATTCCATTGCTTTAAAAATTCCAGATAAAGTAAAAAAAGTTATTGCTTTAAGTGGATATTTAGAAAAAAATATTTTACCAAAAAAAATGAATGATTCCTCTTATACAGATTTAGAATTTTTTATTTCTCATGGGAAATATGATACAATTATTCCTGTAGATTTGGCAAAAAGAGGATTTAATTTTCTTAAAGATTATAAAATACTTTCTTTACAATATAAAGAATATGATTCTGGACATTTTTTAAACAGTTTGAATTATCAGGATATTATTAATTGGATAAAAACTCATTGAAAAAATTTTTAATCATGAAAAAATCCACAAAAATATTCTTGTCCTTATTGATTTTTATAGGATCTATTTATTCTTTTTTACATAAAAATTATTTAAGTGGAGTGATACTAATCTTGTTCAGCTTGATTCCTCTTATTTTTATTTTTAGAAATGAATTTTTGTTATTAGCTTTTTTTAAAATAAGAAAAAAGGATATGAAAGGAGTAAAAAAATATTTGGATTTGGTGAAGGATCCTGAATTGCAACTTACTAAAAATCAAATATCTTATTATTATTTTCTTTATGGAATTTTATATTCAGAATCTAATATTCATCAATCAGAAAACTATATGCAAAAAGCCATAGATTTTGGTTTAAAATTGAAACAAAATATAGCTATAGCTAAATTAAATTTAGCCATAGCTTCTTTATCAAAAGGGAATAAAAAAAAAGCTGAATTATTGTTATCGGAAGCAAAAGAAACGGATATAAATGGTTTATTACATGATCAAATTAAAATAATAAAAATACAAATTAGAAAAATGAATATGGGAAATAGACAAAATCCTTATCTTAGAAAGAATTAAAACTCTTTATAACTCTAATATTCTAGGAATGTTTTTTTCACTTCCTTCCATTAGAAAATCTATTGGATTTTCTATTGATTCTTTCACAGAAACTAAAAAACCAACAGATTCTTTTCCATCAATGATTCTATGATCATAGGACAACGCTAGATACATTATAGGACGTATTTTTATACCTCCATTAATAACTACAGGTCTTTCTACTATTTTATGCATTCCTAAAATAGCGCTTTGTGGTGGATTGATTATTGGAGTAGAAAGCATAGAACCAAATACTCCTCCATTAGTAATGGTAAAAGTTCCACCTTTCATTTCGTTGATAGATATTGTTCCGTTTCTAACAGATGTAGATAATCTACTAATTTCTTTTTCTATCCCAAGAAAAGATAAATTTTCTGCATTTCTAATTACGGGAACCATTAACCCTTTAGGTCCAGAAATAGCAATGCTAATGTCACAGTATTCAAAATTAATTTTTTCTTTTTCATTAATAATCATAGCATTAACATCTGGATATAGATTTAAACTCCTAACACAAGAAAGGGTAAAAAAAGACATGAAACCTAAATTAACTCCATGTTTTTCCTGAAAAATATTCTTATATTTTTTCCTTATGAAAATAATTTCTTGCATATCTACTTCATTAAAAGTAGTTAGCATAGCTGTTTGATTCTTTACAGAAACCAACCTTTCCGATAATTTTCTTCTTAGAGAAGAAAGAGGAGTTACTCTTGTGGAACGAGAGTTGAATCTTTCCTTAGTAATACAATCTTTTTTTGTAATTCGTCCATGTTTTCCAGTTCCTTGAATCGATTCTATAGAAATGTTCTTTTCTTTTAATATTTTTTTTGAAGCTGGAGAAGGAAATTTTTTATAAAGTATTTTTTCCTTTTTTTTAACATTAGTCTCCAATGATTTTTTAGAATTTTCATCAGAAGATTCTTTATCTATGATACATAGAATATCCCCAACTTTTATTCTTTCACCTTTTTTTGCCATTAAGGTTATTACGCCATTTTCTTCTGCATGAATTTCTAAAGTAACTTTATCTGAATCTATTTCAGCTATTAGTTGATTTTTGGAAACATAATCTCCATTTTTTACGAACCATGAAGATACCTCTACTTCTGTAATCGATTCTCCTGGAGAAGGGACCTTTACTTTTATTGTCATAGATAATTTAAATTTTAAGATATAAAAGCACGATCTAATATTTTATTTTGTATTTTTAAAAAATTTGTATAAGATCCTGTAGAAGGACTAGATCTTTCGGATGGAGCAATTAAATTAAATGAAATACTACTAATTTTCCTCAAAATAAAACTCCACAATCCCATATTTTCTGGTTCTTCTTGTACCCAAAGAACGATTTTTTTATTTTTATATTTATTAAATAATTCTATAATTTTTTTTTCTTTTAAAGGATATATCTGTTCTATACGAATTAAAGCTGTTTTTTCATCTTTAATAGATTCTTTTTTATTTAACAAATCGTAATATATTTTTCCAGAACAAAAAATTAATCTTGTGACTTTATCGACATCTATTACCGAAACATCATCCAAAATTTCTTGGAATTCTCCTTCAGAAAGTTCTTTCATTGTGGACTTACATTTTATATGACGAAGCAAACTTTTAGGAGTAAAAACTAAAAGCGGTTTACGGAACTTTAGTTTCATTTGTCGTCGTAATAGATGATAAAAGTTAGCTGGAGTAGTGCAATTTACAATAAATAAATTATTGTTGGCACAGAGTTGTAGATAACGTTCAATACGAGCAGATGAATGTTCTGGCCCCTGTCCTTCATATCCATGAGGAAGTAACATTACCATTCCGTTTCTAATTTTCCATTTATCCTCTCCAGAAGAGATGTATTGATCTATAATAATTTGTCCTCCATTTCCAAAATCACCAAATTGAGCTTCCCATAAAGTTAAGGTATAAGGAGAAAACATAGCGTATCCATAATCAAATCCTAAAACTCCATATTCGGAAAGTGGAGAATTATAAACTTGCATTTTCCCTTGTCCTACACGAATGTTATTCAGTGAAATAATTTCTTCATCTTCTTCCGTTTTTAGAATTGCATGACGTTGAGAAAAAGTTCCTCTTGCCACATCTTCTCCTGATAGACGAATATGATATCCTTCATCTAGAAGTGTTCCATAGGATAATAATTCCGCCATACTCCAATCTAATAATTGATTTTTAACCATTTCTAATCTTTTTTTAAAAATGAATTTTGTTTTACTAAAAAATTTTTTATCCATAGGAAGAGTAAAAATCCTATTAGCTATTTCTATCAGTCTATTGATTGGAAATTGAGTATTTACTTTCTGAAAGATTTCATTATTATTTATTATAGGAAAATTTTTCCATTCTTCTTTCAAGAAAGAATTTATAACATTCCATTTCATAGTTTTTGCTTCCTCATATCCTCTATTTAAAATATCTTCATATTTTTTCTCCATTTTTTGGATGAATATAGAATTAATGGTTCCTTCTTTTTCTAATTTTCTTTTGTACAAATTATATGAATTTGTATGTTTTGAAATAACTTTATATAAAGTAGGTTGAGTGAAACGAGGTTCATCTCCTTCATTATGTCCGTATTTTCTGTATCCAAGTAAATCTATGAAAACATCTTCATGATAATGCATCCTAAAATCTACTGCAAAATGAATAGCACGAATAACAGATTCTATATCATCGGCATTAATATGCAATACTGGAGAAAGCAAAACTTTTGCTATATCCGTACAGTAAATACTAGAACGTCCTTCTGTATAATTTGTGGTAAATCCTATTTGATTATTAATTACGATATGAATTGTCCCTCCAGTTTTATAGCCTTTTAATTTAGATAATTGTATAACTTCGTATACAATTCCTTGACCTGATAAAGCCGCATCTCCATGAATAAGAATGGGTATTATTTTTTTTGAATCACTATTTCCGTTGTAATTAATATCTATCTTAGAACGAGTTATTCCCTCTACAATAGGATTTACTGATTCTAAATGAGATGGATTTGGAACAAGACTCATTTTGATATATCGTCCTTTGCAAGTTTTTCTAAATTTTGTAAAACCTAAATGATATTTAACATCCCCAGAAAATGATTCTTCTTTATATTTTTTTTCCTGAAATTCACTGAAAATATTAGAGTAATTTTTTCTAAAAAAATTAGAAAGAATGTTTAAACGACCTCTATGAGACATTCCTATGACAAAATCTTCTGTTAGATATTTGTTAGAAGTGTACTCAATCATTTCTTCCAATGCAGGTAATAGAGATTCATTCCCTTCTATAGAAAATCTTTTTTTCCCTACAAATTTAGTATGAATAAAATTTTCAAAAGCAACTGCTTCATTTAACTTTTGCAAAAAAAATTTTCTCTTTTCTTTTGAAAATTCTAATTTTTTTCTTGTGAACCAATTTTCAATCCATTCTATTTTTTTAGGATCCGAAATATACATATATTCTATTCCTATAGAATTGCAATAAATACTTTTTAGATGATCAATGATTTTCCTTAATGTTGTTTTTCCAATTCCAATTAACTTTCCTGCTTCAAACGAAAGATCAAGTTCTTTTTCAGATAATCCAAAATTTTTTAAATCTAAAGTAGGGAAGTGTTTCCTTCTTTTTAAAATAGGATTGGTTTCAGTAAAAAGATGACCTCTTTTTCGATAAGCTTGAACCAAATTATAAACTGAAAATTCTTTGTGGATATCCTCAATCGAGGTTTCATTGTTTTTTTCATGAAAAATTTGACAACTTTCTTTGTTAAAATCAAATCCATAAAAAAATGCACACCAACTAGGTTCTATTGAATTCGGATTTTCTTTATACTTTTTATAAAGAAATTCTATATTATGGATATCGTTTAGAAAAGAATATCTATCACTCATACCGATAATAAAGAAAAAATATTTATCAAATTTAAAAAAAATCTATCAAACATAAGTTCTATCATTCTTTTTAAAAAATTTTAGATATTCTTTGGCTTCTTTTAAAACTAAACTTAAACCGTCTTTATGACTCCCAATACAAATAGAAAAATAAGAATTTCCCCAACTCTTTCCATGAATATGATTCGTTATATTGCGGATAATTTTATAAGCATGAATATTTTTATTGTTAATAACAGAATCAGAAATAGATAGAAAAACGATTGGTTTATTATCTTCGATAAATCCTATTACTATAAATAGATTTGAAATTTCATTTCGCAAATTTAAAATAATTTTTTTTACTAAATCAGTATTCAATTGTTTTTCTTCATTAGATATATCACATATATAGGTGACACACGATAATTGTATAGATTTTAACAAGTACTCTTTTTTGAAGATTTTTATTTGTTGAGAATATACTTTTTTAAGTTCCAGTTTTAATTTTTTATTTTCTTTTTGTAAACTGAGAAAACTATTTATCGTAGAATTTGGATATTTGATAATTTTTTTCAATGATCTATGTTGAGAATGAATAGACTTTAAATACTGAATGGCTTTTTTGGAAGTGATGGCCTTTATCCTTCGTATTCCATACGATATAGAAGATTCGGATAAAATTTCGAAAATTTGAATTAATCCAGTGTATTTTACATGTGTTCCAATACATAATTCAGAAGAATCTCCAAAGGTGATGATACGTACTTTTTGTTTATATTTTTTATTAAATATTCCACAATAACCTTTTTTTATGGCTTCTTTCAAAGGGAAAGATCGTTGTTCTTTTAAAGGAAGATTAGAGAAAATTAATTCTTGAACCATTTTTTCTATCTTATGCAATTCTTCTAAGGTTATTTTTTTATAATGTGAAAAGTCAAAACGTAGATAATCTTCTCCGATATAAGATCCTTTTTGTTGAATATGTTTTCCAAAAATTTTTTTTAAGGACAAATGTAATAAATGGGTAGCTGTATGATTCTTCTCTATTTCTTCTCTTCTATTTTTGTTTACTACTGCTTGAAAAGACGAAGAAAGACATGAAGGAAGCTTTCGAACAATGTGTAAATTCATGGAATCTTCTTTTATTGTATTTTCAATAAAAATTTTATCCATTTCATTTTTTATAAAACCAGTATCGCCTAATTGTCCTCCTCCTTCAGGATAAAAGGGAGTTTTGGAAAAAACCAATTCATAATAAGAATTTTCTTCTTTTTTTAGTGGATTTTCAACCTTTCTATACTTTAGAATCAAAAGATTACATTCCAAAAAATCATATCCTATAAAATTTTCATTTTTATTCATAAACTGATCTTCATGAATTTTTATCCAATCACTTTTTAGGATTGAATTTTTTTCTTGTTTAGATCTTTTTTTCTGTTTGAGTAATTCGTTTTGAAACGACTTCTCATCTATAGAAAAATTATTTTTTTCAGCTAACATTTTAGATAATTTTATTGGAAACCCATAAGTATCGTATAATTTAAATAGGCTACTTCCATCAATAATTTTCTTATTTTTTTCTTTGGCCTTTATGATCAAATGTTTCATTCGTTCCTCTCCTTTTTCAAGAACTTTAAAGAAAGAACTCTCTTCTTCTTTGATTACATGTTGTATGTATTCTTTCTTATTTTCTAATTCAGGAAAAACAGTTTTCATTTCTCTGACCAATGAATCCACAAATTTATAAATGAAAGGTTTTTTTTGACATAAAAAACGAGTAACATAAATAACGGCTCTTCTTAATATTCTTCGTATAACATAACCAGCTCCATTGTTAGAAGGTAATTGCCCATCGGAAATAGAGAAAACAATAGCTCTTAAATGATCTGCAATAATACGTATGGATACATCTTGATAAAATTCTTTTCGATAAATTTTTCCTAAAGAATCTTTTATATCTTTAACCATTGGAAAAAAAATATCCGTATCGTAACTGGACAATTTTTCCTGTAGAACCATGCATAGTCTTTCCAATCCCATTCCTGTATCTACATGTTTTTTAGAAAGTCTCTCTAATGTTCCATCCAACTTTCTAAAAAATTCTATAAAAACTAAATTCCAAATTTCTATCATCTTAGGATGACCTTTATTGATCAGGTATTTTCCTGGTAATCTATCTTTTTCTTTTTTGTTTCGTAGATCTACATGAATTTCAGAACAAGGACCACAAGGACCTGTAGGTCCCATTTCCCAAAAGTTTTCTTTTTTTCCAAAAAAAAGTATATTGTTGGTCAACGATTTCCAACATTGCAAAGTTTCTTTGTCCATAGATAATCCATCTTTTTCATTTCCAATAAAAATAGAGATGTAAATATTATTCTTTGGAATATTATATTTTTGGATCAATAGTTCCCAGGCCCATTCTATAGTTTCTTTTCTGGAATAATCTCCAAAAGACCAATTTCCTAACATTTCAAACATAGTATGATGATAATTATCATATCCTACATTTTCTAAATCATTGTGTTTGCCAGAAACTCTAAGACATTTTTGAATGTTAACAATCCGTTTGTATTCAGGTTCTCTATGTCCTAAAAAGTAATCTTTAAAAGGATTCATTCCTGCATTGATAAAAAAAAGTGTAGGATCATTTTTTAAAAAAATGGGAAAGGAAGGAATAATTTTGTGTGTTTTTTTTTGGAAAAAATCGAGAAAAGTATCTCTTATATATTTATATTTCATAATCCATTAATCATTTTTTTTATATTTATTGGATTGTTCTATAGCGTCCATAATTTTTTCCATAATCATATCTGTAGTATCGTTTTTTAAATCCAATGAGATTGGTTTTTTAAAAATCATTTTTTGTAAAACTCCCTTTTCTTTAATTCTAATTCCTTTTTTATCATAAGCTTTTTGAAATCCATCTATAACAATAGGAACTACAATAGGATTAAATTTTCTTATTACATGAACAATTCCTCTACGTCCAGGAGCAAATGCTTTAGTAGTTCCTTGCGGGAAAGTAATTAGCCATCCATCATTCAAAGCTGTTCCCATACGGGTAATTTCAGATAAATCTACTAATCGATTTATTTTTTTATTGCCTTCCCTCCATGTTCTTTTTACAGTAATAGCTCCTGAATAGGTAAATAATTTAGTAAGTATTCCTTC
Source organism: Blattabacterium sp. (Mastotermes darwiniensis) str. MADAR (assembly GCF_000233435.1). NCBI lineage: Bacteria > Pseudomonadati > Bacteroidota > Flavobacteriia > Flavobacteriales > Blattabacteriaceae > Blattabacterium > Blattabacterium sp. (Mastotermes darwiniensis). The sequence continues at coordinate 44,105 of NC_016146.1, read as the reverse complement.
ATTCATCGTTTCTTTAGCTGCTACATAGTATAGATTTACTTTTGGATTTAAAAGATAAATAGGATTTTTTATCGTATTTATAAATCCATTTTTTACACTACAAAAAACATGAAACATAGCAAAAACATCAGCAAAGTATGTTTGATGATTGGAGACAAAAAGTACTCTTTTATCAGGAAGATCCTTAATATATTCTGTTCCCTTTAATTGTAATCGATTAAATCCATTATAACGATTGTAAGAAATACAACCAAAAGTGAAAATCAAAAAACGTTTGACGAAATGAAGATTTCCAAACGCATCTCTAAATAGAGTACTTTCCTTTTTTTTCAAATTTAATTATTAATTTTTTTCGGAATATTATCCCTAAATTTATTCGAATAGTACGAATAATACGATAAAACAGTTATAATCAATAGAAAGAGTAAACTATAATAAATCCAATAAGGTATAGAAATAGGCTCTCCTCTAGCATAAGAATGCAATCCGGATAGATAATAATTTACTCCAAAGTAAGTCATAATAATAGAACTTATAGCTAATATACTGGAAAAATTAAAAAGAAAAACACTTCTAATACCTGGGACTAGACGCATATGTAATACGAAAGCATATACCATGATGCTAATGAAAGCCCAAGTTTCTTTTGGATCCCAACTCCAATAACGACCCCAACTACTATTTGCCCAAATAGAACCTAAAAAAGTTCCTATAGTTAATAAGAAAAGTCCTATTGTAAGACTCATTTCATTAATAATAGTTAGTTGATCAATATGAATTTGAATTTTTTTATTATAAAAAATATATAGAATCAAAACTATCAATCCCAAAAATGATCCTGTTAAGAAAAATCCATAACTGGCTGTAATTATAGCTACATGTATTATCAACCAATGAGATTTTAAAACTGGAACCAAATTGGTTATTTCTGGATCCATGGTATCACTGTGTGCTGCTATAATTAATAGAATAGAAGCAATTAATGCTGTTAGACCTGAAACAAATGGATTTTTATGAAAAATTAAACCTATTCCTACTAAACACCAACTAATGAAAATGGAGGATTCATATCCATTACTCCAAGGAGCATGTCCAGAAATATACCATCTTGAAATTAATCCTAAAGATTCAACAATAAATAAAATGAATAAAAATAAAATTAAAATATTATAAATCAAAGATATATATTTTTTTTTTCTAAAAATTCTTATGAAAGAAACTGTAAGAATTATTATACCAATAAAGCAATAAAAAAAAGGCAATCTATAAAAAATATTCAATTTATTAGACAGTATTTCTATATCTATTTTTTGATTCGAAGGTAAAATAGATTTGGCATATTTAAATTGGTAGGATCGTATTTTTTGTATTTCATTGTCCGCAATAATCCAATCTTTTTCATTTTGTGCTTGTAACAAGGATTTAAGATAGTTATTGAACATAGATAGTCCAATCATATTTAAATTATTTGAATATGGTCTAATCCAACTAGACCATGTATGATTGATATCGTTCGGAATAGGAAATATTCGAAGATATTTTCCTTGAAATATTCCATGAAGAACTCCTATCCGTTCACTAAGATTAATGATCGCTTTATCATATTCGTTTCTTTGAATTGGATTTTTAGAAAAAGAATTTTCATAATCTTCTTGTAGAATAAATTTTAATTTCAATGTTTTTGGATCTATAGTATAAAGATCCATCATAGATGAATAACCTTCTTTATTAGCTTTTGTTTGAATTAAAAATTCATATCCTCCTTTTTTATCCACTTTAATAAAAGGAATTTTTGTCCAAAAGATATTATCCTGATGAATAGATATAAACCATTGATTGGCATCCAAATTTCCTATATGGCTTTTCTTATGAATTTTTCTAAGAAGTTCTAATGCCATAGTATGTATTGGCTTGATTCTTCCTTTATTATCTTGTACTAATAAACGTCCAAAATTTTCTCCATGTTTTTTAGGTATATGGATATTATCGGAAATTTCTTCTAAAGGAACTGATTTTAATTTTTTTAAATTATGAGAAAAAACGAAATGACTGTTTAAAAATAAAATAATAAATATGGAAATTTTAGATAAATATTTTAATTTTTTTTTAAGATGACTGAATCTAGATCCTTTCCAAAATAAAGTAAGAAACATTCCCAAACTTATGAAAAAATATCCTAAATATGATAAATTCGTTCCTAAATAATCATTATTTACCGAAAAATGTGTTCCTTTTTCATCTTTGTCATATCCTGATTGAAAAAATCGATATCCTTTGTAATCTAAAACATGATTCATAGAAATCAAGTAATTTTTCTTTTTTTCTTTATCTATTACAGTGACATGACTAATAAAAAAAGATGGAAATTCAGAACCTGGATAATTTTCAACCTCAAATTTATTTAATCGTAAAAAGAAAGGAAGATTAAAAAAAATAGATCCATATCCAATGAATATTTTGTGATGGTTTAACCATATAGGATCACTCATTTCTGTTGTATTTTTCCCTCCTAAAAAAGTTATTATTTTTGATTGATTTTGAAACGATATTTTAGCCGTAATGGCATCCAATGAATTATTCTTGTTGGCCTCATTATTATTACATGATCCAATATATTTTAATTCTCCTTTTATTATTCCCGAAGGAATAACCCATTGTACTTTTTTTTCACTATCATCAATTTGATATAAATTCTTTATTTTTATAGGGATAATCGTATTTTTTGATAAATATGTCATCTTTCTATTCCTCATATTTATACTCTTCATGGGAAAAGAAGATTTCACATAAAGTTTATCCTCTTTTTCAAAAATTTTAATTCCAAAAGGAATATCCTTATTAAGGGAAAATGGGACTTCATTGATTTTGATGATAGATCCATTTATGAGATAATTTTCAGTTCTTCCTTTTTGATTATTAGTTGAAATGATTTTTACAATCTTTTGTTTTGGAATGTCTTTTGAAACTATCACTTCTGCACATGGGATATAGTTTATAATTTCTATTTTGAAAAGGTTTCCTTTAAAAAAAAAATTTCCTTTATATCCATTATGAAAAGAAGATAAAATATAAGGATCATTATAAATCATAGTGTTATTTCCTCTATGAATTTTTAATTTTATGTAATTTTTTCTGGAAATAATTTGACCATTAGTTTCTCCTTCTCTTAAAGACATCATCCCTTCAAAACTATAATATCTAGAAATAATTCCTCCAATAAAAATAAATACAAATGAGACATGAAAAATAAATAAAGGAAATTTTTTTTTATTCCAAAGTTTATATTTCCATATGTTACCTATTAGATTTATTATGATTAGCAACATAACGATTTCAAACCAAGTGGATTCATAGATCCATATTTTTGCAACATCTGTAGAATATTTTTTTTCTAAAAAAGTAGCCGTTGCCATAGATAAGGCTAACAAAAGAAATAAAAAAGCAGTGATTTTTGTAGAAAAAAAAATGTTTTTTAACGTTTGCATACCGATTAGTAGTATTTTTTATTATATAAAATAAAGTCCATAAAAATTGCATTAATTGCATTATATGAACAAAAATCTAAATAATTAACCCATCATAAGCTAAATAAACATTTTTAGGCAATTTCTTCTGAATATCCTCATGAAAACCGAGCAAGTGACTTATATGCGTCAAATAAGTTTTTTTAGGGGCAATTTTTTGAACCATTTTCAATGATTCAGATAAAGTAAAATGAGAGTGGTGCTTTGGTACTTTTCTCAACACATTTAAGACTAAAACATTCAAACCTCTTAATTTTTTCATGGTAGGAATAGGAATACTACTCGCATCTGTTATATAAGCAAAATCTTCTATACGAAATCCTAAGATAGGAAGAGCTCCATGCAATATGGATAAAGGAAAAACTTTAAAATATTCTACCAAAAAAAAATCCGTATCATCATCCAATTCATGAATAGAAATTTTAGAAGTATTTGATTTATTTTCTGAAAAAATATAGTAAAATCGTTTTTTTAAATTTTCTAATACACGACGTAATCCATAAACTGGAATAGGTTTTTTGATCTTAAGATTGATAGGTCTTAAATCATCTAATCCACCTATATGATCGTAATGTTCATGTGTAATAAAAATAGCATTCAATTTTTTATGATGGCTTCTTAACATTTGATAACGAAAATCAGGACCACAATCTATCAAAAAAATTTTATGGTTCTTTTCTATAAGAATAGAACTTCGAAGTCTTTTATCTTTTGGATTATCGGATAAACATACGGGATGTTTAGATCCAATAAGTGGAACTCCCTGTGAGGTTCCAGTACCTAAAAAAGTAATTCTCATATATTATTGTTATTCTTGAAGATAGTGATTTAGTATATTTTTTTGCATTTCATTTATAATATTTTTTTCCTCTTTCAAAAACTCTTTTACGGAATCCCTTCCTTGACCTAATTTCATAGTTCCATAACTAAACCAAGATCCATTTTTTTTAATTAACCCCAAATCTACCCCTAAATCAAGAATTTCTCCTATATTGGAAATTCCTTCTCCGTACATAATATCAAATTCAGCAGTTTTAAAAGGAGGAGAAAGTTTATTCTTTACTACTTTTACTTTTGTTCTATTTCCTAAAATTTTTTCTCCGTTTTTAATCGGATTTCCTTTACGAATATCCAATCGTATAGAAGAATAAAATTTTAAAGCATTTCCTCCAGTAGTCACTTCTGGATTTCCATAAACTCCAATTTTTTCCCGTAATTGATTAATAAATATAAGTATACTCTTAGATTTTCCTATGCTAGAAGTAAGTTTTCTAAGAGCCTGAGACATCAATCTAGCTTGTAATCCTATTTTAGAATCTCCCATTTCTCCTTCAATTTCGCTTTTTGGAGTTAAAGCAGCTACTGAATCCACCACTATCATATCAATAACACCAGATCTAATTAAATGATTCACTATTTCAAGTGCTTGTTCTCCATTATCTGGTTGAGAAATAATTAATTCTTTTGTGTCAACACCTATTTTTTTTGCATACACACAATCAAAAGCATGTTCGGCATCAATAAATCCTGCAAAACCACCAATCTTTTGTGATTGAGCAATAGCATGTAAAGCTAAAGTAGTTTTACCAGAAGATTCTGGTCCAAATATTTCTATAATACGACCTTTAGGGAATCCTCTAATACCCAATGCTATATCTAAGCTTATAGATCCGGAAGGGACAATTTCTAAGTTTTCTATATGTGAATCTCCCATACGCATTATGGTTCCTTTTCCATAGATTCTATCCATTTTATCCAACACAAGTCTTAGAGATTTTTTTTTTTGTTCAAATTTTTCGTTCATAAGTGAAACTGTATGTAATAGAAACAACAAGTGCTTACTCGTTTTTTTTCAAAAAGTAACCATTTTTTTCTTTTTCTTTGAAAAGAAAAATTTTATTTTTTGGTAATCTTAAAAAATATCTTTCTCCAGTAGGAATAATAATAACATCTACAAGATATTGTGGATTAAGCAATATTAAATCCTTATAGGGAATCTTTAAGGAAGAAGCAAAAAATTTCAAAGAAATCTTTCCTTTTATAGGAATTAATACAGTATCTTTGTATTTAATGGAACGGAAATGTGATGGTTGTATATTATGTTCCTTGTAATAATTCATCACATAATTAATAGCAATAAATTTTGGAACATAATTTTTTGTTTCTTTCGGGAAAGAACTTCTTAAACTCCAAAAATCTTTTTTATTGTTATGACGCCGAATAATTTTATCTATAGTTTTTGGTCCAGCATTATAAGCAGCTAAAACCAATTCCCAATTCCCAATTTTTTTGTATAAATATTTAAAATATCGACAAGCAGCTTCTGTAGATTTAACGGGATCATTTCTTTCATCATAAACTTTATTGATTTGTAGATCGTATATTTTTCCGGTTTTAGGCATAAATTGCCAAATACCTTGAGCTCCTGCTTTGGATGTAATGGTAGGATTTAAATTAGATTCTATAATAGCAATATATTTTAATTCTTTTGGAATCCCATGTGTTTCCAGTTTTTCTTCAAACATAGGAAAATAAAAATTAGACAATGAGAGTATTTTTCCTATATATTTATCCATACGAAGATAACCTTCTACGGAAGCATGGATGATGGTATTATACTTCAATATTTTTATTTGAGATTCTTGATTAAGATGATTTATTCTATATCTTAATTTTTCCGGATTTATATTGGTAATAATAATGTTTTTTTTATGGGATAAAATTCTTTTTACCGATAAATGTTTCTTTTTACTACCGAATATCTTTTTCCATATGTTGATGTGATTCAAATCCAATTTACGAATAGGAATATTTTTCATACTGCTTTTTTGTTCCCCCAATGGTTTTGAGACAGATTGCATAATCAGACTTTTTAAGATGAGCATAAAAAACATAATATTTCTTATCTTTGTCATTATTAGTTGTAAAAAAAGTGCTAATAAACAGACATAAGATGAAAGAAATCTTAATCAATCTTCTGGAGAGTCTTCTTTTTCAGAAGCTTTTTTAAATTCTTTCAATCCTATTCCTAATCCTCTCATTAATTCTGGAATTTTTTTACCTCCAAAAAGTAAAAGTGCAAGAATAACAATAACAACAATTTCTGTAGTTCCAAATGTTCCAAGCAGCACAAAAAACATAAAAATGAAATCCATTAAGTGGAATTTTTATCCAAATATAAAAAAAATTGTGGATAAAAAATAATGTAGAAATTAGTGTAATGTATGTACTATAAAAAGTCTTGAATTTGTTGTTTATATACAGAAAATTAATGATTCAAACTATAATCTATTCTATAGGATTCATTCTTCCAAAGATTATTAATTATGCTTTTCTAAAATTTTTTACTAGATCTTTAAAAATTGAAGAATTTTCCCTTTATACAGATATGTATGCTCTATCTTTCCTAGCTATAGGATTTCTTTCTTTTGGATTGGAAAACACTTACTTTAGGTTTTTATCTAAAAAAAATCACAATAAAGAAGTTCTTTTTTCAACAGGAGTTATTGTACAATTGTTTATCATTTCTTTCTTTTTAATACTTTCTGTTAATTCAATAAAATATTTAGTGTCTATTGCTGGATATAAAAATCATCCAGAATATTTTATCATGTTCTTTTTAATTATATTTTTTGATACTATTTGTGTTCTTCCTATGGCTTGGATTCGTGCTAATGAAATGGCTCTGAAATACACTACTATAAATATGATAAATATATTGATACAATCTATTTTTGTTATATACATGTTTTCTTTACAAGAAATAAAAAAAGAAACAAACCTAATCCAAAAATTTTATTTTTCAATTTTTGAATTAATTGATTCTTTTACAGATAAAACGGGATACATTTTTTTTGCAAACATGATTGCATCTTTAAGCAATTTTATTTTAATTCTACCTATAATATTAAGAAAAGTAACCATAAAGAAATTTAATAAGTTTTTAGCTAAAGAAATGTTGAATTATGGAATACCAATTATGCTTGGAACCATAGCTTTCTCTATCAATGAAAATCTAGATAAAATTTTGATGAAGAGATGGTATTCTGATGAGATAAACGGAGCCTATTCAGCCTGTTATAAAATTGCTTCTTTCATGAGTTTGTATATTCGTGCATTTCGATTAGGAATTGAACCTTTTTTTTTTAAAAAATCTGAAGATGCCGATGCAACATATTATTACGGAGAAATAATCTATATATTTATTGTACTTGGATTAATATTTTACGTTTTAATATGTGGAAATATTTCTATTCTTATAGATTTTTTAATAGATAAAAGATATCACATTGCCATTCCCATTATTCCAATAGTGATGATGGGTTATTTATTTTTAGGGATTTATACCAATTTATCCATTTTTTATAAAATAATAGATAAACCTATTATTGGAACTTATATATCCTTAATAGGTGTGTTCATTACAATTTTATTTAATGTTGTATTTATATTGATTCCTAATAGTAGTTTTATGATTCCCGCTTGGGGTACTCTTTTTTCTTATGTAAGTATGGTCTTATTTCTATATTTTTGGGGTAAAAAAAAATTCCTTAAGTCTTATAAAAGAACATGGAGTATTCTTATTCATTTATTTCTTGCATTTTTACTGGTAGTATATATAGTGAATAATGAAAAAAGAACAGATATTAGAATTATTTTACAGCTTTTATATTTTATTCTTGTTTTTTTATTTGAAATGAATAATTTTTTTTCTAAGACAGAAAAATAAAAAAAGTAAAATTTTGCATAAATATCAATCTATTTTAAAGGCTAATATCAAAAATGAGATTTTCATAAATTCCTTAGAAAGAAAATTAATTACAACGGGTTATTATTTAGAATTTAATAAAATATTTTATAATAACTTTTTTATAAGAAAAANACTAATCGANGCTGGAATTATTTGTTTGGTTCATTTTTATGAAAAAAAGGAAAAAAAAATAGTTTTTCAAGANCNACAATTAGTTATAATAAATATATCTTTAAAAATTATTAAAATTAAACCTAAAGAAAAAATTGCAATAATAGATATTTATCCAAAAATAAAGATAAAATGGGAAGAATCATCCATTTTAAATAAAAGTGGAAGAGGAAACAATAGTTTTGGAAGTACTGGATACCGCTAACTTAAATTTTTTCATTCATGAAAATTATAATTCCTATGGCCGGAGAAGGATCACGTCTTCGTCCACACACTATAAATACAATTAAACCGTTAATAACCATTGTAGGAAAACCAATATTGAAAAGATTGTTGGAAAATTTATTGAAATTTATTAAAGGGACTTCAATAAAAGAAATAGTTTTTATTATAGGAGAAATAGATAAGAGAATAGAAAAAAAATTAATAAAAATATCTAATGATATAGGAATTACTGAGGTAACAATATATTACCAGGAAAAACCATTAGGAACTGCTGATGCTTTGCTGAAAGCAAAAAATTCTTTAGAAGGGCCCATAATTGTTGCTTTCTCCGATACATTATTTTACCATGAAAATTTTGAATTAAATACAAATGCAGAGAACATTATATGGACAAAAAAGGTAAAAAATATAAGTTCATTTGGAATTGTAGAATGTAATCCATCAGGATTAATTACTCATTTTATAGAAAAACCAAAAAATAATAGATCTAATTTAGCAATTATTGGTATTTATTATTTTAAAAATAGTTCTTTATTGAAAAAAGAATTGCAATATATCCTAGACAATAATATAAGAAACGAAAAGGAATATCAATTAACTTCCGCATTAGAGAATATGAGAAGAAAAGGAATTTCATTTACTAGTCAACAAGTTCAAAAATGGATGGATTTTGGAAATAAAAAAAAAATTATTTCTTCTAATTCGAAAATATTATCCATTGAATCCAAACATTTAAAATTGATTCATCCAAAAACTATCATAAAAAATAGTTTCATTATAAAACCTTGTTCTATAGAAGAGAACACTATTATTGATAATAGTGTCATTGGACCCTATGTATCGATAGGAAAATATACAAGAATCAGCAATAGTAATATAGAAAAATCTTTAATACAAAATTATACGGAAATCAGATATATTAATATTTATAATTCTATGATTGGAAGTAATATTTCTTATATAGGAAAGGCTAAAGAAATAAATTTAGGAGATCATTCTATTCTAAATTTTTAATTCATCGATAAATGAATCCAGAAATTTTATTTAATGTCCAATAAGGATAATCGAATGAAATTTTTCAATTTGATAAGATGGAATATTAAATTAAATCTATATAAATATGAATTATTATAAAAAAAATTCTTCCGAATTTTTAAAATTTGCAGTTAAACATAAAAGAATAAACAGCTTATGGATGGATAAGTATATCCAAATGATGACTCCTTATATTGTCGAAGAACGTAAACTGAATATAGCTCAAATGGATGTTTTTTCTCGTTTGATGATGGACCGTGTTATTTTTTTAGGAACTCCTATAGAAGATCAAGTTGCTAATATCGTACAGGCTCAATTGTTATTTTTGCAATCGGTAGATCCATCAAAGGATATACAGATTTACATAAATTCTCCAGGAGGAGATGTCCATGCAGGTTTAGGGATATATGATACAATGCAAATTGTTGACCCAGATGTAGCAACTATTTGTACAGGGATGGCAGCTTCTATGGCCGCGGTTTTACTTTGTTCTGGAGTAAAAAATAAAAGATCTGGATTGAAACATTCTAGAATCATGATTCATCAACCTGTAGGAGGAACACATGGACAAGCTTCAGATATTGAAATTACCGTTCGTGAAATTTTAAAATTGAAAAAAGAACTTTACGAAATTATTTCCAAACATTCTGGTTCTCCCATTGAAAAAATAGAAAAAGATTTAGATAGAGATTATTGGATGACTTCTGAAGAAGCTAAAGAATATGGAATGATAGACGAAGTATTAGAATCTAAAAAATAATATGATCACGACAGGATTCGAACCTGTGACCTACTGCTTAGAAGGCAGTTGCTCTATCCATTTGAGCTACGTGATCCAAACATCGGGGTAGCAGGATTTGAACCTACGATCTCCTGGTCCCAAACCAGGCGCGATGACCGGACTACGCTATACCCCGTAGCGGAGAATGTGGGATTCGAACCCACGCAGTATTTTTTCATACCGACAGTTTAGCAAACTGTTCCGTTAACCACTCCGGCAACTCTCCTTTATTACAAATCTAAAGGAGATCCGTTAAATAAACAAATCCAAACATTTTACTTAATTAGGATATCCTATTCTAGGATGATAAATATTTATTAATTTTTTTTGAAGAACTTGTTTTATTGTTTCTATTTCTTTTAAAGTTATGTCGGAATTGGAAAATTGATTGTCTTTTTTTTGTTTATTAATAATATTTTCCACTAAATTTTCTAAATCTTTGTTGGATGGATTTTTTATGCTTTTGGAAGCAGCTTCTACAGAATCACATATCATAACAATAGCCGTTTCTTTAGAAAAAGGTTTAGGTCCAGAATATTGAAATTGTTTTTCATCTACTACTACATTTGGATGTTCTTTTTTTTGTTTTTCATAAAAATAATGAATGACACTATTTCCGTGATGTGTTCGTATAAAATCTGTGATAGGATCAGGTAAGTGATATTTTTTAGCTAATTCAATTCCAATTGAAACATGTTCCAAAATGATTTTAGCACTTTCTTTTGGACTCAGACTTTTGTGAGGATTTATATTATACTGATTTTCAGTAAAAAAAATAGAATTTTTTATCTTCCCAATATCATGATAAATTCCTCCTATTTTTGCTAATAACGAGTTAGCCCCAATAGAAAAGGCAGCTTCTTCTGCTATATTGGATACTGTTAAAACATGTTGTAAAGTACCTGGAGCATTTTTGGATAACAATCTTAATATAGGAGTATTTGTATCGGAAAGTTCTAACAATGAAATATCTGAAGTAAGATTTAATAATCTTTCGAAAAGAAAGATCAAAGGATGAACTAATAAAGTAAGTACCCCACTAAAACAAAATGGATAAAAAGCATATAAGGATATTTTTTCTAAAGTCCCTTCACGTATTAAAGTAAGTGAACAAAAAGTGACTATATAAGTAAAAGTTATTTTTCCTACGGAAAAGAATAAATTAGCCATTTTATAAATACTTTTTCTCGTTAACATTACTAAGAAACCTGTAATAATTTGAAGGAAAAAGAATTCAAAGCCATTTGGTGCAATTAAGGATAATAATAAAATAGTTATTAAATGGATGACAAGACTCAAATTTAAATTAAGAAAAGCACGAATACTTATAGGAATGATACAAAATGGAATGGAATATAATATTTTATAATTATATTTTAAAGTAATAATTGTTATCAGCGATATAAATAAAATATTGATTATTAAGAAGTTTATTTTCCTATTGTTTTTAAATATTTTATTTTGAAAATAAAAAAGATATAAAAGTAATATAGAAAATATAATACTTATCATTAAAAAATGTCCTATAATCAACCCATAATATTTTTTTTTATTCCATATTCTAGTTTCATATTCTTTTATAAAAAAAGATAATATTTTAAATTTATCTCCATCTATAACATCATTTTTTTTGATAATTTTTTCTCCTTTGACAATAGAATATTTTATCTTTGTAATGGATTTTATTTTTTCATGGAAAATTTTTTCCGTATAATCTTTTTTATAGTAAAGATTTGGTACAATAATATTTTTCAATATTTTTTTTAATCTCCGATTATTATTTCCATGAACTTTTTTTTCAATAAGGTCGTTGACCTTGTAGAAAGTATAAATTTTGTTGTACGATACTGGAATCCAGTATTTATTTTTTTGATAAAAAATAAAGGAAATATTATTTCTTTTTGTGATATCATGAGAATCCAAATATCCATATTGGTATATAATATTTAGAATATTATGAATTTTTTTATATAAAAATTTATTGTTTCTTATAAATGGAAATTTTTTTAATTTTGTTTTTGTAATTATGAAAACATTTGGATTTTTATTGCAATAAATTTCTCTATTTTTTTTTAATTTCATTATTTCCAAATAAATATCTTTACTATTTTTTGGAATTACAAAATTAAAAGGAGAAAATAGATCTTCGTAATTCCAAATTTTTCCCTCATAGAATTCGTATTGAAAAAATTTTTTTCTTGGAAAAAAAAACGTCAATAATAGAATAGCAATAAATGTAACAATAATCTTATCTACGATATTTTTATAAAATTTTATAAACATTTATAAAAAATGGATAATATTTTTTTTTCATCAAGCATAAAGTATTAAAAAAACCAAGATACAAAACTTTAATTTTTACGTAATTCATGAAGAATCAAAAATCATATTTTAAAATGAATTTTTTTTATTGCCGTTCAATAACTTAAACTTTTTATTATATTTTAGTAAAAAATCATTATTGATTTTATGAAAAAAAAATTAATTCTTGGAATAGAGTCTTCATGTGATGATACTGCTGTTGCTATTATTCAACAAAATAGATGTGTATTATCCAATGTCATTCTACGACAAAAAATTCATAAGGAATATGGAGGAGTAGTTCCAGAATTAGCTTCAAGATTTCATGAAAAAAATCTATTTTTAGCTGTCGATAAGGCTATTACTTCTGCAAAAATAAATAGATATCAGATTAATGCTGTATCCTGTTCTTTAGGTCCAGGACTAATGGGATCTTTATTAGTAGGTGTTTCTTTTGCAAAATCTTTTTCAATGGGATTAAAAATTCCTTTAATAACTGTGAATCATGTACAGGCACATATTCTTGTACATTTTATAAAAAAAGCAAATATCAATAATTATTCTCCAAAATTTCCTTTTTTATGTTTAATGATTAGTGGTGGACATACCCAAATAATAAAAGTCAATGATTTTTTTAAAATGGAAATATTAGGATCCACTTTAGACGATTCTGTAGGAGAAGCCTTTGATAAAATAGCTAGAGTATTAGGTTTTTCTTATCCTGGTGGCCCTTTATTGGATCATTTTTCTAAGAATGGATGTTCCAATAAATTTATGTTTTCAAAACCATACGTAAATGAATTAGATTTTAGTTTTAGTGGATTTAAAAGTCATGTCTTTCAATTCTTAAATAATCAATCAAAAAAGGATTCATTTTTCATTAAAAAAAATTTATCCGATTTATGTGCTTCCGTTCAAAAAACTATAGCCGAAATACTTTTGGAAAAAATGAAGAAAGCAACTATAAAGACAGGAATCTTCAGGATTGCTTTAGCAGGAGGAGTTTCAGCTAATAATGAAATTAGACGTTGTTTTATTCTTTTTGCAAAAAAAAACAAAAAATGGAAAATTTTTATTCCAAAAAAAAAATATTCTACAGATAATGGAGCCATGATAGCTATCACTGGACTACTTAAATACGAAAAAAAAATATTCGATTCTATAAATATTACTCCATATTCCAAATTGAAAAAATCCTTTTAAGTACATGTGCAAATAAAATTCCTATCCCCATATCCATCATCGATCCGATCTATTGATGGCCAAAATTTTCTTTCTCTTACCCAAGGCAATGGATAAGCAGCTTTTTCTCTAGTATAAGGATACATCCAATTATCTTCCGTTAAGGAAGATAAACTGTGTGGAGCATTTTTTAACACATTTTCTTTTGAAGAAAAAAGACCTTTTTCTATTTCGTCAATTTCTTTACGTATATTTATAAGTGTTTCAATAAAACGATCTAATTCTTCTTTAGATTCACTTTCTGTAGGCTCTATCATCATACATCCTTCTACAGGAAAAGAAATGGTAGGTGCATGATATCCATAATCCATCATTCTTTTTGCTATATCCATGATTTCTATTCCAATAGATTTAAACATTCTGCAATCTATAATCAGTTCATGTGCTACTGTATCGTTTTTTCCAACAAACAGTATTTTATAATAATTCTTTAATTTTTCCTTTATATAATTGGCATTTAATATAGATATTTCGGTGCATTTTTTAAGTCCATTTGGACCGAGCATCCGAATATATGCATAAGAAATTGTTAGAATTAAAGGAGATCCGTATGGAGAAGAAGATATGGTTAATGTTGTTCTTTTGTCAGTCTCCTTTTTTTGAAGAAAAGGATGATTGGGAAGAAAAGGTTTTAAATGTTTGGCTACACAAATAGGACCCATTCCAGGACCTCCTCCTCCATGAGGAATAGCGAAGGTTTTATGTAGATTTATATGACATACATCTATTCCTATTTTTGCTGGTTTCATTAATCCTATTTGTGCATTCATATTTGCTCCATCCATATAAACCAAGCCTCCATGTTCATGAATTATGTCTATTATTTCTTTTATATTCGATTCGTAAACTCCATGAGTAGATGGGTAAGTAATCATTAATACGGATAAAAAATCCTTATTTTCTTTTACTTTTTTTAACAAATCATTTTTATCAATAGATCCGTCTTTTTTAGTAAGAATTAAAACCACTTTCATCCCAGCTATCATTGCTGAAGCAGGATTAGTTCCATGTGACGAAGAAGGAATTAAGGCTATATTTCTTTTATCCTCTTGTAAAAAATGATGATAATATTTTATAACCATGAGACCAGCATATTCCCCTTGAGCTCCTGAATTTGGTTGCAAGGAAACTCCAGAAAATCCAGTGATTTCCTTTAAATAATTTTCTAATTTTTGAATAACTAATTGATATCCTTTTGTCTGATCTTTAGGAGAAAAAGGATGAATGTTCCTCCATTCATATTGACTCAAAGAAAATAATTCTGAAGATGCATTGAGTTTCATAGTACATGATCCTAAAGGGATCATAGAATGATTCAATGAAAGATCTTTTCTTTCTAACCTTTTAATATAACGCATAAGTTCATTTTCAGAATGAAACTTATGAAAAATTGGATGTTCTAAAAAATTAGAGGTTCTTTTTAAAGAATTTTGTATTTTATATTTATTATTAAAAAATTTTTTTTCTGTATCTTTTTTACTTAACCCAACTTCACGGAAAATAGAAACTATATGATGAATATCTTCTTCAAGAGTTGTTTCGTCTAAAGTAATTGTTAAATGATTTTTATCTATATATCTGAAATTAGTTTTTTTACGTTCGGAGACTCTCTTTAATTTTTCTAAAGAAAAAATTTTATGATTTTTTATTTTTATTCTAAGAGTGTCAAAATAAAATAGATTCATTTGATCTATTCCATCAATAGTATTTACCAACAAAAATTCAAGTTTTTGAGTATATTTATGAATAGTTTCTGCTATAAATCTTAGACCTTTTGGTCCATGATATAAAGCATACATAGAAGCCATTATAGCAGGTAATACTTGAGAGGTGCAAATATTAGAAGTCGCTTTTTCTCTTTTTATATGTTGTTCTCTTGTTTGTAAAGAAAGACGAAATGCTTTTTTCTTTTTCCTATCTATAGATTCTCCAATAATTCTTCCTGGAATAAATCGTTTATATCTTTCATGAGTGGAAAAAAAAGCGGCATGAGGTCCTCCATAACCCATAGGGATTCCAAAAGATTGGGTTGATCCTACTACAACATCTGCTTGAAACTCTCCAGGAGGCTTTAATAAAGTTAAAAATAATAGATCTGTGGATACTATCACTGATATTTCCTTCTTTTTTGCATATAGAACTGTTTCACGATAATCATAGATTTCTCCTGAAGAAGAAGGATAAGGTAATAATAACCCAAATATTTCTTTCTTTTTATATTTTTTTAAGTTTTCATGAAAATCTTCAATTAAATTTATTCCTAATCCGTAACATCTTGTTTTTATAATGGATAATGTTTGTGGAAAAATTTCATTTGAAACAAAAAAATAGGGAGATTTTTTTGTTATCCTTCTTTTTTTTAAACTTTCCTTATAAACCATTAACATAGCATCTGCCGTAGATGATCCTTCATCCAACATTGAAGCATTACTAATTTTCATTCCAGTAAGATCGGAAATCATAGTTTGAAAATTAATCAATGCTTCCAAACGTCCTTGAGATATTTCAGACTGATAAGGGGTATAAGGAGTATACCAACTTGGATTTTCTAAAATATTCCTTTGAATGACTGCTGGAGTTATAGTATTTTTATATCCTAAACCTATATAAGTACGATAAATTTTATTTCTATTGCTAATTTTATAAATATGACTTAAATATTGATATTCAGAAATGGAATTAGGAAGTTTTAATCGTTCTCTTAAACGTATTTCTTTTGGAATTGTTTTATTAATTAAATCTTTTATGGATTTGCATTGTAATATTTTCAACATTTCATAAATTTCTTCACAAGAAGGTCCTATATGTCTGGAATAGAATTTTTTCCTAAAAAAATTCTCATTCATAAAAATATAAATTGTATTTATGTAAAGTTAGAAAAATATTTTATAAAGTATCGTTGAAAAAATTCATATTTTGATAAAATTTTTATTATGAAAATTACTATTATTGGAGCAGGAAATGTGGGAGCCTCATGTGCTAGTTTATTGGCTAATAAAGGAATAGTCAAAGAAATTATTTTATTGGATAGGAAAGAAAAATTAGCGGAAGGAAAAAGTCTAGATATATCTCAGATGTTATCCATTGTTGGATCAAATACTAAGGTTCTTGGTGTTACCAATGATTATTCAAAATCGGAAAATTCTGAAATAATTATTATTACTTCTGGAATTCCCAGAAAACCAGGAATGAGCCGTGATGAATTGGTAAATACTAATGCAGAAATTATTCATTCTGTGACTAATAAATCCATCCATTTTTCTCCTAAAGCAAAATTTATAATTGTTTCTAATCCATTGGATGTGATGACCTATGTTTGTTATAAAACCGCAAAGGTGGATTCTTCTCGTGTTATGGGAATGGCAGGTATATTGGACTCAACTAGATATCGTTATTTTTTATCCAAAGAATTAAATTGTTCTCCTATGGATATACAAACATTATTATTAGGAGGGCATGGAAATACTATGGTTCCTTTATACAGATATACTTCTATATCAGGAATTCCTATTTTTGAATTATTGTCGAAAGAAAAAAATAAGATTATTATTGAAAAAACTAAAAGTGGGGGAGAAGAGATTGTTAATTTATTGGGGACATCTGCGTGGATGGCTCCTAGTGTTTCTGTTGTTAAAATGGTAGAATCCATTCTTAATGATTCCAAACGAATTTTATCATGTTCTGTTTTCTTAAAAGGGGAATATGAGTTTACAGATATGTGTTTAGGAGTTCCAATTGTTTTAGGAAAATCGGGAATGGAAAAAATTATAGAATTACAATTAAATAAAGAAGAAATAAATCTGTTGAAGAAATCTGCTAATCACATACAAAGTATGATAAGAGGATTGAATCGTATTAATTTTTAATTGATTTTTCAATCATGGAAAAAAAAATTTTGTTTTTAGTAGCTCATCCCAATATAGAAAAATCTGTTTTAAACAAAAATATTGTACAGAATATTAAAAGTAAAAAAAATATCATTATAAGGAAATTGTATAACATTTATCCGAATTTTAAAATTCGGATAGAGGAAGAAATCAGGATTATTTCAAACGTAAAATTTATAGTATTTCAATTTCCACTTTATTGGTATAGTTATCCATCTCTTTTAAAAGAATGGAAAGATAAAGTTCTTACAAACTTATACAATAATGAAAATAAAATACTTTCTGGGAAACATTTATTGGTTTCTATTACTACTGGTTCAGAAAAAAAAACTTTTCATGCAGGAGAAAGAAATAATTTCACTATAGATGAATTTTTGCGTCCCATACAACAAACAGCTCATGTTTGTAACATGACTTATCATGGGTACGTTCATTTTTCAATACATATGTTGAATACAATCAATCATTCATTAAAAAAACATACGGATGAAATAATCCTAAAAATTAACAAATATATATGATATGATAAAATAAACAATTTATTTTTCTAAGAAAATTAATAATTCTCCTTTTTTATAAATTATTTTTATTTTCGATTCAATGGCTTTATTTCTGATTCCTATACGTTTGCCTATTTGAAATGATTCATCATTGATAGGATACTTTAGACCATAAGTTAATAATCCTTCTACTTTTGGAAATGGAAAAAGAGAAATGATCTTATTTTTTTTCTGATAAAAAAATGTTTTTTTATTAGAAAAAAAATAAGAATGATAATCGTCATGAAAAATTAGGGATAATTTTTTCTTATATTTTAAA
Organism: Blattabacterium sp. (Mastotermes darwiniensis) str. MADAR; assembly: GCF_000233435.1. NCBI lineage: Bacteria > Pseudomonadati > Bacteroidota > Flavobacteriia > Flavobacteriales > Blattabacteriaceae > Blattabacterium > Blattabacterium sp. (Mastotermes darwiniensis). The sequence goes on along the minus strand of NC_016146.1, from coordinate 25,370 downwards.
GCAGTGGATAGATTCCCTAAAAAATGATCTTGTTCCCTACCTCCAGCTCCCCAAACATTTACATTCAAAAAACCTTTATGATGGATTATTCGCAAAGCTTTATCAAAATCTGTTATATCTTGATTGTTAGTTTCAAAAACTTCATCTTTTAAAGGAAGATCTTTTTTGAGAATGGAATCAAAATCTCCACTAATAAAATCAACTTTTATTCCCATTTTTTTTAAATAATAAAAAGCTCCGTCCACAGCAAATATTTTTTTTCCATAAAAAAAATATTTATTTTTTACAATATTAGGAGGATTTCCATTGAGAAATAATTCTACTTCTGGACCTATAAAACGATGATTCATTTATTTCCTAAATAAACTTTTCTTACCATAGAATCTTGTCTCAATTCTTCTTGAGAATAGACCTCCTTTAATATTTTCCCTTCAACCATTAAATAAAGACGATCTGTTATAGAAAAAATTTCTTGTACATTATGATCCGTTATCAATATACCAATATTTTTTTTTTTTAAAGAAAGAATAATTCTTTGTAATTCCTCCATAGCTATTGGATCTATTCCAGAAAATGGTTCATCTAAAAGAATAAATTTAGGATTTATAGCTAAACATCTAGCAATTTCAGTTCGTTTACGTTCTCCACCAGAAAGAATATCTCCACGATTTTTTCGGATATCTTGCAATCCAAATTCTTCCATAAGTTGTTCCATTTTATTTTTATTTTCTTTTTGATCAATTTTTTCTTGCATTTCTAATATGCATAAAATATTGTCTTCCACAGACAATTTTCTAAATATTGAGGGCTCTTGAGCCAAATAACCTATTCCTTTTCTAGAACGTTGATGAATCGGATAATTGGTTATATCTTCTTCATTAAGAATAATTTTTCCTCGATACGGTTTTATAAGTCCTACAATCATATAGAAAGAGGTTGTTTTTCCAGCTCCATTAGGACCAATTAATCCAACTATTTCTCCAGGATTTAAATGAAAAGTTACGTTATTTACAACGTATTTTTTTTTATATTTTTTATATATATTCTTAACCATCAAAGTCATTTTTCATGTTTGTTTTAAATTTGTAAATTGCAAATTATTAGTTTAACAACTATTTTCTTAGGATAGGGAATAATCTAATCTTAGATTCCGAAATAAGACCTTATTTATATCCGAAAGGATCTACTTTTTGTAATAATAAAAAAGTAAATAAAGAACTTTTGGAAAAATTTACTGAAACAATAAAAAATAACCAGTATGTAGAAAAATTTTATCAAAAAATAACGGAATTGTCCGTAAATTATTTATTCAATGTTTCTTTGTATAATTCTGCATAATATCCATTTAATCGGATCAATTCTTGATGGGTTCCTTTTTCTACAAGAAAACCCTTATTGAAAACTAAAATCTTGTCTGCATTTTCTAATGTAGAAAGACGATGAGTGATAATAATTGAAGTTCTCTTTTTAGTCAAAGAATCTATGGCATGATAAATCGATTTTTCCAATTCTTTATTCAAAGAAGCTGTTGCTTCATCTAAAATAAGGATAGAATAAGGATGAATTTGTACTCTTAAAAAAGAAATTAATTGTTTTTCTCCAAGTGATAAAATATCTCCTTTTTCTTTTACAATATATTTATATCCGTGGGGCAAGGATTTTATAAAACTATGTATGCCTATTTTTTTTGCCATTTTTTCTATTTTTTCTACGCTAATTGAAGGATTACCCAAGGTTATATTATTAATAATGGAATCATTAAATAAAAATGCATCCTGTGTCACTACTCTTATATGAGATCTTAAATTTTTAAGTTCTATATCTTGAATACAATATCCATCAATGAAAATTTTTCCTTTTTTTATTTCGTATAATCTGGAAATTAAATGTGTAATTGTAGATTTTCCAGATCCTGTAGATCCTACTATAGCAACTTTTTCTCCAGGAAATATTTCGAAAGAAATTCCTTTAAGAACCATTTCTTCATGATTTAAATAGGAAAAATAAACATTATTGAAAATAATATGTCCTTTTAATTTTTTGATTTGTATATTTCCTTTATTCATAATTGTTTCTTCCGAATTTAATATAGAAAATATACGTTCTATTCCAGCTATTCCTCTTTGTATAATATTAAACCTATCTGCTATTTGACGCATTGGACGAAAAAGAAGGTAAATAAAAAAAATAAAAGCAATAATCTTTCCTGGTTCGATATTTACTTTTTTAATTGCATGAAATCCTCCGTAAAATATTACAAAACCTATTGAAGCAGCAGATATAAATTCCACTATTGGAAAAAAAATAGAAAAATAAAAAATTGTTTTAAAATGTGCATTCATCAATTTATAATTGATAGACTTAAATTTTAAATATTCTTCTTTTTCTTTATGAAAAATTTGTATTATAGGCATTCCTATAATTTTTTCTTGTAAAAAACTATTCAAACGTGAAGTGTGTACACGTTCTTCATGAAAAGTTTTTTTTAATGTATTCTGAAAAAATCGAGTAATAAAGTACATAAAAGGAATAGTAAAACAAACAATAATAGCTAATTTTTTATGCACTGTATACATCATAATTAGAATCATCATTATTCTTAAAAAGTCTCCAGATACAAGCAATATTCCATCGTTGAATATAACTGTAATTGTTTCTATATCCGAAACATAATAGGATACCAATTTTCCAATTGGAGTTTTGTTAAAAAAAGAAGTCTTGAAATATAGGAATTTTTCAAACAAAAGAATTCTTATTTTCTCAATAACGTTTTGAGCTAAAATATTGGATAAATATAATAGAATAAAATGAAATACACTTTCTAAAAAAAGTAGAAAACTAATCCATAGTAAAATATTTTTAAGTCCAAAAAAATCTTTATAAACTATATGTACATCTATAGCTTTTTGTATTAACTTAGGACGATAAGCCGATATAAAAGATATTGATAGAGAGAGACTGATTATTGCTATCAGAATATATTTATAATGAAAACTTATTTTTAAAAATTGTTTTAAGGAAGATATTTTTTTTTTCATAAAAAAATGTCCTCTGGATAAATAATTTTAGTTAGAAACAATCCACATGCAGGAACTATTGTACTACGAGGATAAACATCATTTTTTAATTCTATAATTTCTATAAATCTATCTATACTAATTTTTTTCCTTCCTACATCAATCAATGTTCCTATTATGGATCGTACCATATTCCTTAAAAATCGATTAGCTTCAATGGTAAAACAAAAGTTAGTATCCTTTTTAGACCAATAGGCATAGTATATTTTACATATATTATTTATTACTCTTTTTTTTCTATATTTTTTGCAAAAAGAACTAAAATCTCTATATTTCATTAAAATTTTAGTAGCATGATTCATTTTTTCAATATCTAATGGATAAAAACAATACCAAGAAAAGTCTTGAATAAATGGATTTTTCTCACATGTTAAATAATATTTATAGATTCTACTTATAGCATTAAATCTAGCATGTATATGTTGTTTTACTGGAAAAATATTGAAAACATGAATGGATCTAGGTAAAAAAATATTTAGTTTCCTAATTAGATTAGGACTTATGTTATTTTCAAAATCAAAATGAGCAAACATTTGTTGGGCATGTACTCCTTTATCCGTTCTTCCTGCTCCTACCACATTTATAGATTTTTTCAATAATTTGGATAGACAATATTCTAATCTTTCTTCTACAGACTTTACCTCTTTTTGTATCTGCCATCCATGATAATATTTTCCATTATAAGCTAATTCAATGAAGTATCTCATTTTTTTGAAAACAAGAAAAAAAACATTTTTTTTATTTTGTTTGAAGATCATTCAAACATTCTATAATAATCGAACATCCTTTTTGGATTTCTTCCTTTGTTATGGTCAATGGAGGAGAAATACGTAGAGAATTACTATTGAATAAAAAACGAAATAAGATTAATCCTTTTTTTATACAAGATTGTAAAACTTCTTCAATATGATTTTTATTTTTCAATTCAAAAGATAAAAGAAGACCTTTTCCATGAATATTCTTTATTTGATCATGAACTAAATATTTTCTAATCCATTTTTCTTTTATAGAAATATTATCAATAATATTAGACTCATTAAGTTGATTTAATGTAGTTAGAGAAGCTGTTGCAGCTAACGCATTTCCACCAAAAGTCGTTAAATGTCCAAGGGGGACTTGATCATAAAAAGATTTCATGATTTCATTTGAGGACATAAAGCCACCAATAGGTATTCCTCCTCCCATTCCTTTTCCCATAATTAAAATATCAGGAACAATTCCATAATGTTCAAAAGCAAAAAACTTACCAGTTCTTCCAAATCCTGTTTGTATTTCATCCAAAATCATCAAAGAATTTTTTTTTTTACATTGTTTTTTTACTTCTTTTAGAAAGGAATGAGTAGGTAATACAATACCTGCAGAACTTTGAATTGTTTCTAAAATAACACAAGCAGTTTTATTGGTAATAGAATCAATTAATTCTTCTTCTTGATTGAATGTTATAAATTTAACTAATGGAATTAGAGGACGAAAAGGTCTTTTCTTTTTTTCATATCCCATAACACTCATAGACCCTTGTGTACTTCCATGATAAGATAATTTACAGGAAATGATTTCTTCCCTTCCTGTATAACACTTTGCTAATTTCAAGGCTCCTTCCACTGCTTCAGTTCCTGAATTTACCAAATAAGTTTTTGTTAGTGGATATGGAGTAATCTCTGATAATTTTTGACAAAGCCTTACACAAGGTTCCTGTACAAATTCTCCATAAACCATAGTATGCAAATATTTTTCCAATTGATTCTTTATGGATTCTTTTATTTTTTTATTTCCATGTCCTAATGTATTAACAGAAACACCGGCTACAAAATCTAAGTATTTTTTTCCATCTTTTCCATAAATATAATTTCCTTCTGCATGATCTACTACTATTTTCATCGGATTGGATGTAACTTGAGCTTGATATTGAATAAAATCATTCTCTAATTCTTTCATAAAAAATTTTTTTGATCTCTTTTTTTTCTAATAAAATTTCTTGTCTAAATTTTTTCATTTTGTTATAAAACAAATACTTTTTGTTTGTAGGTTGCTCTTTTTCCCTCCAAGAAAATAGAGGAATCAATAAGGAATTTTTTTCTTTTTTTTTGAAAAGTTCTGAATTTGCTTTTTCTAAACAGAAAATCCTTTTTACATCATTTCCATTTTTTAAATCTATATATAGATTTTCACAATAAAATTGATTTGAAAAAATAATACCTTGAATATTTCCTTGGATTAAAATTCTTTCCAAAAGATTTTTTTTTCCAAAAAAACCTGTAACAATTTTTCCTTGTATTTGATTAAATATTTCCGAATCTATTTTTTTTATATAAGAGGCATTTTTTATGATTTTAAAAAAATCTAATGAAAAGATATTTTTTTTCAACTTCATATAAATGGAATTTCCAGTAATCTGTTGATCTTTTAACCAAAAAATTGGATTTCCATAAAATTGAATGTAATTTTTAGATGGGTTATAAACCAAAGAATCACTTTTTCCTTGAAGTTCTTCATTTAAAAAAATTCCTTGAACAGAAAAAAATTGAATCAAATATGTAGAATTTTTTTGAAAATTTATTTTGATAATATCAGAATAAATAAAAATGGGATCTTTTTTTGAATCTTTTTTTATTACTACAGCTATTGTATCTTTCTTTAAAGAGAATAATCCAGAATTAAAATCAAAATATCCGTTTTTTCCCATAAAAGAATATCCTTTTTTCGGATCCTCTAAAAAAACATTTTTTATTAATCCATATTTTTTTTTGTGATTGTAAAATAAATAATCTCCTTGAACTATTTTTCCATTATAATGTATACTACAATATTTTTTGGATAAAAAAATTTCTTTTTTTATAAGAAAAAAACCTCCTTTCGTATAGAAAAAATTATCTCTATTTTTATTATCCACCATAATAGTATGGCTGAAAAAAGTAATTTTATCTACCGGAAATAGACATTCCATAGAATTAGAATATACAGTATAATATTTGCTGATTAATTTTACTTTATTTTTTAATAGGGCTCTTTTCTTTATAGGAAAAAAAAATCCTTCCTGACTATATAAAAAATAATTTCTATAAGAAATAAAACCTCCTTTTTTATAAGAAAATTTTTTAAGTCTAAGATTGTATTCTAAAATATTGGTAGATAATCGTAATTTATCCAAAATTAAAAAAACATTTTTTATTGCCTGAAATATTTTTTTTCTAAAGTTATAATTAATTACATCTGCTGTTAATTTTATATTATTTTGCAATAAAATCACTTTACCTGAAGCTTTTATATTTTCAAAATTTTTGGAAAATTCTATTTTATGAGAAAAAAATTTTTTTTTGTATGACTTTAACTGAACATTTCCATATCCATAAAATCTATTATTCTTTCTTTCATAAATAGCTTTATCACAAAAAAGTTGATATCCATTATATTGGAAATGAACATGACCTATAAAAAAAAAAGCATCATCATGTAATTTTTCTTTTTTTTGTATAAAATCAGAATGAATAATTCTGATCAAAGAATTTTTATTCTTCTTAAAGAAAGAATAGCCTTTATTAAAATTTAGGAAAAATAATAGAAGAAAAACTAACAAAAAAAGATATTTTGTATTCATAATGAAGGAAAATAAATTAATTACAATTCATATATTTTTTTTCATGATTCATTTTCCCCAATAAAAAAAGACCAGTAACGATGATCTACTCCTCCTATGGGATACCAGTTAAAATTCATTTTTAAGTTTCTTAAATTTCTGTAAAAACTAATTTTGAAAAGATCCATTCTATGTTGGAATAGATTGTACTCCATTTGCATTTCCATATTCCAATACTTTGCTATAAATCCATTTATTCTTAATAAAAATGATTTTTTTAACAATTCTTCTTGATTGAAAGAATTTTTATAACTTAAGTCAATTTTTATATCCAATGGAATAGGAAACATAACATAATTATCCTGTTCAAAGAAAAATTCTTCATAACAATTCTTTCCTTTTTTTCGATATTTCTTTTTTTTATGAAAAGGATTCATTTGATGTTTAAAATGGAAGTTAAAATACATTTCTTCTTCTTCCTCATAAAAGTTTAATCCACCTTGATATTTCAAACAATTTGTAAAAAGATCAGTAGATCCTATAAAATGGAAATTTTTCCACTTGAAAGATTTATCATCGAAAATATAAGAAGTCTTTATCTGAAAAAAATCAAGTATTTTTTTTTTTTCTAAATTATTTTCTATTTTACAATTATTATTCAGTACAATATTGATTCTTTTTTCAATAGAACTGGTTCGGTAGATAATACCAAAAGACAACATAGATTCTATGTTGTTGAATAGTGAGCTTCTTTTTAATTTTAAGAATTCTTTTGTAAATAGTAGATCTGTTGATGTTTCTATCGTTTGAAATAATAGAATATTTGATCCACAATCCAAAGTGTCAAAAAAACCTTTGTAATTCATTTTTGGATGTATTGTAAAACAAGTAGAAACAGGAAAAATGTTTTCTATATTTATGCTAGTATTTATTCCAGTTCGTATTCCTGTATCAGAAAAAATTGGATGATAATTGATGGAATTGTATGCAAAAATATGAAAATCCATAATTAAAGTACTAAAAAAAGGATTTTTTTCTTTCAAGAAAGGTTGTTGACGCATAAAAAAACTAATTGTTGGAATTATTAATTTTTTTTCTCCTTCATTTTTATGAACAAAACCTCCTTCTAGGTTCATATCATAAATTTTTTTTCTAATGAAAAAAAAACTATTGGATTCGTTAAATTCTTTTCTCTCATAAGATGAATATTTGTATCCTATTTCCTCTTTTTTATTTCCATATGAGATCATCCTCTTATTGTTTTTTTCTTTTTGATCCATAAAAAATGGATCAGTTGTATCAATGACTTTTTTACTATTATCATCAACATGATCTTTTTCTTGGACAGCAAGATTATAAGTCAAATTTATATTTTTATCGGCATAAAAATCTTCTTTTATTCTGTTTGATTGTATTTTTGTAGTAGAAAAATCTTCTTTTATTCTGTTTGATTGTATTTTTGTAGTAGAAAAATCTTCTAAATAAGATTTTCCTTTCTCTATATCCTCTATGAGAGAAATAAAATATTTTCTTTTTTCATTAGAAAAAGTAAAAATGGTGGACAAAAAAGAAAACAATATTATTTCGGATGTGAAAATCCATTTTTTCTTTTGAAACAACTTAATTAAAATTTTTTTTTCGTAATATAATATAATAACTATGGAATAAAATTACCTAGTTTTTTAATTTTTAAATCATCCATACAAACTCCTAACATTTCCAAGACAGTAAGATGAAATATAGGGTGATATTTTTTTGGGGCTATCTCACACATAGGTTCTAAAACAAATCTACGAAAATGTAACAAAGGATGTGGGATAGTTAAAATAGAACTTTGGATTACCATGTGATCGTAAAACAAAATATCTATATCAATTTCTCTATCTTTATATTTTTCTTGAGAAGAAAATAAGTCACTTTTATTAGTTCTACCTATGCAAGATTCAATATCATAAATTTCTTCTAAAAGATCAATAGGAGAATGAAATGTTTTTATACACAATGCCCTATTGTAAAAAGGATATGTTTTTTTATTCATATTCCAAGCTTCGCTTTCAAAATAAGAAGATTTTTGAACTATTTTTCCAATCTTTTTGTAAATTAAGGACAATGATTCATCTAAATATTTTTTTCTATTTCCTTTATTACTTCCTTGAAATAAAAATACTTTGTGTTCCTTCATATGATAATATACTGATTGTTTGTAAAAATATTTTTAAATTGAGTGAATATTCAATAAAAAATGGGTTCATTTGACTTTATGAGGAATCTATTTACTCAAGAAATAGCTATAGATTTAGGTACAGCAAACACTCTTATTATGCATCACAATAAGGTCATAGTAGATCTCCCTTCAATAATAGCTATAGATATAAGAACTAAAAAAGTATTAGCCGTAGGTGAAGAAGCAAAAAAGATGCAAGGAAAAACTCATGAAAATATTAAAATATATAAACCATTAAAAGACGGAGTCATTGCCGATTATCAAGTTGCAGAACTAATGATAAGAGAATTCATAAAAAAAATTCCTGGTATAAATAAAAAATTTTTTACTCCATCATTAACCATGGTTATTTGTATTCCATCCGGAATAACAGAAGTAGAAAAAAGAGCAGTAAAAGATTCTGCACAACATCTTAATGCAAAAGAAGTTTATTTAATTGAGGAACCGATGGCAGCAGCTATTGGTTCTGGAATATCGGTGACAAAAGCTGAAGGAAATATGATTATTGATATTGGTGGAGGAACTACAGAATGTGGAGTAATAGCTCTAGGAGGTATAGTTTGTCAAAAATCCATAAAAATAGCTGGAGATGTTTTTACTAATGATATATCCTATTTTCTTAGAACTAAATACAATCTATATATTGGAGAAAGAACTGCAGAAAAAATAAAAATAGATATAGGAGCAGCTATGGAATCTATTGAAAATCCTCCGGAAGATATCCACATACAAGGAAGAGATTTGCCTACAGGAAAACCAAAAGAAATGAATCTTTCTTACAAAGAAACCATTCCGGCTCTTGATAAATCCATTCTAAGAATTGAAGATGCAGTTATGGAAACACTTTCTAGTACTCCTCCAGAACTAGCTGCAGATATTTATAAAACTGGAATATATATGGCTGGGGGTGGATCTCTTTTAAGAGGATTAGATAAAAGAATATCTAAAAAAACAGGTCTTTCTGTTTCTTTAGTAGAGGATCCTTTGAGGGCTGTAGTTAAAGGGACAGGAGTTGCTTTGAAAAATATTGATAAATTTACATTTTTGATGAGATAGTGCAATATGCGTGAGTTTTTTCATTTATTTATGAAATGGCGTTTTTTGATCTTCTTTATTTTATTAGAATATACAGCTCTTCTTCTTTCTTTTTCAAAGATAAATTTGAATCAATATTTTGATACAAATTCTTCCAATTTCATTGGAAATATTTATAAAAACATTTATAGATTACGTCGATATTTATTTTTGGATATTGAGAATGAAAAACTTATTAATGAAAATGCAAGATTACGCCATTCTCTTATATCCTCTAAAATAAAAAAATATACTATAGATTTTAAAGAAGAAAATATTGATTATTTACAACAGTATATTTTTACTCCTGTAAAAATTATAAATAACAGTATACATGGACAGGAGAATTATATCACTATTAACAAAGGAAGTTTAGATGGAATTGAAACAGATATGGGAATAATATTATCTGATGGAATAGCAGGAATTATTGTAAAAACTTCACCGCATTTTAGTATAGCTATTTCTCTATTAAATCCAAAAATTAAAGTGAATGCAAGATTGAAAAAAAATAAATATTTTGGAACGGTAAGTTGGGATGGATTAGATCATGAATATGTTGTACTGTATGACATTCCTAGACATTCTATTTTCAATAAAGGAGATATAGTGGAAACAGATGGAAAATCGGCTACCTTTCCTGAAGGAATCCCTATTGGAAAAGTTTATGGTTATAGATTTGATGAAGAACATGCAAATTATGTAATAAAAGTAAAACTCTTTGCAAATTTTTCCACTATAGAAAATGCTTATGTGGTAAAAAATTTATTTAAAAAAGAATGGAATAATATTCAACTTCATAAAGTTGAACATGAGTAATGAATTTCATCAAAAATTTTTTTGTATATGCTTTTTTTATTTCTTTTCTTTGTTTGATTCAAATATCTATATTCAATCCTATATTTTTCGGATTATATACTTATATCTATATTCTTTTTGTATTAGTTTATCCATATCGTGGAAATAGATTCATTTTTTTACTCTTATCTTTTACAATTGGATTTATTATAGATAAATTCATGAATACTGGAGGAAATCATGCGTTTTCTACTACTATTTCCGCTTTTTTTAGATTAAAATTTCTACAATTTTTTGATGGAAAAAATTTCATTAATATAAGTAGTTTTTCTATTTATGAATTACCATTCATTCGAAAAACACTTTATATATTTTCATTAGTAATGACACATCATCTTTCCTTGTTTGTATTGGAAATATTTAAAATTGCTAATTTTAGCAAAATTATTTTATTAAAAACTATATTTAGCAGTATTTTTACAACTATTTTGTGTATTATATATTTTTTCTTTAGAAAAATTAAACATTGAAAAAATTATATATTTTCTATATTCTATTAGGAACTATAGGTTTAATTTTTATAATTAGATTATTTTACATACAAATATATACTGAAAAATATATTTTAAATGCCTTTAATACTTCTATAAAGCAAGAAATTATTATTCCTGAAAGAGGCTCTATTTTTGATCGCAATAATCACTTATTGGTTTTCAATAAATCCATTTATGAGTTAATAGTCATTCCCATATTGATAGATGAACGTTTTAATATCATAGAATTTTGTAATCTTGTAGGAATAGAAAAAGAGACTTTTCATAAAAATTTAAGAAAAGCAAAATCTTATTCAAAATATTTACCATCTGTTTTTCTTCCTTTTATTTCCAAAGAAAAATTTGCTACAATACAAGAAAAACTTTATAAGTATAAAGGTTTTGATTGGACAAAACGTTCTCTTAGAGATTATAAGGTAGAAAGTTCTGCTAATGTTTTAGGATATATAGGGGAAGTTAGTCCAAAAGATCTTAAGAAAGAAACTCATTATTATCAAATAGGGGACTTTATTGGATGGGCTGGTGTAGAGAAATCCTATGAGAGAATATTGAGAGGAAAAAAAGGAGTAAGATATTGGGTAAGGGATAAGAATGGATGTATTATAGGTAGCTACAATAACAAGAAAAATAATGTTAAAGCTATTAGTGGAAATGATATTTCTTTAACTATAGATTGGAATTTACAAAATTATGCAGAAAAACTCATGTATCAAAAAAAAGGAGGAATAGTGGCTATTAATCCTAAAAATGGCGAAATTTTATCTTTAGTTTCCAGTCCCATTAACAATCCTAATTTGTTTGTAGGAATTAATCGTTCTAAAGAGTTTAAAAAGTTAATCAAAAACACAATAGATTATCCTTTATTTGATAGAACAACACAAGCTCGTTATTCTCCTGCTTCTCCATTTAAATTGTTAACGGAATTAGCAGGTCTTCAAATGGGTGTTGTAAATAAGAACACGACTTTTATATGTTATAATGGTTTTAGATATGGAAAAAAAAGAATTCATTGTCATTCTGGAATTCATGGATTTCCAATAGGAATAGAAACTGCTGTAGCTGTATCCTGTAACAATTATTTTGCACAAGTTTATAAACGTGTAATTGAAAAATATCCAAAAAATTTAACGAAAGGAGTTAATGAATGGAGTGATATTATTAAAAGTTTTGGTTTTGGAAATTACTTATACAATGATTTAGCTACTGGAGAAAAAGGAGTTATTCCATCTGGAGATTATTACAATAAAAAATATGGATACACAAAATGGAATGCTCTCACTATTATTTCCAATAGTATTGGACAAGGAGAAATTAATGTTACTCCTATTCAATTAGCTAATATGGTTTGTGCTATAGCAAACAAAGGTTTTTTTTACACTCCACATATTGTAAAGAGTATTAATAACAAACCAATAACCAATCCAAATTATACTATTGCTAAAAAGACTAAAGTAGAAAGAAAATATTTTGATTTAATCATTAGTGGAATGGAAAAAGTTTTTGAGATTGGAACTGGAAAAAGTTTTAAATCTTCAGATATTAGAATGGCTGGAAAAACTGGAACATCACAAAATTTTATTAAGATTAAACAAAAGTCGATCTCTCTTCCTGATCACTCTATTTTTATTTTATTTGCTCCAGTAGAAGATCCTAAAATAGCTATTTCTGTTATAATAGAAAATGGAGGATTTGGATCACGTTGGGCTGGTCCTATAGCTAGCCTTATTGCAGAAAAATATATTAAAAATCATGTACATAAAAATAGAATAAATATTGAGAAAAGAATAATGACTTCAGGATTAAAAAATGTGTATGATTACATAGCAAGAATGAAAGTATATAATAAAAAAAATACAAAATATTCTCTTGATCAAAAGAAATAAAACATTATTAGTAAATATCGATTGGTGGATTGTAACAATTTATAGTTTCATAGTTTTTTTTGGATGTATGAACCTCTATTCTGTTTCTTCTGAAAAAGCGGAAAAGCAATTGATATGGATTTTATTTAGTTTGGTTTGCATATTTATTGTTTTTCTTTTGAAACCTATACATTATAAATACTTTTCTCCATTCTTTTTTTTATTTACGTTATTTCTTTTAATAGGAGTATTCTTTTTTGGTAAGAATATAAATGGATCAAAATCCTGGTATGTTTTTGGTAGTATTAGTTTTCAACCTTCTGAATTATCCAAAATATCAACCTCTTTAATAATAGCTCGTCTTATGAGTCAAGAAGATATTCAAAAAAATAAGAAAACTCTATTATATATATTTGTAATATTGATATTACCTACAATGTTAATATTTTTTCAGCCAGATCCAGGTTCTTCTATAGTTTTTTCTTCCTTTATTCTTACTTTATATAGAGAAGGATTGTCTGTATTTTTCATATTTTATTTATTTTTTTTGATTTTTTTGTTCGTTCTTTCGTTAAATATTTCTCCATGGATCATTATATTCTCTCTTTCTATAATTCTTTTATGGATTTTTTTTATAAAAAAGAAACAAATATCCATAAGGGATTTATTTTTTCATATTTTATTCTTTATTTTTTTTTCTACTTTTGTTTTGATTTCCCCATTTTTCTATCAAAAATTTTTTAAAAAACATCATAAAGATAGGATAAATATCCTATTTAAAAATGAATTTGACAGAAAATATAGAGAAAATGTAGGATATAATCTTTTATATTCCAAAACAGCTATTGGATCTGGAAAATTTTTTGGAAAAGGATATCAAAAAGGAACTATTACAAAAGGAAAATTTGTTCCTGAACAACATACGGATTATATTTTTTGTACTGTAGGAGAAGAATGGGGTTTTTTAGGAAGTGTTGTTTTAATTGTATCTTATTTATTGTTCATAAGTCGTATATATTTTTTATCTGAAAGACAGAAAGATATTTTTGGAAGAATTTTTGGATATTCTGTAGGAAATATTCTTTTTTTTCATTTTTTCATTAATTTAGGAATGGTTATGGGTCTTTTTCCAACAATAGGAATTGTATTACCTTTTTTTAGTTACGGAGGTTCTTCTATTTGGTCTTTTACCATTTTATTATTCATTTTTATTCGATTAGATGCTTCAGATCAAACTAGTCTGATCTGAAAATTTATAAATTGAATTGTATTTTATTTATTTTTTTTAAGATTAAAAGACTTATTATTTAAAATTTTTTAATAAATTTGGACTATTTACAGGGGCTGATTTTGGAATAGACAGCAAGATTATTTATGAGGGGAAGCATACCGTGTTGCGTAATGCCTTACACGTAAATAAAGCGTTACATACATAATAAATGGCGAAAAACAATACGCTTTTGCTGCTTGAATGATGAATGAAACATCATTAAGCTTAATCTGATACACATACAGAAGCAAAATATCTCTCAGGAATTCTTCCTTATAGTTCCTGAAGTCGAGGTAATCAGAATATAAGGATAAGAAAACGGATGATTCTAAAGTTTTCTGATTCAATATTTTTGAATCTAAGATTTTGATCGTAATCCAATAGTTCGATTTTAATCTGAAAAACTTTACTTTGGATAAGTATGTAGAAATCCTTCGTAGAACTTGTTTGGACGCGGGTTCGAATCCCGCCAGCTCCACTTATTCAATTGTAAATGCTGACTGCATTTATTCAAAAAAAAACAAAAAATACGATTTTTTGTATCCTTTCAGGAATTCTATTAGGATTTGGATGGCCTACCAACGGAAATGCTCTATATTTATTTATAGCTTTTATTCCTCTATTGTATATAGAAGAATGTTTAAGTAATTCTTTTTCTTCTTACAGAAGAATTGTTTTTTCAATTTTTTTATTGTCCTTTCTTACTTTTTCAATATGGAATGCTATTGCTACATGGTGGTTATCTTATGCAAAAAGACCTAATGGAGATTTTGCTACTATAGAAGCTTATTTGATTCCTATTACCCTTAATTCTTTCTTTATGTCAATTGTTTTTACGTTTTATTCGTGCATAAAAAAAAATATAGAAAATAAAAGAATAGGATATATATTCTTGGTTTGTATATGGATATCATTTGAAAAAATGCATTTAGAATGGGAATTATCTTGGCCTTGGTTGAATTTAGGAAATGGTTTTTCTAATCGTGTAGAATGGATTCAATGGTATGAATATACTGGTTCTTTAGGTGGATCTATTTGGATATGGAGTGTTAATATAGGGTTAATCAATTCTATTATGGAATATAGAAAGAATAAGAATAAATTGAATTTATACAAAAAAATTTTGATGAATTTAGGAAAAATATTTATTCTCCTTTTTATTTCTAACTATATATACTTAAAATATGAAGAAAAAAAAGATAAAACGGTAGAAGTATTGATATTACAACCAAATATCGATCCATATTCTCAAAAATATATAATTTCAACGGATGAATTAATTTATCGATTGAAAAAATTAATAAATAAAAAAATATCTTTTGGAAAAAAGACTTTTATTGTAGCACCTGAAACAACATTTCCAGGACATGATGAAAAAATATCTATCGAAAATATAGGAAATAATAGAATAATTTCTATATTTAGAAATTATTTGAATGGATATCCAAAAACTGTATTGATTACAGGAATAGAAGCTATATCCCATAAATCCAAATCCTACTTAAAAAAAAAATTATTTAATTCTGTTATTCAAATTGGAAGATACAAGGATATAAAAATTCATCATAAATCGAAACTAGTCCCAGCTGTAGAAACTTTTCCTTATAAAAAGATTCTTTTTCCTATATTGGGGAATATATTACTTGATTTTGGAGGAACTGTAATGGAACATAGAAAACAGGAAGATCCATTTTCTTCTGTATTTTTACATCCTTATTTTGGAATAAGGGTTATTCCTATTATTTGTTATGAATCCATATTTGGAGAATATGTTTCTAAATTTTTTAAAAAAAATAATGCGGATTTTATGGTTGTAATCACTAATGATGGATGGTGGGGGGAATCACAAGGATATAAACAACACCTTTATTATTCTTGTATTAGAGCGATTGAAAATAGAAAATGTATAGCTAGGTCTGCTAATACTGGAGTTTCTTGTTTTATTAATGATAAAGGGGAAATTATTTCTTCTATTCCTTACGGAATAGAGGGAGTATTATCCCATAAAATTGGAATGAATAGAAAGAAAACTTTTTATACAAAATATGGAGATTATCTTGCTCAAATAAGTTTATTAACAGCAATAACAATTTGCATGTATACGGTTTTATTTCGTATGTATATCAAAAAAAATATTTGAATATTTACTTTATTTTTTGATAAGACTTTCCTATGTAATTTAGAATATCTTTAGCCATTATAGATTCTTCATTTCCTTCTGTTAAAGCCATATCTCCTGCTAAACCATGTAAGTATACTCCCATAATACAAGATTTTTTTTCAGAATAACCTTGGGCTAACAAACCTGTAATTATTCCACTGAGAACATCCCCACTTCCTGCTGTAGCCATTCCTGGATTTCCAGTACTATTGAAATAAAGAGATCCATTAGGAGTGGAAATAACAGTATGTGCTCCTTTTAATACAAGATAAATCTTGTATTTATTAGAAAATTTTTTTAATAAATCTAATTTTTGATAATCATTTTCCCATGAGCCACATAATCTATGAAATTCTTTTGGATGTGGAGTAAGAATTGTATTTTCCGGAATAAGATCCATTATTTCTAATCGATTGGATAATATATTTATAGCATCTGCATCTAATACAATAGGAATTTTTTTTTTCCTCAAAAAGAAAGATTCTAATGCATATACGGTCATAGGATCCTTTCCCATACCCATTCCTATTCCTATTGCATTTACAGCAGATAAATGATGAGGAATATGGCTAATACATTTATTTTTAATATCTGTTTTTATAATTGCTTCTGGAATGAGAGTTTGTAAAATATTATATCCGCATCGTGGTATATAAACACTTAATTTTCCAATTCCAATTCTAAAACATGCTTTTGCAGAAAGGACCATGGATCCAATCATTCCATAGGATCCTCCAACAATAAGTCCATGACCATAATTTCCTTTATGGGAAAATTTTTTTCTTTTTTTATATATGGATCTAACATAAACTTCATCTATATAAAAATTTTTTGCAGATATACTATTGATGTAAGTTTCTTTCCATCCAATATTTAATAAATGCCAATTTCCTACATAATTGGAATAATTTGGTAAAAAAAAAGGCAATTTAGGTACTTGAAAAGTTAATGTATGAGTAGCTTTTATTATAATTTCTTCAAAATTTTTTTGGTTTTTTTCTATAAACAGCCCAGATGGAAGATCTATAGAAATAACCGATGTAAATTTATTTTCATTAATGTAATGAAAAAAAGCTCTCCAATATTTTTTTATTGGACGATTTAATCCTATTCCAAAAATAGCATCAATAAGTATTATACTGTTTTTATTTTCTATTTCATCTACTAAAAATGGAAAATTATCTCCTTCATTAATTATTTTCAATTCTATCCCATATTTTAATATTTTGTTTTTATTGATGAGAAATTCTGAAGAGGAATGATTAGATATATTTAGAATATATATAGTAACTACTGCATTTCCATATTCATGATACAACATTCTTGCTAATGCCAGACCATCTCCTCCATTTTTACCCTTTCCTACTAATATTATAATTTTTTTTATTTTACGATAGTGATGAATTATCCAATCAAAACAGACTCTTGCAGATCTTTCCATTAATTCTATGGAAGAAATATCTTCGTTATCAATGCAATATTGATCTGCTTTTTTAATTTGATTTAACGAAAGAATTTTCATTTTTTTTATTATTTTTGATTAATCATTTTGATCAAAAATAAATAAAACGATAAATTTAGATGGCCGAGTATAATTTGACCCTTCCATCCATGGGTGAAAGTATAGCTGAGGCTACTATCATTCGTTGGTTAAAGAAAGAAGGAGATTCTGTAAAAAAAGAAGATTTATTGGTAGAAATAGCTACAGATAAAGTTGATTCTGAAATTTATTCTCCCGTGAATGGAATATTGAAAAAGAAATTATTTTATCCAAATGAAGTAGCAAAGGTAGGAAGTTCCATAGCTATTTTAGAAATAGAGGAAAAAAATATAGGAACAAGATTTTACTCTCCTTTTGTTCGTACTCTTGCTCATCAAGAAGGAATTAGTTTTTATGAATTAGAATCCATAGAAGGAACTGGAAAAAAAGGTCGTGTTACTAAAAAGGATATATTGAAGTATATTCAGAATAAAAAAGAAAATATACTTCATCCTCATAATGAGGAAATTATAGAAATGGATAGAATTCGTCAAATTACAGCCTCTCATATGATTAGTAGTAAGAATATATCTGCTCATGTTACTTCTTTTGTTGAAGCAGATGTCACAAACATAGTGAAATGGAGAAATAAAATGAAGGATATTTTTCAAAAAAATACAGGAGAAAAATTGACTTTAATGTCTGTATTTGTAAAATGTGTAGTTAAAGCTATAAAAGACCTCCCTATGATCAATATTTCTGTACATGGAACTAATATTATAAAAAAAAAAAATATTCATATAGGATTAGCTACAGCATTGCCTAATGGCAATTTAATTGTTCCTGTGATTAAACATGCAGATTCCTATAGTTTAAGAGGTTTAATAAAAATTATCAATGATTTAATAAGAAGAGCTAAATCCAATCAATTAAAACCTGAAGAAACCCAAGGAGGTACTTATACAATTAGTAATATAGGTAGTTTTGGAAATATATTTGGAACTCCTATTATACATCAACCTCAAGTTGCAATTATGGCAATAGGATTAATACAAAAAAAACTTTCTATTATAGAAACTCCAAAAGGAGATTTTATTGGAATAAGACACAAAATTTATTTGTCACATTCCTATGATCATCGTGTAATAAATGGAGAACTTGGAGGTGAATTTGCTAAAAAAGTAGCATTATATTTGGAAGAATTTAATTGTTATACCAAAATAATATGAAAATAAGTTTTGATGCTTTTATAGAAATTCCTAAAGGAAGTAGAAATAAATATGAATTTGATAAAAAAAATAATTCTATTCGTTTAGACAGAGTTTTATATTCTTCTATTATTTATCCAACGGATTATGGGTTTATTCCAAAAACTCTTTCAAAAGATGGAGATCCATTAGATATATTGGTTTTTTTAACGGTCCCAACAATTCCAGGTTGTTTGATCAAAGTAAAACCCATTGGGATTTTTTTTATGAATGATGAAAATGGAGAAGATGAAAAGATTATTGGTGTACCTATTTCAGATCCAAATTATAATACAATTAATGATATAGATGAAATTTCCTTTCATGCTAAAAAAGAAATTGAACATTTTTTTTTAGTATATAAAGATCTGGAAAATAAAAAAGTTATAATAGGAGATTGGAAAAATCAAAAAGAAGCCATTTATGTTTATAAAGAATCTCGTTTAAGATATCAAAAAAAATTATAAATGTATTTCTTTTAATTTTTCCCTATTTAAGTAAGATGGAGAGTTGACCATGAGATCTATTCCCTCATTGTTTTTTGGAAAAGCAATAAAATCTTTTATATTTTCTTTTCCTTCCAAAATAGTTATTAATCTATCCAATCCAAAAGCAATTCCACCATGAGGTGGAGTTCCATATTCAAAAGCCTTGGTTATAAATCCAAATTCAGATTTTATTTTCTTTATGGAAAAACCTAAATGTTTAAAAATTAAATTTTGTATATTTTTGTCATGAATACGTATAGATCCACTTCCTATTTCAACTCCATTAATAATTAAATCATAGGATTTTGAACGAATATTTTCTGGAAATTTTTCTAATAAATGAAGGTCCTCTTTTTTTGGACTAGTAAAAGGATGATGGAAAGATTTATATCTTTTAGATTTTTCATCCCATTCAAATAAAGGTAAATCTATGATCCACAAAGGTTTGAATAATTTAGGCTTTCTCATTTTTAATTTATTGGCCATTTCTATCCGTAATTGACTAAGTTGATTGATTTCTGTTGGTTTATTTCCTAAAAGAATAAATAATAAATCTCCAGGATTAGCTTCAAAATGTTGGATGATGTTCATTAAATTTTCATCATTCTTTTTATTTGAAGAAATCCATGTTTTATCCGGAAAAAATTTTATCCAAAAAATTTCTTGAGCTCCTTGTTTTTTTTTCATCCACTCAATTATTGAATATATTTGATCACATGTATAATGACTACATTTTGAAATATTTATTCCTATTATTAATTCTTTTGTTGTTTGAAAAGATTTGAATACTTGTTTTTTAACCAAATCATTCAAATCTACAAATCTAATCTCAAAACGTAAGTCTGGCGTATCTGTTCCATACATTTTAATAGCATCGGAATAAGTCATTAAAGTAAAAGGTTCTAATTGAATATTTTTTATTTTTTTAAATAAATATTTAATAAAATTTTCAAAAAAAAACAAGATATCATGAACCTCTACGAAAGCCATTTCACAATCTATTTGTGTAAATTCTATTTGACGATCAGAACGAGAATCTTCATCTCGAAAACATTTTACAATTTGAAAATATTTGTCTATTCCTCCTATCATCAATAATTGTTTGAATAATTGAGGAGATTGAGATAAAGCATAGAATTTCCCAGAGTGCATTCTAGATGGAACAATAAAACTTCTCGCTCCTTCTGAAGTATGGTTGATTAATACAGGAGTTTCTATTTCTAGAAATCCATTCTTAGAAAGAAAATTTCGTATTTCTAAAGAAATCTTATGACGGAGTATCAAATTATTTTTTATAGCATTTCTTCGTATATCAAGATATCTATATTTCATACGACATCCTTCCTCTTCATCTGTTTCATCTTCTATCATAAAAGGTGGAATAGGAGAGGAATTCAATACATCTAATTTATAAACAAGAATTTCTATTTCTCCTGTAGGTAGATTACAATTTTTAGATTTCCTTTTGACTACTGTTCCATTAACTTTAATTAGAAATTCTCTTCCTAGCTCAAGAACTTGTTTTTTTAATTTTTTTGAAAAAATTAGTTGGATTGTTCCAAAATAATCTCTAAGATCTATAAAAATTAAGGACCCTAAATTTCTTATTGTTTGAATCCAACCAGATAAAATTACTTCTTTTCCAATATCTTTTTTACACAATTCTCCGCAATTATGTGTTCTATATGACATATTAACTTTTTTTAATGGGAATAGATAATTCTTCATATCCTTCAACAATATCTCCATATTGAAAATTATGATAATCTTTGACTATAATTCCACATTCATATCCCTTAGATACTTCTTTTACATCTTCTTTAAAACGTTTTAAAGAAGTAAATTCTCCATTATTGTGTATGACTATTCCTTCTCTAATCAATCTTACTTTCGATTGACGTAGTAATTTCCCTTCCATTACCATGCATCCAGCTATAGTTCCAATTTTTGAAATTTTAAAAATTTTTCTTATTTCTGCAGTTCCTAATATTTTTTCTTTTTTTTCAGGGGAGAGAAGTCCATCCATAGCCTCTTTAATATCATTAATCACGTTGTATATAATCGAATAAGTACGTATTTCTATCTCTTCTTTTTTTGCAATGTTTTTAGCTCCATTATTTGGACGTACATTAAATCCTATTAGAATTGCATCCGAAGCGCTTGCCAATAAAACATCCGATTCTGTAATCGGACCAACTCCTTTATAAATAATATTAATCCTTATGGTTTTTATAGATAATTTTTGAATAGAATCCGCAATAGCTTCTACGGAACCATCTACATCTCCCTTAAGAATTATTTTTATTTCTTTAAAATCTCCTATTGCTATACGTTTCCCTATCTCATCTAAAGTTAAATGTTTTTGATATCGTATATTTTGTTCTCTTTGTAACTGCTCTCTTCTGTAAGCAAGTTGTTTTGCTACCTTTTCGTCTTTAAATACTTTGAATTTATCTCCAGATGTAGGAGCTCCATTTAATCCTAGTATGGTTATAGGTTTAGATGGGCCTGCTGATGCAATTGATTTTCCACGTTCATCTAAAATATTTTTTACTTTTCCATGATGATTTCCTGCTAATACATAATCTCCTACTTTTAATGTTCCTCCTTGTAAAAGAAGAGTTGTCACATATCCTTTTCCTTTATCTAAAGAAGCTTCTATGACAGTTCCTATCGCTGGTTTATTTGGATTGGCTTTTAAATCTAATAAATCAGCTACTAATAGTACTTTTTCTAATAGTTGATTTACTCCAGTCCCTAATTTTGCGGATATTTCTTGGGATGGATATTTACCTCCCCATTCTTCAACTAAGAAATTAAGATTGGCCAATTGTTCTCTAATTTTGTCAGGTCTTGCATTGGTTTTATCTATTTTATTGAAGACAAAAATAATAGGAACATTAGCCGCTTGAGCGTGACTAATAGCTTCTTTAGTTTGAGGTCGAACTTGATCATCCGATGCAATAACTATAATTGCAATATCTGTAACTTGTGCTCCTCTTGCACGCATAGCTGTAAAAGCTTCATGTCCTGGGGTATCTAAAAAAGTAATGCTATGATTATTGGAACATTCTACACTATAGGCTGCTATGTGTTGAGTTATTCCTCCAGATTCTCCAGCAATAACATTGGTATTTCTAATATAATCCAATAAAGATGTTTTTCCATGATCTACATGTCCCATTACAGTAATAATAGGCGGTCTATGAGTTAAATTATCTTCTATATCTTTATCATCTTGAATAGCTTCCTCTAAGTCTAATCCAGTAAATTCTATGTTATATCCAAATTCATCTGCTACCAGTGTTAATATTTCTGCATCCAGTCGTTGATTCAAGGTAACCATAATCCCTAAGGACATACAAGACATAATAACATCTGTGGCATTGACGTTCATCATAGAGGCTAATTCGTTAACGGTTGTAAATTCAGCTATTTTAAGAATTTTTTCTTTTTTTTCTATTTTACTTTGAATAAGTTTTTTTTCTTTTTTGTATTGACGTTTTTCTTTTCTAATTTTTTTGTACTTGATTTTTTTTGAATAAATTTTTTCTAAAGTTTCTTTAATTTGTTTATCTATTTTTTCATCCGTAAATTTTTGTAATCTTTTTTTATTTCCTAGTTTTTCTTTGTTATTTGAATTTAAATAATTTCTTCTTTCTTTTTTTCTAGGAATATTTCTCATTTCTTCAACAAAAATTTCCTTTTTAATTCTTTTACGTTTTTTTTTATTGTTTCTTTTTCTTTCAAATTGAGATAAATCAATGCGATCTCCTGTTAGCATAACTCCATCTAGCTTTTGATATATGGTATCAATGTGTTCAGGCTTTTTATCTTTATGATGATATTTAGAAGAATAAAGTTCTGTTTTTTTTAAATTTCCAAAATTTTTTGGAATAGAATCTGCAGATTCTTTATGGAATTCCTTTTTTTTTTTTTTGTTTTTATCATATTTTTTTTCAAAAAAATCAATTTTTACAATTGAATCTTCTGATTGCGTAGTACGAATAGGAGTATTTTTTGACTTTAGTAATTCTTCTTTTATTTTCTCTTTTTCTATTCTTTTTTTCAAAAAAACTTTTTCAGAAGCATCTCGTATTTCTTTATATGTCTGAAATTCTCGTACAAGGAATCTATATACTCGTTCCTCTATTTTTGCATTAGGATTTTTTTCTATTTCAATTCCTTTTTTTTGCAAAAAATTAACGACTCTTTGCAAGGAAATATTGTATTTTGTCAATACGTTTTTTAATCGGATTCTGTTATCATTCATAATAGATAAAAATTGATCAAATCATCTCTGTAAAAAATCATTTTTAATTAAATTCCTCTTCAAACTCTTTTTTTAAAATAAAAATGACTTTATTTATAATTTCTTTTTCAAGATTGGTTTTTTTTATGAGATCATAGTTGCTATAATTTAAAATAGATTTTGCGGTATTTAAACCTACTTGATGAAATTTTTTGATAACTTCTGGTTCTATTTCATCAGAAAATTCCGTCAATTCTACGTCATCTTCATAAGGAAAGTCTCTAAATATATGTATTTTATATCCGGTAAGTTGACTGGCCAATCGTATATTTTGTCCTCCTCTACCAATGGCTTTAGATATTTCTTCTAATTTTACATAGACATTGACATATTTATTTTCTTCATCAACTTCCATCATGGATATTTTAGCAGGACTTAGAGCTCTTGTAAGATATAATTGTGTATTAGAAGTATAATTAATGACATCTATATTTTCATTCTTTAATTCTCTAACAATAGGATGAATCCTAGACCCTTTCATTCCTACACAAGCTCCAACAGGATCTACACGATCATCATAAGATTCCACAGCTACTTTAGCTTTTTCACCTGGAATCCGTGCCACTTTTTTTACCGTAATCAGACCTTCAGATACTTCTGGTATTTCTAACTTGAAAAGTTCTTCTAAAAATGTTTCATCTCTTCTAGTTAAAATAGCAAAAGGTTTACTATCTTTCCAATCTACTCTTTTTACCAATACTCTAACAGGATCTCCTTTACGAAAAAAATCATTTGGAATTTGTTCTTTTTTAGGGAGGACCATCTCATTTTGTTCTTCATCTCTCATTATAATTTGTTTAGGCAATATATGATAGACTTCTACATTAATAATTTCCCCAATTTTATTTTTAATTTTTTTGTAGGTATTGGTATTATCGTATTCATTGATTTTTGAAAGTAAATTTTGTCTTAAAGACAAAATAGATCTTCTTCCAAGAGATTGGAGTTCTACTTTTTCCGTTACTTCTTCTCCTATTTCAAAATCAATTTCTATTTTACGTGCTGTAGACAATTCTATTTCTTTATTTATATCTTTTACTGTTCCATCTCGAACTACTATACGATTTCTCCATATTTCTAAATCTCCTTGGTCTGGATTTACAATGATGTCATAATTTTTAGAGGAATCATATTTTTTTCTTAATACACATCGTATCGATTCTTCTAATATAGCCATTAGACTTACTCTATCTATGTTTTTCTCGTATTTAAAATCAGAAAAAGAATCTATTAATGCCTCATTATCCAT